>CAZDXB010000006.1:142442-142679 GCA_964509335.1 uncultured Hyphomicrobiales bacterium | reverse complement strand
TTTAGTATCCCTGATAAACCAAATTCACCGCCGAAATCCGTTACGTTTGCTCCTTCATAGCTTTCAGCGTCTTCATATTTATCATAAAAATATTCTCTTGCTTTACTTACGCCTATTGAATTTTTTAAGGCGGCTGTAACCTCATCATTAACAAACACCTCAGTGTTATCAGCCCCTCCACCTGAACCAGAAAGCCAATTAAAAAACAAATTTGTAACTGTGCCAATATTTTTTAGA
>CAZDXB010000006.1:58309-142432 GCA_964509335.1 uncultured Hyphomicrobiales bacterium | reverse complement strand
AATCCTTTTAAACTCCAATTAGAATCAGTTTTCCCATTCCCATTTTCCGTCTCTCCGCTTTCCTCTCCAGTTCTTTCGCCTTCGTTGACGGGTTCGCTTTCCTTGTTTGTATTCTCTTCGTTTTCCTCGCTTCCGCCACCGCCGCCATAAGATAAATACAAAGCTCCTGTGGACAAATAATCCCAAGGATCCAATTCATAGTTATCTTGGAAATACAAATTATCCCAATTGCTCTGTTCTTCGTCGAATCCTCCGGGGTCGCCAATTTCAATATCAAGCCACTGTTGCTTTTCCCCATACAACGCGTTTAAGATTTGCTTTCCTGTCTCTACGTCGCTTATTGTCATCAGCCCGCTCGGGTCTTTATACTTAATCGGGCTGTTGTAGGCGTAGTGGTAGGGCGTATGCGCGTCGAAGCTCTCGAACAGCAGGTCAACGCTCAAGAACCGCCCCGTTTCCGCGTCGCACATCCTCGCTCCCAATGCGAAGTAATCGCTCTCGAAATCCCGCTCCCGACCGATAAAGCCGAGGCGGCTAACTATTTTCTCTTGTCTTTCCATAACTTAGCGCAATATACATACTAATCTAATAAAATTTATAATTTATATTAAAAAATATTTTATACTATCATCGATAAGTACAAAGAATCAAACTATCTTTTATATCTAATATTTTTCTTTCAAAAGGATACTCTTCATTTTTGATTGTTTTTATTTGATTTTCGTTTTTTAATAGAAATATTGATCTGCTGTATTCTAGTTCTGGATAATAAACCGAATCCCAATGTTTATAATAATACATAAAAGCAACTTCAATAGTAGGACTAGACATAATAAGATCGATATTATTTTCGCTAAAGTATCTCATTAACGAATAAAACTTTTTCACTTCACTTCTATTTAATCTAGATAGTTTTTTATTATACAACTTATTTTTAATATATGCTATTTCATTACTCTTAAAATACAAAGTATCGCCTCTTAATTGAAAAGATTTAAATCCTTCAGGTAGATTTTCCCATAACTTTAAAAAACACCTAATTGAATCTTCAACTTGTTCTATAGAATCAGAAAAATGGATTTTATTATAATATTTAGGATCATCCGCTCCACATCCAAATTGAACCAATAAAATAAATAAAATTAATATATAATAACCATAGAATTTTAATTTTGACGCTTTCATTTGTACATTCCTTATTTATTCATAAAATAATAACCTTTTACGATCATATAAGAATCTCTCCAGTCATCACCAAAACCAAATATATTCAAAGAATTTAATCCTGGCATTTCACTTCTTTTTATTGTTTGCTCATATACATGATATAAGCCAGCGCCCATTAAGGCATGAGTACAAGAAATACCAATTTCGCGAGAAATTATACCGAACGCCATATTGCCATAATCTTCATATCTATATATTTTTCCATCATAAATAGACAATTCACCTATATCATTAATGCCAAATCCATTATTCTTTAAATCCAAAATACTATTTGTTTTTGCTTTATCTTTGAAATCTAATAATTTTTGAGGATAGGCATGCCAAGAGTAATCATTCGCCCATTCCCGAAAAAATATTTTCAATTCTTCAATTTTCTTATTAAATATTTCAGTTACATCGTTCAGTTTCTTTTTACCTTTGGAACTTTCTTCTGAGTTATTATCTTCGCTACCAGTATCCGGTTCTTTAATTTTCTTTTGTCTATTCCCCTCCTTGTCGTCGTCAGCTTTGGGGTTGCCATTCTTAGCTTCGTCCTTACTATCCCTACCGCCGCCGCCGTCTTTGTTACCGCCTATAATCGCGTTTCGCTGCTCAAACAAAGCGTCCGCTTCCGCTTCGTACATGGCGTCTTCTTTGGCGAATCTCTCTGCCAAATCATCTAACTCCGCAATAAGCTGCATACCAATTAAAAACATCAAGCCAACATTTTTGCCGTCGATTAACATCGCTTGCGTCTTCTCTACTTTCTCATCTCGCTCCGGCGCCAGCCCGCTCGGGTCTTTATACTTTATCGGGCTGTTGTAAGCGTAATGGTAGGGCGTATGCGCGTCGAAGCTCTCGAACAGCGGGTCCACGCTCAAGAACCGCCCGGTCTCCGCGTCGCACATCCTCGCTCCCAAAGCGAAGTAATCGCTCTCAAAATCCCGCTCCCGACCGATAAAGCCGAGGCGGTTTTAGTCGCCGTCGGTAGTGTTCATAATTATATTAAACCATTGTTTTGCGCGCACTTTATAAATATCAATAACATAAAAAGAATGCCAGAACTTACAAAATATAACCATCCCCACCAAGGATTAAATTTCTTAACTGTCGAATTTTCTCCTTCGTATTTTTCAATATAATTTTTAAATCTAATTCTAAATAAAATATGACTTAACAAAAATAAAAGAACAACATATATTGTCCATACCGCATCTTGGAATTCTTCAGGAAAAAATTCATAAGGTAAAACGGGGATGTGTTTATCTCCAAACAATAAATTTATTAACGACGCTAACGAAAGATAATGCAATCCCGTTGAAAATGCAAAAGCAAAAGGCGCCAAAAACAAGGGGTGATCTTTGTCGGTATATTTTCTCACAGCATAATAAGTAAAATATAAAAGATAGTCTATCATAATATCCGCTCCTTTTATTATGGCTTAGTTGACCATGGATCGCCCCATCCGCCAAATCCGCCAGTTGAAATATCAATTAAAAAATAACCGCCTCCGACTATCCATCCTCCATATGGAATATACATAGCTCCGGCAGCTAATACATCTAAACCGTATTTTATCCCAACGCTTGGATTGCTTCCGCCTGCTTCAAAATAATAATCATAAACTCCTTTTCCTTGATAACCAAAATAAGGAAGAGCCGCAGCGACACCGCCATATTTAGATAATTTCATATATGTCGCTAAACCTCTTCCGGCTACAAATCCATTATTCATTCTGATAGCATCGCCTATAATTCCATCTTTAATGCCGCTTGAGAATCCTAACAGCGCCATACTTTCTAAAAAAAAGCTAAAACGTTCTAAGGCGGTAGGCTTCTTCGCCGTAATTATTACATCAGGCGTAATATACTCTGAAACGTTATTCTCATCAACTCCTATCTTTTCTATTTTATCTCTAACCTTACTTCCACCGTTCTCTTCGGATCCGTTTGACTCGTTATTACCATAAATACCCGTTCCGTTATTAGCTTTGTCTCCGCTGGCTCGCGTTGAACCGTCAGTTCCGCTGTTTGAACCGCTACTTGAACCGCCGCCCTCGTTTCCAAATGACAAATATGAATCATAAGCAAGAACCGCGGCTTTCCCTCCAAGTTCTTCCGGTATATACTGCCCAAAACCAGTTAAGGTCATTCTTATTAAATCCGCGCTCGTAAAACTCATTATATAACGGGTTGCCTCAGCCATTGCGTAGCCCTGCGCTATTGTTTCCCAATCGATTTCCATCTCCTGAATTTCTTCCTCCTTCTCCGTCGCTAGCCCGCTCGGGTCTTTATACTTTATCGGGCTGTTGTAGGCGTAATGGTAGGGCGTATGCGCGTCGAAGCTCTCGAATAGCGGGTCGACGCTCAAGAACCGCCCCGTCTCCGCGTCGCACATCCTCGCTCCCAAAGCGAAGTAATCGCTCTCAAAATCCCGCTCCCGACCGATAAAGCCGAGGCGGCTGTCTATTTTCTCTTGCCTTTCCATAACATAGCGCAATATAAGCGTTTTGTCTCATTTTTCAAAGAGCGGGCGTTGGTAGTATATTTATCCGACGACTCCAAGTCATCGGATGAATCGAACTCAACAAGATGCGCCACACTTCGAAAGCGCGCCACATCTAAAAACTTCACCCCCGCGGCAAATTGTCCAAATCGACGTTGCCGCCGGATAATATCGCGCCTATTTTTTTGTCCGTTAAATCGATTTTGTTTTCGAGAAGCAAGCCTAAAGTTATCGCCGCCGAAGGCTCGACTATTATTTTCATTCGCTCCCAAATCAATTTCATGGCTTGTATTATCGCCGCGTCGCCGACCGTTACAATTCGCGAGACTTTTGATTTTATTATTTCGAAAGTTAATTCGCTTAAAGACGTGAGCAGTCCGTCGGCTACGGTTTGCGGATTTACGGACGGGATAATTTCGCCCGCCTCGAGCGAGCGATAAGCGTCGTCCGCGCCCTCCGGCTCGGCGGCTATTACTTTCGTTTCCGGGCTTACGGCTTTAGCGCTAATCAGCGAGCCGCCAAGCAAACCGCCGCCGCCCACGGGAACTATTAGCGCGTCGAGCTTCGGCGCTTGTTCAAATAATTCCAGCGCCGCCGTCCCCTGCCCGCAAACTACGTTAAAATTATCGTATGGATGAATGAAAGTCGCTCCCGTTCTTTCGATTACTTTTCCCAGATTTCTTTCTCGCGCTTCTAATGACGGCTCGCAATAATATATCTTGGCTCCGTAGCCGGCTACCGCCTCCTTTTTCACTTTCAGCGAATTGTTCGGCATTACTACATAAGCGGCGGCGCCTACGTTTCGCGCAGCTAACGCCAAAGCTTGCGCATGATTGCCGGAAGAATGCGTCGCGACGCCTTTTTCAAGCTCTCTCTCGGAAAGCGATAATACCGCGTTACTTGCCCCGCGATATTTGAACGCGCCGACTTTCTGAAAATTCTCGCATTTAAAATATATCTCGCTCTCCGCAATAGCGTTAATTTGCTCGCTCGTTAAAACCGGTGTTTTAATCGCGTAATCTTTAATCCTTACGCGAGCTTCCTTCACGTCGTCGAATGTCGGAATGGGCGTCTTTATTTCCATTTTGTTAACGCGAACTCCTCTATTATTTCGCCGTGAATGTCGTAAACTTTCATATTAAAACTCTTAGCGCTTACTTTACATATAGCGTAATGGTATTTTTTCGCCGATTTAACTACGAAATCTTCTTTTTCCGGCGAATACAAAGGCGCGCCTCCGCCCGCTATGATAAAATGATGAATCGGCTCAATATAATTATGCTGATAAAAATGCGAATGCCCGGAGTAAACGACTTGAACCCCGTTCGGCTCCAAAACGTCCTCTGTGAATTTCTTAACGACCGCGTTGCCGCCGTGTCCGCCGGCTGAATAAGCCGGAATATGAACGGCGGCGATTTTCCAAGATTTATCTGTATTTTCCAAACTTTCTTTTATTGACTTATATTGTTTCCCATGCTTTGAAAAAGAACTTTCCGAGCTTATTATAACAAAATGAGCGTCGCCGTAATCGAATGTATAAAAAGGCAGATTCGTTTCCCCCTCGGAAAGCGATTGAGTAAAAGCCTTAGTGTTTTGAGCCCAATCTTCATGATTGCCTACGGCGTTGAAGAACGGAGCGCTCGCGCAAAGCGCTAAATTTTCTTCGATTAAAAATTCCTTCTTCCAAGAACTGTATTCGGAATTATAACACAAGTCTCCAATATATAATGAAAAATCCGGTTTATGTTTATTCATTTCTTCGCATACGCCGCTAAAAATATCCGGATTAGAGCGATTGTCCCCCATTATCGCGAAAGTAAACTCTTCGCCCGGCTTTACCGCCGTTTTAAAAGAATCAACCTCCGTCTTTTCATTCCTAAAACCCGCTTGATAATAATATCGAGTCCCCGCTTTCAAACCGCGTAATTTTACTCGATGGACGAACGTCGGATTTCTCCTCTCCGTTTCAACGTAAAAGAAAGTTTCGGCTCGCTTTTCTAAATCTTCCGTCAATCCGTATTTCACCGTTACGTCCGACTTAGAGTCCGTTTCTATCATAACGATAACGGAACTATCGGTAACGGCTTGCAAATACGGCTTCATCAAAATTTTCGCGCCGGCGAACGAAAAAGTAAATATAGCCAAAGCGACGGTCAACAGCAACCTAAAAGCGACTTTTCTAATAAATGAAGCAATCATAACGTTTTATTTATTTTGTTGAACGAACGAATTTTCTGATTTCTCTGTATAACAACTGCAGGGGCAGTCCGACTATATTATAATAGCAGCCCTCGATTCTTTCTACGAAAACGGCTCCGAAGTCGTCCTGAATGCCGTATGCGCCCGCCTTATCCATAGGCGAGCCGGTTTTTATATAAGCCCAAACTTCCTCGTCTTCCAATTGCCGAAAAGTAACGTCGGTCGTCTCGACGGCGACGGCTGATTGTTTTCCATTAACAAGCGCTATCCCAGTATAAACTTTATGAGTCCTTCCGCTCAAAGTCATTAATATATCGAAAGCGTCGTTCTCGTCTTCGGGTTTGTGCAACAAACGTCCGTCAAGCGCGACAATCGTATCGGCTCCCAACGTTAAACAATCTTTTTCAGTTTCGCTGGATACGTCTCCGGCTTTGAGCGACGCCAATTGAGCCGCGTATTTATTGGGGTTGCCATCAAAACCGATTTTATCTTCGTCTATCCGCGACGGTTTCACTTCAAAGCTAAATCCCAACTGCTTTAGCAATCTCCTCCTTCTCGGCGATTTTGAAGCCAACACCAGCGGCTTTTTAAGACCCAATAATTCCGTAATCTTCATTTACTTTAATATACTTTAATAACCGAAATTTTCGTTTTTACTATACATCAAAGATACAAAAACAAAAATATTTAATCCTATATAACGTTTGGTTAGATATTAGCGAGAAAAATAAAAATTAAGAGAAAAGACGAGAAAAGTTATGAAAATAAAGCTGATAATATTAACCGCGATTCTTTCGCTCGTTTTCGCTTCGGCGGCGAAAGCCGATAAGATGATAATTCCGATGGATTTGGCGCAAACGAATCACTTGAAAGCCTACGGCGTAGCTTATTGGGTAATAAAAAACGGACAGCCGGTCGATTGGGCGCTAAACTATCGCGGCGGTTCGTTTATTACTGCTTATACAGACAAAATAGCGAACGAATGCCGAATACGAGGCGTCTCGTTCAATCGCATAAACGAATCGGAATCGTCGGAAATATACGCGGAAGCGCAGGACGACGACGTGAATATGGACATAGTAAAGCTGGAGAAAGCTCCGAAAATCGGCGTTTACGCTCCTCCCGGCTCGCAACCTTGGGACGACGCGGTTCGATTGGCTCTTGATTACGCAGAAATCGACTGCGATATTATTTGGGACGAGGAAGTATTAGCCGGTGAATTGCAAAAATACGACTGGCTGCACCTTCACCACGAAGACTTCACCGGACAATACGGGAAATTCTGGGCGGCTTACAAAAACAAGCCTTGGTATATCGAACAAGTAACTCTCAACGAATCGACCGCTAAGAAGTTGGGATACAAAAAGGTATCGGAAATGAAAAAGGACGTCGTCCTAAAAATAACGGAATACGTTAAAAGCGGCGGCTTCCTTTTCGCTATGTGTTCCGGCACCGACACTTTCGATATCGCGCTCGCCGCTCTCAACGTCGATATATGTCCGCAAATGTTCGACGGCGACCCAGTCGAACCGAACGTAAACCAAAAACTCAATTACGAAAACACATTCGCTTTTAAAGACTTCAAGCTAATAACTAATCCTCACGTTTACGAATTCTCGGAAATAGACGTCAGACCCAACAACACCCACAAGCCGGAAATAGACTATTTCACCCTATTTGAATTTTCCGCTAAGTACGACCCCGTGCCTACTATGCTGACTCAATGCCACGTGAACGTAATTCGCGGTTTTATGGGTCAAACGACGGCTTTCCATAAGCGCTTCGTCAAAAAATCGGTTATAATAATGGCAGAGCGCGAAGGAAGCGACGAGGTAAAATATATCCACGGCAACGTCGGCAAAGGAACGTTCACTTGGTACGCCGGACACGACCCTGAAGATTACAGACATATGGTAGGCGAAGAGCCAACCGACCTTAACCTATATAAAAATTCTCCCGGTTACCGCTTGATTTTAAACAACATACTATTCCCCGCCGCTAAAAAGAAAAAGCTCAAAACATAATTTTATTTTGATGGACTTAGCCTTGTCGCTATATTTGCAGTAATAAAAATTAATAAAATTAACCGTGAATGAAGTTTGAGCGAAAAACTAGTTAAACAGAGAGTATCGGCGTTAATCGCCTTTTTGGTTTTATTTACGCTATCCTCCGCTCAAGTATGCGAGGCGGCGGCTTCGCTATCTATTAACGATACTACTTTAAAAAGAGGCTTAGTTTACAAAATTCCCGTTTACGGAACAATCGACGCCCCCGAAGCGGATAAAATTAAATTTAGCGTTTACTTTAACGCTCTCAACATAGAAATACTATCCGCCGAAGGCGACGCCAACGCGGCAATGAAATGCCCTAACCCCGATTTCGTCAAAAATTTAGACAACTTGGAAGAATCTTTTGCTGAAATCTCCTGCGAAGACGTTCAAAACGTTGCGGACGGAGTTGTTTGCTATCTAAACGTCGAGGCGTTAGCAGGACCCGATACGATAACGTATCTTACGCCCGCCCATCTTTTTATTAACGACGAAGAAATAACGGACGCCGAGCTGGATTCCGCCGAAATAAAAATTTTGGGAGACCTGATAAATAGAAAAACGCCGGAAGGTATCGGACAAAATTTTGAAAATCCATTCTATTTTGAAACAACCTTTCCAATCAGTTTAAATAAAGCGACTAAAATAAATCTATTTATATACACAAGCGAAGGCAGGATGGTCGCTTCACACAAGGAAATTAGCGAAATGATAGAATTAGAATTTACTAAAAACGGCGCTAAAATAGAACTTACGGACTTAAATCAATCCTTAGATAAAGGCAGATACGAACTAAAATTAAAGCCCGACAATATGAAGTTTGCCAGCGGGGAATATTATTTAGTAATGATAACCGATTACGGAGTTTATTCGCAAAATTTCATTTACTTAAAATAGATAATGATAGACTCGAAAAAAATATTAATTGTAATAATAGCCGCAATTTTCCCGATTGCTTTATCGGCGCAACAAGACAGCGTCGAAAAACGAGTCGAGAAAGTAATAAAGAATCCCGTCGGAACGGAGTTTTGGCTCTGCTTCCAAAGAAATTATAAAGAAACGGGCAATTCTTCTTCGGACAGATTAATCTTAGAGCTTTTTCTAACGGCTGACAACGACGCTAATGTTAAGGTAGAAATCAAAGATTTCAGATTCAAAATGGACACCTTAGTTCCAGGCGGTTCGGTCGTTAATATAAAAATATCGCCGGAAGCTGAAATAACGAAAGGCGAAGAAATAGTTAAAAAAGCGGTCCATATCACTTCCGACAATCCCATATCCGTTTACGGACTGAACCGACGATTCCAAACAACCGACACTTACCTCGGCTTACCCGTTAAAGTTTTGGGAAAAGAATATAGAGCGCTTTGTTACGGAGAATCAGCCGGTCTTCTGTCTCAAATAGCGATTATAGCGCTCGAAAATAACACAAAAGTAACTATAGCTCCTTCGGTCAACACCAACAACTATCCAAAAGGAATAGACCACACTATTAGGTTAAATCGGGGGCAAGTTTACCAGATACTGCCGAAATATCAACCGTTTTCGGAGTGCGACTTAACGGGAACGCACATTAAAGCCGACAAAAATATTGCCGTATTCAGCGGCCATCAATGCGCTTACGTGCCGCCCGACACAGTCGCCTGCAACCACTTAGTAGAGCAGTTACCGCCCGTTTCTTCTTGGGGCAGACATTTTTATCTTGGAAAATTCAAATCTCGCAAAAGACACACATATAGAGTGTTAGCGCACAGTCCCGACACTAAGCTATTTATCAACGGCAAATTAAGAACGACTTTACAAGCCGGCAAATTCTACGAAGCCAGAGAAAATAGAGACATTCAAATTGCTACGACTAAACCGTCGCTAGTCGCTCAGTATTCGCACGGATTCAGCGACGGCGATATGGTCGGCGACCCTATGATGATATTAGTTAGTCCGACTCAGCAATTTTTAAAATCATACAGATTTGCCACGCCCGTAAACGGCGCTTGGCATCACATAATAAACGTAGTCGCCCCAAACAACGAAATCGGGTCATTAGAACTCAATGGTTCATCTATCGACGAAGATGAATTCACAAGATTAGGGCAAAGCAGATATTCGATTGCTTCATTAGAAATTCCCTTCGGCACGCATCGATTAACTTGCGACGAGCCTTTCGGAATGTATTCATACGGTTTCGGATACAAAGGCGTTGATAGAAACGACTCCTACGACGCTTACGGAACTATGGGCGGTCAATCGTTTATTCAATATCAGGTTGAAGACGACTTTTTTCCCCCTACCGCCGAAATAGTTTTTTTAGATTCGTTATATCATTTGATTATTAGAGACGACAGAACCGATGACAAAGGTTTAATGAACGTTAGAATACTGAAAAATTACGGAGTAGAAACCGATATTCCTAAAATCGACGACGGCGCGCCTCAAGTAGTTATACCGCTCGCCCCGATAAAAGAAGGAGAGCCGAGCAAAATTGAGTTCAAAGCGGTCGACGCCGCGCTTAATCAAGCCGAGATAACGGTATGCTACAATTTCGACCAAGAACAAAAATCATACGCGTTTTATCTAACCGACAGCCTTCACAGTTGCGAAGTTGACCCCGGTTTATTTATCGGCGCGTTCGGAGAACTTACGGCGAATTATCATTCGACCGACTTTATTAATACTGGCGGCTTAAACGCTTACGGCAAATTTTCCGAAGCGTTTTCATTCGGCGGTTACGGCGGATTTCTCATTTCGAGGCAACTACAACCGAACGCTGTCATTTCCGCAAGGCTATCTTTTTTGAACTCACCGGCGTTTTTATCCTCTCCTGATTCTTCGACAAGCAGAAGAAGAGACGAGTCAAATAACGGATTCCAGATTTTCCAAGAAGAAACGACGCTAGATTTTTCCTCTTTATATTTGGATGCCGATTTCCTTTTCGAATACTATTTTAAGAATCAGGTTTATCTATTAGGCGGTCTCAACTTGTCTGCAAAACTATTCGACAACGCAATAATAAAACGTAGAATAGCTTCCCCCGACGGTTTAATTTACGGAAGCAGCGGAAAGCGCGAAAAAACTCCCGCAAACGCTCCCGACGAACTAAGTTCGCTAAGACCAATCAACCTCGGCGTTCTTCTGGGAGCGGGCTTCAACTACGAAATCGACTATAGATACGCGGTATTCGCTGAAACCGCCTATCGATATAATTTCCTTGATTTAATCGACGACGGCGACTGGAATTTACACAGATTTAGCCTTAAGCTAGGTTTTAAATACAGAATATTATTCTAAAGCTGATATGGCGTTTTCAAAAGCGACAAGGACTTTAGCCGTCTTTGGCAAAGACGTAAGAAGCGAGTTCAAAACCCGATACGGTATTTCCGCGGTCGCTTTATTTGTTTTATCGTCTTTGGCGGCGGCTTTGTTCGCTATCGGCGACGTTCGACTTAGCGCCCAAGCTTACGCCGCACTTTTATGGATAATAATGTTTTTTGGCTTAACTACCGGACTATCAAAAAGTTTCGTTTCAGAAGAAGAAAGACAAACAAGTTTATACTTGAAAATAACCGCTACGAACGGAGCTGTTTACTTCGGCAAGTTGTTGTTTAACATAATATTGGCTATTTCGATAAATACGCTTTCCGCTTTGTTATTTTTGCTGTTCTTCAGCGATTTCCAAATAGCGTCGGTTGGCTCTTTTGTATTGTCAATATATCTCGGGGGCGCGGGAATTGCGTCGGTCGCCACTATTATATCCGCTATTGTCGCTCAAGCGAGAGCTAAAAGCTCGTTGTTCGCAGTTCTAGCTTTTCCCGCTATACTGCCCGTAATACTCATCGGCGTCGAAACGACTCTCGCCGCTTGCGAAGGAGTTGAACTCTCCTCAATTTACACGGATTTTCTCTTTATCGCTTTTTATTCCGGAGCGATTATATCAATTTCCTACGTTCTATTTGATATTGTATGGGATTAATAACCTATATACACCGTTAATTATTCAGCGCTAATAGAAATCCTTACGCCGTTGGGAATGCAAATAATATTGTCGCCGCAATGTTCTATCTCGCCTTGTTTAACGCAAGTTTTGTATTTACAGGACGATTCGACGGCTTTTGCCTTTCCGTTTTCTACTCTTAAATAAAGCTCGCCTTTATTTGTCTTAACCCTTTCGGAGCTAATATTTTCGTTCAGGTTGATTTTTTTCTTTAATTCGTTATTAACAAATACATTAGCGTATTTGGATTTAGGATAATACGTCGCGCTTCTGAAACTCAAAAGTATCGGATTTTCAATATTCCTCGGAAACCTTAGCTTCTTAACTACCTTCCTTAAATCGTCCGCCAACGACATATCCGATTGATAAAAGTTAAGTAGTTTATTATCCAGAACGCAGGCTATATCCGCTTTGTATTGTCCAATTAAAACGCTTTGAGAAAAGCTCGATGGCATTTTAAAACGCCTCGTCAATACTTCTGAAATTAATTTCGCGGTTAAATTCGGCTTATCCGTAACTGTTTCTATTAAAAAAGATTCGTCAATTATCCCACTAGTCGCAAACGCTTTCTTTCTCGCTAAAGACGTTGCAAATCCCCCGCTGAGTAAAGCAATCGCTCCAAAATTAAGGAAACTTCTTCTATCCATTTATTTATTTATGGCTATTACGCTTTTGTTCAACATAAGTCAATATACTTCAATGCTTTTGAGCGTTTTCTTGAAATATTTTATAAATCAACTCTCGATAATTTTATAATATAATTAATTAAACGCTCAAACGCGAAATTATCAAATATATTGCGTAAATGCAACGGGGATTATTAACAAGTTTCATAAAATCAAAATAAAAATATTTCTTTCGCGCGTTTACCCCTTCGTAACTCCCAACGGCTTTAATTTAACGACTCTTTTAGCAATTCCCGCTTGCTCGACGACGTTAACGACCGAATTCACGTCTTTATAAGCTATAGGCGATTCCTCCGCTAAACCGCGCATCGAGCCGGACTCAACCGCTATGCCTTTTCCTCTCATTTCGTCTCTTATATGCTCGCCGCGGACTTTCTTTCTAGCCGCGCTTCTGGACATCGTCCTGCCCGAACCGTGGCAAGCCGAACCGAACGTCAAATCCATCGCCCCCGGCAAGCCGACTAATATATACGAACCCGTTCCCATACTACCGGGGATTAATACCGGCTGTCCTACCGCTTTATATTTCTTAGGCGTTTCTCTATGGTTCGCAGGAAAAGCTCTCGTCGCGCCTTTCCTGTGCACGAGTACTTTCTTCTTTTGATTATTGATAGTGTGTTCCTCCATCTTAGCGATATTGTGAGCTACGTCGTATAATAAGCTCAATTGTCCGCCCGAATCGCCGAATACGTTCTTCCACGCCTTGCGCGTCTCCCACGTTATTAACTGCCTGTTCGTCCAAGCGTAATTAGCCGCCGCCGACATAGCCGCGAAATACCGTTTGCCCTCCGGCGAGGATATTGGAACGCAGGACAGTTCTCTATCCGGCAAGTTAATTCCGTATTTTTTAACGTTCGAAACCATCACTTTAATATAATCCGTCGCGACTTGATGCCCTAAACCGCGAGAGCCTGTGTGAATTTGAATAACGACTTGGTTCTTTCTCAATCCGAACGCTCGATCCGCTTCTTCGTCTAATACCTCGTCAACGACGTCGATTTCAACGAAATGGTTTCCCGCTCCCATCGTTCCGAGCTGATTGCTTCCGCGATCTTTCGCTCTGTTCGACACGGCGTCGGGGTCGGCTGTTTGCATCGTTCCGTTCGATTCCATATGTTCCAAATCCTCCGCGTTAGCGTAGCCTTCCTTCAACGCCCACTTGCAACCGTCTCTTAAAACGCGATTTATGTCGTCTTTCACAAGTTTTATCGGACCGCCCTTACCTACGCCCGACGGAACGTTCCTGTATATTTCCTTTGACAAATGACCTATTTTCGTTTTGATTTCATCGTAATCGAATTTGGATTTCAGAACTCGGATTCCGCAATTAATGTCGTATCCAATGCCGCCGGGGGATATTACGCCGTCGTCCAAATCGTTGGCGACCACTCCCCCAATCGGAAAACCGTAGCCTTCGTGAACGTCCGGCATAGCCAACGCAAAATTCTGTATTCCCGGAAGCGTCGCCGTATTGCTCAACTGCCATAAAGAACGGTCGTTCTCGATAATCGGAAGCATCTCCTCGCTCGAAAACAAACGCGCCGGAACTCGCATCGTCCCTTCTTTCTCGATTTCCCAAATAAAAGGCGTTACTTGCTTTAATTTTTCTCTCATCTTTTCCCCCGTATTTTTATTTATAAATTTGAAGTATCTTTTATCTTTATGCTCGTTCCGTCAGCTCTGAGGCGGAAAAAACCGCGCATAGAAACGAGTAGTCATCTTATCCTCATTCCCAAATTGTAATTTGGGAATGAGTTACGGCGCCAGTTACTTAAACAACCTTTTATCTTCTCCCAATATCTCGTAAAATTCCTTATATTTCAATATAAAAGAAACGCGAAACAAAAAAAATAATAAAAGCAAAAATGAGATTATTTGTTAAGTCGCTAATATTGATATTCTTCTGGACGATTGTCGTTCTGTCAAATCCTCCGGAATTCAACGGACCGAAGGAACTCGGAACGGTCGATATCTCCGTCGTTAGCGAAGCGTCCGGTTTGGCGGCGAGCGAAAAAAACGCGAACATACTTTGGACGCACAACGACAACAACGCAAATCTTTTCGCCATAAATTTAGACTGCGAAATCATTGGAAAGTTCGCCCTAAACGTTCCAAACGCGAAAGACGTAGAAGATATAGCTTGGGGGCGGGACGAAAACGCGAGCTATTTATATATCGGCGACATAGGCGACAACGACGCCCGCTACGCGACGAGAAAAATCTACAAAATAAAAGAACCGACGCTAAACGGCAAAACAGATTCTACTATTACAATTGAACAAGTCGAAACAATAGAATACGCATATCCAGACGGCTCCCGAGACGCCGAAGCGCTTTTCGTCGAACCGACGACCAAAAACATTTACGTCATTAGCAAGCGCGAAGAAAACGTTCGCGTATATAGATTAAAACATCCGCAATCGACCGACACCATTACAACAGCTGAATTTATAACGACTTTGCCTTTCGGCTACGAAGGATTCGAGGGTTCGGGCGTAACCGCCTCCGACATTACGCGGGACGGCTCGGAAATACTGATTAAAACATACTTCAAAATGTATTATTATAAACGCGTCAAAGGACAAGCAATAAAAGAAGCTCTCTCCTCGGAACCTCGAGAAGTCGAGTATCGTCCCGAACCCCAAGGCGAAGCCGTCTGCTGGGACGCGGGCGCCGCCGGCTACTACACCCTGAGCGAAGCCGGACGCTTCAAAATAGAACCGAAACTATATTATTACGAGCGAACCGGTTCCAGCGTAAAAAAAAAAGTAAAAAAAGATAACTACAGACTAAATACTATATTCGCCAACGGAACGCTAACAATACTAATAACGGCGAAAGAAAACGACCGAGCGACAATCGAGCTATACAACTACGCCGGCGCAAAACTCAAGACTTTATATCAAGGAGCGATTCCCAAAGGCGAAACGACCATCCAAGCGAATCTATACCCGTTTTCCTCGGGCGTTTATTTCGTTATTTTGAAAGCGAATTCGGGGGGTGTATTCCAGCGGATTGTATATCTATAAATCTTCAAAAGACTAGAATCTTCGAGAAACTGAAGATATCGTAAAAAAAACCGCCTCCCAAAATCGAGAGGCGGTTTATCTATATCGCAGGAGAATACTATGTCCTACTTTATCTTAAACGTTCTGACGCATTTGCGGAAGACCGGTTTGTATAGCTCTTCCTCGCCGTTGAACCAATTCAATGTGATTCTATATAGCTTATCGTTCTTCAAGAAGAAATACATTTCGCCCGTTACTTTGCCCGACGGCTTGTAAGGAAACATAACGGATTCCTCGCCGTTAATAGTCAGTCCTATGAGTTTTCCGGCTCCGTCAACTTTATTGCTGTTGCCTTTAGCCAATTTTTCTATGTCGTTGGCTTTAGGAGCGTCGTAAATGTCCACTCTAATGAAACAATCGCCGCGGCGTTTACCCACGAACATTCCTCTTTCCTTTTCGAAATTCTCCGGTATCCCCATAGACCAACCTTTACCGCTCTTTCTAACTAAATTTTCGGACGGGGGCGACGCTTCTTCCTTTTGATAAACGGTGTCGGGTCCCTTCGGCTTCGTCGCTAATTTAATTGAAGCGAGCACGGTGTCGAAGCAATCTTGATAAGCTTTAAACATTCCCGAAAAAGCTTCGAAATATATAGTCGTAACCATATCGCTGTCCTTAGTGGCGTAATAAACTTCGCCGTGGAAAGGACCGTCTTCCAATTCAAAATTGTAGGTTTGTTTTAAGGCGGCAACGCCGTCGATTGTTATCTCTTTCGGTTCCGAATATACTTCCTTTTGAAATATCTTATTGTTCATAGCCGAATCAAAAGTAACGTTAGAATCCAATTTAGTTACCAAAATTTCAATTTTAGCTCCCACCGTTCCTTTGGGGGCGTAACGAACAAATCTCTTCTTAACGGCTTTGTCGGTAAAAGCGAGAAATCTCGAACCCGGGAATTTCTGCGTAAACCAATTGCTCGGATATATCAACGAGAAATCGGTAACTTGGTCTTCGTGCTTGTCGTAACTTTCAATCTCGACGCTCTTTTTCTCTCCGGAACAATTCCAAAACAGAGCGATTAAGAATAAAGATAAAAAGAAAATCGCAACCTTTTTCATAGCTTAACTCCTTTAAAGTTTATAATAAAAAATTATTAGCGTATTTAAAACAAACTCCGCGACAAATAAAAGAAATTTTTTGATACTTTTAAAGACAAAATCAATTAAATTCCGCTCCTTCCTCAATCCAAGTAATTATTCCCTGAATATGATTTTCCGTGAAATAATCGTAAGGAAAACGATAGCCAAGATGCGGCGGATTTCTTCTCATAACTTGTACTATCCTGCTTTCTTCCGGCTTTCCGGGAATGACCAGACCGTTGTTGTAGGTTTCAAACAGCGCAAAATAATCGTCCATTCTCCTGCCGCCGGCTCTTGTCTCGGCGCTGTGGCATCCTTGATACGCGCACTTGACTTGCAAGAACGGCTGAACGTGTTCCTGAAAACTAACGTTAGAATCGGGAAAAACCACTTCTCTGTTCGAACTAATACCGCTCTCGTTGCAAGACGGCATTGCGGCTATCGCCGCCGCCAAGAAGAGAATTGAAAAACATACGATTGATATACGACTCATTTTATCAATAACTTTCCTTTTCGTTTGGAAAATCAATATTCTTAACGTCTTCGGCGTAGCTCTCGGAAGCTTTCTTAATTTCGTGATAAAGTTGCGCGTAGCGTCGAACAAACCGCGGATTGAAATCGACGGTCAAGCCGAGCATATCGCTGTAAACCAGAATTTGTCCGTCGCAACTCTTGCCGGCTCCGATTCCTATCGTCGGTATTTTTAGCTCCTTAGTTATTTTTCTACCTAAGTTCGCCGGAATTTTCTCTAATACAATAGCGAAAGCGCCTGATTCTTCCAACAACTTTGCGTCGTGATATATTTTTTTCGCTTCGTCTTGCTCTTTGCCTCTGACTTTATAAGTGCCAAATTTATTAATGCTTTGCGGGGTCAAGCCGAGATGCCCCATCGCCGGAATTCCAGCTTCGGTCAATCTCTCGATAGCGTCCACAACTAACTTGCCGCCTTCCAGCTTCACGGCGTTGCAGCCGGTTTCTTTCATTATCTTGCCCGCGTTTCGGAAAGCGTCCTCCGGCGAAACTTGATAGCTCATAAACGGCATATCGGCGACTATTAGCGGCCTATTCGCCCCGTTAACCACGGCTTTCGTGTGATATATAGTATCCTCTATAGTTACGGGTAATGTCGTCTCCTGTCCTTGCACTACGTTGCCGAGCGAATCGCCGACTAATATTACGTCTATGCCGGCTTCGTCTAATATCCTAGCTATTAGGGCGTCGTAAGCCGTCAGACACACTATCTTCCTGCCGGCTTCCTTCATTTGCCGTAATCTTAACGTCGTTACCTTGCGACGGTCGATGTCGCCGCTTCCAGAATAATCCATTTCTTTTTCTTAACTATATTATCTATCTTTATACTATTAAAAACTAATTTACGAAATATTTATTTGAAAATCGAATAAAGAGATAAGGGCTATGAACATTTTTATCGACGAGAATATACCTTACTTAGCCGAATCGCTTGAAAACTGCGGAACAATAGTAGAATTCAAAGGGCGCGAGCTAACGAAAAAAGAGTTAATAGAAGGCGGTTGCGAGTATCTTTTCATCCGCTCGCCCACTAAAATAACGCGCGATTTATTAGACGAAACAAAAGTAAAATTCGTCGGAACGGCTACTTCGGGAATAGACCACGTTAACGTCGATTATCTGGAAAAGCGCGGCGTTCAATTCGCTTACGCCCCGGGGTCTAACGCCAACTCGGTAGCGGAATATACAATTTACGCCCTTTTGAAATGGGCTAAGGAAAAAAATATCGATATAAGAAAAAAGAAAATCGGCGTTATCGGCTACGGAAATATTGGAAGCATAGTTGCGAAATACGCCCATTGGCTTGGAATGAAAGTTTTAGTAAACGACCCGCCTTTGCAAGAGGAAAACTTCCAATTCCCGAACTGGGTCGAATATCTCGATTTGCCGGCTATTTGCCGAGTAGCCAACGTAAACACTAACCACGTTCCGCTGACATTTACCGGCAAACACCCCACGCATAATTTACTTAACGAGGAACTAATAAAGTCGGCGCCAAAAGATTCTTTATTCATTCACGCTTCCCGTCGCGGCGTCGTAAACGAAAAAGCTCTGCTTAAGCGATTGCAAAACGGCGAAATATCAGCCGCTATTGACGCTTGGGAAAACGAGCCTATAATAAATACGGAATTAGCGAGGCGGGCGTTTATCGCCACGCCGCACGTAGCGGGATACTCCAGAGACGGCAAGCTTCGCGGAGTCGTTCAGATGGCGCAAGCGTTTGAAAAATTCTCCGGCGAGAAAGCGAATCTTCAGCGTCCCCTCGACGAATTGAGTTCATATAAACCCACAAAAAAAGAAGACTTCGCCGACCCTGAAAGGATATACGAAACGCTAAAAAGAAACCGAAAAATAGACGATGACTCTCAAGCTCTAAAAGAAACGCTTACGCTCACCGACAATGAGCGAGGCAAGGCGTTCGACTCGCTCAGGAAAAATTATCCGGTAAAAAGAGAATCGCTTTAAGTTAATTACGAATTATTGCGAGCCGTTGCTTATTCAAATGCATATTCAATTTCAACGAGCTTTAGCTCGTTGAAAAAGATGTGAAAATCCTCAAGGCTTTAGCCTCTAATCTTATATGATTTTGTTAATAATATTTTCTAGACGCGCCATATCTCTTAGCGCGGCATATAACGTTTTTTTATTTTCGGGACCGAAGATTTACAGCCCCTACTAAGCTACTCTATATTCAACGCCTCGCAATTCGCCAGCTTAATAAATTCCGAACTGGGGTATTCCTCGCGAAGCTTGTTAAAATACTTTTGCGCCTCCGCTTTCCTGTCCATTACGCAGCAAACGTGTCCCAAACGCACGAGAATCTTTTCTTTGACCGAATTCGGCGTTCGTTCGTCGTTTTTTATTAAGAGTAACAGTTCCTTGCCTTTTTCAAATTCGTTGTTAATCAAAGCGCACTCGGCTTGCAAAAACATCGCTTCGAATTGAAGGGAATCGCCGTCGGCGAAAATGTCGGCGAAGATCTTCATCTTGTCGCAAACGTCGTATAAGCCCGCTTCAAAGCGCGACTCGGCTTTTTTGAATTGAAGGAAAAAGCTCAGCGGCTCTTTTTCGGTTTCCGTTTCAATATCGACATAAGTTGTGTCGGAATACAAAACGTCCGCTTGAGCGCGCTCTTTGTTTGCTTCGCCCGTTCTGGTTTCCATTGCGGCGGCGGTTTTCGTTTTTTCGCTTGTTTGCTTTTGCGTTTCGGTCTTGGTCGTTCTAGTCGTTTCTCTCGAAGAATATCTGCCTCTCGGCGGCGCGCAAGCGACTAAAAAAACCAGTAAAAGAGTAAAGAGTTTAATCGTTAAAAATCTCATCTCAAAATTTCTCTTTTGACACAGATAATTTCTTAATTTTACAGAAATTATTTGCAAAAAACAAATATTTATTTACTTCTTATGTCGCTCGCTTCTTTTCTTCTCGACTTCTTGCAGTACTTCCTCTTGCAGTTCCTTGCTTATCGGGGTGTAACGATGGAATTCCATAGAATAAGTGGCTCTGCCGCTGGTCATACTGCGCAAATGCGTGGCGTAACCGAACATTTCCTTGAGCGGAACAAATCCGTTCAACTTCTGCGAGCCTTTTCTATACCTTCTCATTGATTCAATTTTACCTCTTCTGCGGCTAATGTCGCCCGTAACCGCCCCAATATAATCGTCCGGCGTATTGATTTCAATTTTCATAGTCGGCTCAAGCAGTCTCGGCTTTGCTTTCAAGAAAGCTTGTTTGAAGCAAGTAGCCGCGCAAGCTTGGAAAGCCTTGTCGGATGAATCGACCGGATGGAACGAGCCGTCGAGTAACGAAACCCTGACATCGACAATAGAAGAATCGGCTATAACGCCCCTTTCCAATATTTTCTCTACGCCTTTCTGAACCGACGGAATAAACTCGGTCGGTATAGCTCCGCCTTTTATGTAATCTATAAACTCGAAGCCTTTGCCGGGGTTCGGCTCTATTCTCATTTCGGTTTCGGCGAATTGTCCTCTTCCGCCGGTCTGCTTTATCAATTTATATTTATTTTTCGATTCGGTCATTATTGTTTCTCTGAATGAAATAGTCGGCTCGCCGACAATAGCGTCCACCTCAAATTCCGTTCTTAATCTATCGACGATAATTTCCAAATGAAGCTCGCCCATTCCCGCTATGATTGATTCGTTCGTCTCCTCGTCGTATCGGATAACAAACGAGGGGTCTTCCAACGATAGTCTATTCAACGCCATACCGAGCTTCTTTTCGTCCTCTTTGGAGGGCGTGTCAATTTTCATTTCGATTACCGGCGGGGGAATTACGATATTCTCTAAGTTCAATTGATAATTATCGTTGCATAAAGTGTCGCCTGTTTTCGTATATTTCATTCCGATTAAAGCGGCTATATCGCCGGCTGAAACTTCTTCCAAGTCGCGCCTTTCTTTAGCGTGAATTCTCATTATTCGACCTACTCTCTCGTAAGAGCCGCGCGTCGAATTTAGAACTTTTTCTCCCTTCTTTAATTCGCCGGAATAAACGCGAACGAAAGTCTGTTGACCGACGAAGGGGTCGTGTATCAACTTGAAAGCCAAGGCGGAAAACGGCTCTTTCTTCGACGGCGCTCTGGAATGCGTTTTATCGGGATTTTCTATGTCGGTTCCTATTACCGCTCCAACGTCCAATGGCGACGGCAAATAATCCACGACCGCGTCCATCAAAAGTTGGATGCCTTTGTTTTTATATGCCGACCCGCAAAAAACGGGCGTTATCAACAGTTTCAAAGTAGCTTCGCGCGCCGCTTTTTTAATTAAATCCGCCGGAACTTCCTTGTCTTCTATGAATTTTTCCATTATATCGTCGTCGAAATCGGCTAGTTTTTCGACGAGAAAGTTTCTCGATTTTTCGGTTTCCTCCTTGAATTCCTCCGGAACATCGGAAACTACGCGTTCAAATTCATTAAAAATAATCGCTTTTCTATCGATTATATCGATGCATCCTTGAAATTCTTCCCCTTCGCCTATCGGCAATTGGAAGGGAATGGGATTGGCGTCCAAATACTTTTCTATTGAATCGACTGCTTCTTTAAAATTAGCTCCAGTCCTGTCCATTTTGTTAATATACGCCATTCTCGGCACTTTGTATCTATCGGCTTGATTCCAAACTGTCTCGCTTTGCGGCTGAACGCCCGCCACGCCGCAAAAAACCGCAAGCATTCCGTCGATTACTCTCAACGAGCGCTCCACTTCCAAAGTGAAATCAACGTGTCCGGGCGTGTCGATTATATTTATTCTATAATCCATCCAGTTACAGGATATAGCCGCGGACGCGATAGTGATTCCTCTGTCCTGCTCTTGCTTCATAAAATCCATCGTCGCTTTGCCGTCGTGCACCTCGCCCATCTTTCTAGTAGTTCCGGAGAAATAAAGCATTCTCTCGGTTACTGTGGTCTTTCCCGCGTCAATGTGCGCGGCTATCCCTATATTCCGTATTTTTTTCATTGACATAAATTTAACTCCTCAAATAACAATTTCGCGGATTTCAATATTTCAAAATCGTATAGACTATCTTAAGCGCAATTAATTGTAATAAAACATCATAAAAAAAGCCCGCCGTTTTTATTAACGACGGGCTTGAACTTTCTAATATTTGGAGAAGCTACATATTTTCTATTATAGCGTCGCCGTATTCTGAACATTTCAACAATGTCGCTCCTTCCATTAGCCTATGGAAGTCGTATGTAACCTTTTTCTGCTCGATTGTTTTTTCGATGCCGTTTACAATCAATTCGCCGGCTTTGTTCCAATCAAGATAATCCATCATCAGCACGGCGGACAATATCAACGAACCGGGGTTAACTTTGTCGAGGTTGGCGTATTTCGGCGCCGTTCCGTGGGTCGCTTCGAATAGAGCGTAACCCTCTTGATAATTAATGTTAGCTCCGGGAGCGATTCCAATGCCGCCGACTTCCGCCGCCAAGGCGTCGGAAATATAGTCGCCGTTCAAATTCATCGTGCAAATTACGGAGTACTCGTCCGGTCTGGTTAATATTTGCTGCAAGAAAGCGTCGCAAATGAAATCCTTAACCAATAACTTGCCCTTCGCCAATTCTTCGTCTTGAGCTTTATTGGCGGCGTCTTTGCCTTTTTCGTCCTTGATTTTGTCGTATTGCCTCCAAGTGAAAGTTTTATCGGCGAACTCTTCTTCCGCGACTTCGTATCCCCAATTCTTGAACGCGCCTTCCGTAAACTTCATTATATTCCCTTTATGAACGAAGCAAACCGAGGGCAAATTCTTATCTAAAGCGTATTGAATAGCGTCTCTGGCTATTCTCTTTGTGCCTTCCTCTGAAATTGGTTTGATTCCTATCGAAGTTGTTTCGGGAAATCTGATTTTGTCTGTTCCCATCTCGTTTCTGAGATAATCGACTACTTTTTTACATTCGGGCGTTCCGGTCATCCACTCGATACCGGCGTAAATATCTTCCGAGTTCTCTCTAAAAATCACCATATCAATTTTGTCGGGATGTTTTATCGGAGAGGGAACCCCTTTAAAATATCGAACGGGTCTCAGACACACGTATAAATCTAGTTTCTGCCTCAAAGCTACGTTCAAGGAACGGATGCCTCCGCCTACGGGAGTTGTCAGAGGACCTTTAATAGCGACGTGATGCTCTTTAATCGTATCCAAAGTCTCTTGCGGGAGCCATTCTCCGCTTTTTTCGTGGCTTTTGTCGCCGGCGTAAACTTCTTTCCAATGGATTTTCTTTTCGCCGTTAAAAGCTTTTTCTACCGCGGCGTCAACTACTTTTTTTGTCGCTCTCCAAATGTCGGGTCCGGTTCCGTCGCCTTCTATAAACGGAATAATCGGGTCGTTTGGGACGTTCAACGAGCCGTTGTCTGATGTAATTTTTGTTCCTGCCATAATAATTCTTCGATTAGTTAATAAAACATTTTATGATAGAGCAAAATATTTCTAGATTACAAAGTTAGGAAAATTCTCCAATCTATATAGTCGATTATCCAGCTTTACTATTCCCATATAAACCCAAACTAATAGGCTAATTCCGTAATACAATTCCATCTATAACTTATGAAAATATATCGTATTAACCAATACATATTTGGCTTTGATATTAAACAAAAAAATTGCTGTCTAAAATATGTTGTTTATTCGAGTAGTTAGAAAAGCGTCGTTTACTCGACTTCTTTTAAAACGGCTGGGTCAAAAATCGCTTTTGTGTCAATCTCGGCTTTTATGATTTTCTTTTTTCTCATAAAATCCAAAGTCAAGTCGCTCATTTTAAATATATTTCTGTCCGACTCCAAATCGAACAACTTCAAGTTTTCTTCCAAATCCGGAATATGTATTCTGTCGTAAGCTAATTTGAATTCGTAAACCGAAGCTCCCTCCGATTCAGCCATTATTTCCATAGCTTTTTCTCTGTGCAAATCAATGTATCTTAAAGCGTCGAACCACGATTGAACCAACTTAACTATTTCGCTTCTTTTTTCGTTAAACGCTCTTTCGGTTACGGTCAAAACGTCCACTATCGAGCTTGGCAAATCCTTTGAGGAAAACAGTTCTTTGTAGCCCTCTTGCTCTAATTTTACGCCTTGCGGATTATATACGGCTACGGCATCAACCGCTCGTTTTTTTAAGGCTTTAGAATGCTCCTCGGCTTTAATTTCCACTATTTCAACGTCTGAAGTTCTTATATTCTTTTCCGCCAAAGCTCTCGCTAAAAAGAACTGGTTAGCGTATAACTTCTCTATACCAATTTTTTTGCCTCTTAAATCGGAAAGGTCGTTAATTCCTTCTCTGCCGATAATAACGTCGCCGCCCAAAGAGTAATCGAGAATCAAGACCGCTTTCAACGGAATGTTAGTCTGCTTTAAAATGAACAACATATCGAGCGTAAGAGCCGCTCCGTCTAACTCTCCCATTTGCAGCCGCTCAACGGTTTGCTCCTCGTTCAGGTCGCGCTCTACGGCGACTTCTAAAGCGTTCCTTTTATATGCCTCTATCTCACTCGCCAAAAAAAGCGGTTCGTATCCAGTCCATTTGCCGGAGCTAATCTTCAAGTTTTCGTTCACTGCTTTTACTTCATATATTTAAACTAATTAGCGAAATACTTCTAAAACTTCCTTAGAATAAATCAATTACGCTTTCAAAGAAACCCAGTCTTATCTAGTTTCTCGCGTTAACTAAAAAAAAGCAAAGGGGCAAACGGCGCGGCTCGCCCCTTAGTTCGATAGAAAACTTACTATTAATAGTAATACCAAATATTTCTATATTCGTTTATGTCCTCGCCCAAAGCCGCCAGCTCTTCGAGATAATCGTAAATAGGAAGGTCGGTGTAATAATAAGGCGGCGCCGCGGCGATATTTTTCTCCCAAGGATGGAACTCGTAAACTCTGGCTCCGTCGGGTTTTATCATTACCAATCTATGGTCTTGCATAGCTCTCAAATGGTTTTTGCCCATCTTTGGAACGTTGAATACCGGCTCGTCGGTTCTATCCAACCCGGGCAACAATCTAGCTTCTTCTTTTCTTTCTTGTAAAATTCTCGCGATAGGAACCATTAACCTTTTCGTTTCCTGTTTGCCCTTCATATTGAAATTATAATAGGGGTCGATTCCTATTGACTTCAAGTCTCTTCGCAATTTAACGGTTTCAAATCTTCGCGAATTCTCGATGGTATAAACTTGTTGGTTATATACGCTGACGCCGGCTTTTCTTATCTTCTGCACCGCTTCCATAGTGTCGGGCGTTATTTCATAAGAATGTTCAAAGTGCGTTACAATAGCGATTTCTTTTTCCGGCGGATTATGATACCTGCTAAGCATTTCAATTGTTTCATCAGTCCACCTTTGAGGCAACACTACGGGCGTTCTAGTTCCAATTCTTATTCTGTAAACGTGGTCCTTTTTGTTTAAATGCTCAAGCATCCTTTCAATCTGAGAATTCTTCATAATCATAGGGTCGCCGCCGGTTATTAAAACGTCGCCTATGCTCGGATGCTCGTCGAGCCACTCCAAAGCTTCGTCAACTTTTTTCCTTGAAGACATAGCTTTAGGGTCGAGAACTCTTTCTATCTCCCAATTACGCTGACAATAAACGCAAATTTGCGCGCAAGTGTTGAACGGCTTTAGAATAGAAATCATCGGATATCTTCTAGTAATCAAATCTATAGGCGAAGTGTCGTGCTCGCCCATAAAATCGAATGCCTCGGATAAATCCTTTTTATGCTCGACCATTTGGTCAACATAGTCCTTAGGCGGGATAACCTGCGCTCTTACGGCGTGGTCGTATTTAATAGAATATTTGTAATCCATCAAGCTCAAATAATACGGCGTTATTCCGAACGGTATTTTATATTTAACCGCTTTCTTTACCGCTTCAGCTTTATCCGGCGGCAATTCAATTAAATCCAAAACCGTTTTATCGTCTTTAATAACGTTTTTTACTTGCCAAATGTAGTCGTTCCAATCTTCCTCGCTCGCGTCGAAGTAATCTTTTATACGCTCTTTAGTTACTTTTCTCCACTCTTGAATTTCCTCGTCCAAACCGGACGGAAAGCGTTTGAAATACTTCCTAATAGACGCTCCTATGTTATCCAAAACCTTCGACCTCGACGAAGCGGCTTCTCTACCTTCCAAACCTAAAAACTCGGGATTCTCGTCGCTTTTCACTCCTTCGCTGCCGTATATGCGCGATTGGCCGGAAACTGCTTTGAATAAGCTAATGAATTCATAAATAAATCCGGGTTTTATCCGCTTTGTAGTTTTGTCTTCAACTCCGCGAGCCAATTTCCTAAGCGCGTCGAGCGATGAAAACTCGGCTTTCTTTTCGTTTATCGGTCCAATTATGCTTTTAAAAATTCTAATTGAATCTCTAACGGCGGCTTTCTCCAAAACGTGAGAATCGTTGTCTAAAGCGAAAACTTTTCTCTCGGTGTTGTTTAAATAATCGAACATAGCGTCGCGAGCTTTTTCTAAGCTTCCGGACTTTTTAAGTATCTCGTAAATCTCCTTGTTCGCCGTCCATAGCTTTTCGATATAAACATTTATATCTTCGTTGAATTTGGGTTTCAACAGAGACAATTCGTCTTTTGCGACTCCGTCCCCGCCTTTTTTTTTGGTCAGCTTACCGTCCTTTTTCTTTTTGTTTTCCTTATTAACGGTTGTTTTTGGCATCTCTACCTCCTTTATTATTAATTACACCTACGTTTTTTCTTTTTTGTATAGATTAGTAATTATAATAAATTATTTGATAAAAACCAAACGAGCGTCGAAAATTAAACCAAAATTATTATATATACTAAGCTTCGGCGTATAGGTCGTAGGTTTCTGCATCTTTAATAACGACTTCAATAAAATCTCCGGGCTGAATGTTCTTCTCGGTTTTAACTATTACCGCGTTGTCGATTTCAGGCGCGTCGCCTTCCGTTCGAACTAAAAGCGAACCGTCGTCTAATATCTCGTCCGCTAAAACCTTAACTTTTTGTCCAATTAAGCTTTTATTTTTTTCTAACGATATTTCCGCTTGCATCTTCATCAACTCGTCGAGCCTTTTATTTTTTACTTCCTCGGGAACGGGGTCGCCTAAGTTGTAAGCTTGCGTTCCCTCTTCCGCCGAATAAGTAAAAACGCCTACTCTATCGAGCCTCTGCTCTCGAATAAATTCTTTCAATAGCTCAAAATCGCTTTCTTCTTCGTAGGGATAACCGACAATGAAAGCGCTTCGTATAACGACGTTAGGTATATTTTTTCTAATCTTCGTAATCAAGCCTCTAACGGCTTGCGCGCTTACTCCTCTCTTCATCGACTTTAAAACCTTTTCGGAAATGTGCTGAAGAGGAATATCGACGTAATTACAGATTTTCTCTTCTTCCGCTATAGTTTCCACTAAACTTGGCGAAAAATTCTTCGGATACGTATAAAGCAGTCTTATCCATTCAATTCCGTCAACTTTACACAATTCTTTCAATAACTCATTGAGTTTTGGCTTGTAGTATAAATCTACGCCGTAATAGTTTGTGTCTTGAGCAATTAAATTAATTTCTTTTACGCCTTTGTCCCGAAGAGATTCCGCTTCCCGTATAATTTCGTCTTCCTTTCGCGATTTGAATTTCCCTTTAATCAGAGGAATTGCGCAAAAAGAGCATTTCCTATCGCATCCTTCGGCAATCTTAAGATAAGCGTAGTGGTTCGGCGTTGATAGAATTCTATCGGCGACTTCCGCTTTGCCTTTTTTCCCAGCTAAAGCTTCGGCGATTTCATCGTAAGAATCAATCCCAAAGAAATAATCCACTTCGGGAATTTGTCGTTTTAATTCGCTCATATATCGTTGCGAAAGACAACCGCAGACAACCAGTTTCTTTATCCCCAAACTTTTTTTAAGTTCAATCGATTCAAAAATCGCTTGTATGCTCTCTTCTTTAGCTGGAGTGATAAAACCGCAAGTGTTGATTATAATAGCGTCGGCGGCGTCGGGCGTATCGGCAATTTCCATCCCAAAATTCCCCAACCGAGCCGCTATTCTCTCCGAATCGACTATATTTTTCGGGCAACCTAAGGTTACAGTATAAAACTTTTTCATCATTTTATCGTTCGTTCGCGTTTACTTAAAACGTTAAAGATAAGAAATACCCTTTAAAACTTTTACTTTAACTAAATTTATTTTAAATTTGGAAAATAAAAAAATCAACAAACGCGAGTTTATTATGGCAAAAAAGCAACCGCAAAGAACGAAAAACATCAAAACGGCGCAGTCAAGAAACGCGCCCAGAAAACACGGCAAAAGCTCCATAAAAAAAGACAAAACGCAATGGAACTTCCCGCTTACAAAAAAGAACTTGATTATCTTAGCGATAGGACTGGGAGTAATACTAATTGGCTACGCCTTAATGGCGACCGGAATATCGGAAGGACCGGCGGTTCCCGACGGCAAATGGAACAATCCCTTCGCCGTTTCAGTAGCTCCAGTATTGCTCGTTATCGGCTATTGCGTTATCATTCCCTACGCGATTTTTAAATTTTTCAAGAAAGAAGACCAATAGTCTAAAAATCGTTATTATATCTTTCAATCGTAGAAGTGAAAATTGTTGTAAAGAGCGGGGGCTGTCTCAAAAGTCAACGGCGCTGAATTTCGAACCCTTCGGGTAAACCCGAAGGTTGACATAAAAACTCGATTGACAGACGTTTCAAAAAAAACGTCAACCTCAAGGTTTACCTTGAGGGCTAGCAAAACAGTAGCTATGAAACAGCCCCTAAACGAAACGTTTAAACACGGAACATTAATAAAACCTTATAATAATCGAATATGAACGAGCAATCAATACAGACAAAGGCGGGCTTTGTAGCTATAGTCGGCAAACCAAACTCTGGGAAGTCAACGCTTATGAACGCTTATCTGGGCGAAAAGCTTTCCATAGTAACGCATAAAGCCCAAACGACTAGAAAACGCGTTTTGGGGATATATACGTCCGAAGATATACAAATCGCTTTCTACGACACGCCGGGATTGCTATCCCCAAAACACGATTTGCACAAAGCGATGATTGAAAATATCGACTCGTCAATTAAAGATTCCGATATGATTTTGCTCTTAATCGACGCCGAAAAGTTCGACGGACTAAATGATTATTTTGGAGAGGAAATTCTCGAAAAAATTAAGAGCGTCGGAAAACCCAAAGTCGTTCTCATTAATAAAACAGACAATCTGAAAGATAAGAAAGTTTTGCTGCCGATGATAGACGAAATAGCAAAATCTGGTTTAAGCGAAGAAATCATCCCCGTCTCCGCCTTGAAAAAAGACGGTTTAGAAGACGCGTTGGAGGCAATAATAAAACGCCTGCCGGAGTCTGATTTTCTTTACGACCCCGACTATCTAAGTCTTCAACCGGAACGCTTTTTCGTCTCGGAAATAATAAGAGAAAAAATCTTTTTGCTCTACAGAGAAGAAGTGCCTTATTCAACCGAAGTAGTAATCAGCGGATTCAAAGAAAGAGGCGGCGGGAAATGGCATATAACCGCCGAAATAGTAGTCGAAAAAACCTCGCAAAAGAAGATAATAATCGGCGAAAAAGGTTCGAAAATTAAGGAATTGGGAATCGAAGCGAGAAAAGATATCGAAAACCATCTTCAGAAAAAGATATTCCTCGAGCTATTTGTCAAAGTTAGGAAAAAATGGCGTAAAAACGAGACTATGCTAAAGTCCTTCGGCTACTGATCTTGTTAACGCGACTTATACATTTTACCTTTCGCGGGCTCCGAAAAATTCTCGCTAATAATTTGAAGCAAATATACGTAAACGCCGTGATGGCACTTATCGCCGTTTAAATTCATTCCGTCCCAATGTATATAATTCTCGCCTACGTTAACGCCTTTATGCAACTCTCTCACCATTTTGCCTCTTAAATCATATATTTTCAAAATAGCTCGTCCGTCGGGATTCGGAGCTTTATAATTAAAATATACGGTCGTTGTCTCGAAAGGATTTGGTTGAACGCGATTGTCGAGAATAAAAGCGTTAATGGAAGTAAAAATCGCGTAAACAACGGTGTCCCTGTTTCCCGCGGCGTCAACGTAATCGGCTTCAAAAATATTATGCCTTTCGGTCAAACTATCAACAACAAAACTCAACCTCGCTTTTAGGGAATCCTCGTTAATCAATTGCAATTTATAATCGTTAACGATTTCCGGCGTTTGTTTCCTTAGATTAATTCGCGCTATTATCGGCTCTCCTTTTACCGGCTCTTTGGAATTGTCGAATAATTCGACTTTGACTCGCGGTTTTAAAGAAACGTAAGAGCTATCGGATATTTCAACGTCGTCGAAAAATATTTTCACCCGCGGTTTTATTTTGTCGGCGGCTAAATTTAGTAATGTTTGAGCAATATTATTGAATAAATAACTTTCGACCAAAGAAGAATCGTAATTAACTACTACTTTAACCGAAGAAGTGTCGTCTAATTCTAAGGTATTCATTGGAACTTCTATATAACGAGCCTCGTCCGGCGCGACGACGTCGAGAGTTACCGTAGTGTCGAAAAGCGTCCAGCCGCCCGATTCCACCGAAATTTTGATTTTGGGATTTCCGGCAGACGACCTCGGCGACAAATTCTTTACCGGAAATTGAACTTCGGCGACGTCGCCCCTAATAACGCTGTCTTTTTTGAATTTCAAAGAATCTTGCGATATAGCCAACTCCAGAGCGGGAATAAATTTAGCTGAAATTTTGTCGATATACGGAGCGCCTTCGCCGGTAGAATCTATTATTTGAACTTCAGCTTTCAAATAAGAATAATTCCCGCTAAAATCATCCAAGATATCGAAAGTTCCGAGCGTATCGTATTCTTTTGACTCTACTTCCATAAGCTCTCGGCGTTCCTTATCCTTATAGCCCGTTAACCTCAATCTAAAATCACCGCTTTTAACGTTGCCGCCGCTAATCGAGAAACTCTTCCAGCTTTTAGCCGGACCGATGTAATCCGACGTAATCCCCCCATGTTTTCTCCTAAACTCCAAGCTATCTTTGACTTCTATCAATCCGCCGTCAAATTTCAGAATTTCAATTGTCTTGTCCGAATCCGCTTCTTTTCGACCAATCAAAGCGTAGCTCATACCCGGAACGTCGTTTTCCAAATTAAACTCGTCGCATTTTTCTGCGCCGTATAGTTTCAGAACGTCTTTAAACGAATTGTAGCTACCGTCCGCCGACTCGTTCCTTTGAGTTTCTATCCATAACATTCGCCAAGCGGCTCCTCCGTTAGCTAAAATAAGCCAATCGCCTTTAGAAACTGTATCTCTTAAGTATTTGACCAGATTTGCGGCGGCGTTTTCCCCGTCCCACGTATTAAAATAGCGTTTTTCTATAAAAGTTCCGCTTTCTCCCGAAGTTACTATTAAATTAAAACCGACGTGGATTTTTTGATAATAATACTTGCCGTCGTATTTTATTTCGATTACTCTATCGACTGAATCGTTGCCTCTCGCCGATTTAAGCTCGTACTTTTTGTTATATCTTTCTAAACTAAGTCTCGGCGAGGGAGCTTTGATATAATCCGCGCCGTCAATATTAAGATTTGTAAGAAACTCTCCGTCAATTTTATATTCAACTTCCTCGTTTATTTCCGAGCTATCGGCGTTGAATGGTATTCTCAACCAGTCGCTCTGACGCTCTTCGTCGTAATTCGCTTTACCGTAGAAATAATATTTATCGCCCGCTTCTAAAGTTACGTTTGGCTTCCATTCAACAGAATAACCGTCCGCGTATATTTCGCTGTCGTTTCCTTGAGCTATTATATCTTCTTCGCCATCGCTGTTTTTCTTCGTAATCTTAAATTCATAATCGGCGGTAAGCTCGGATATTTGGGGGTCGATAAGCCTGAAAAACGGCTCTTCGCTCGATACGTTCCAAAATGAATAAGGGTCTAAAGAAAGAAGTCCCGCGTCGTAAACATAAACTTTTTTGCTAAACAATAACTTGCTTCCGGTAGCGGATTGTTCGTAGATTTCAAATAAATGCTCGCCGGCTTTTCCGTAAATTAAAATCGAATCTACTCGAAAACTTCTGGAAAAACAAATATCCGAATAGCTCAACTCTATCGTGTCGGTTTCTCCCCCGTATTTATGAACAAGCTCTAAAACGAAAGGCTCGTTCATTTTTGGTCCAGAGTTATAAATAGTACCCTCGACGCACATTATCGAATCGCTCTGAACTAAAACGTCCTTATCTTCGTGATTCTTAAAATCAACGTCGTCTTCAACGACATATAGATATGGCTCTTCGTCGATTCTAAGTCTCGTCAAAGGGTCGCCCAACAATTCGTATTGCATAATAATCGCAATTAACATACTATCGTCATAATATATCTTAGGTTTTGCGTTATTGAATATCTCTCCAAGAGTTCTCTGCGTGGAATTAGTGTCGGCTAGTATTTCTAACATAGTAGAAATTAGAGCCATAGAGGACGACTCTTCGCCCACGTTAGTCGAGCCTCCGTCTGCGAGAAAACCTTTCTTCGGCTCTAACAGATATTTTTCGTTTCTGCTGGTATTCCTTGGTTCCGCGAAAGCCGCCGTGTTGCAAGAAATTGTAGTTAAAAATGAGTATTTGTTAACGTTGCCAAGTCTATCGGCGTACCATCCGTCCATATCTAGCGTTTGAGGCGAACCGTGCCCATAAAAAGCGACCCAAATCGCTCCTTGATTTATCTTTGAAATTATTTCAGACGATTCCAATTCGCTAGTGTTTCCCGGTTTATTTTTAGACACCATAGCTGTGTCGCCGCAAATCGCCGACCTCAACCAACCGCCTACCGACACAGCTTCCAAGTTCTCCTTAAAAGAAATTATCTCGCTTTCTTTTGTGCCGCCGCTCAAGGATAAGAAACGTTTCATCCAAGGGCGTCGGGGAGCGTTGTCGTTAGCTATGATTTTATCCAGCACGACATAAACGTCCTCTTCGGTTTTCGCCGGTATCCTGCCGATTAGCATATCATGAACGAAATCGTCTCCCTCGTCCAACAACACATACCAATAATCGCTCACGGGCCAACCGTAAATCGGAACGTAATCCTTGTTCTCGGAGTTTTCCAGTTTATATCTACAATCCCAATTCGCGTCGCCTATTAAAACGACGTAAGACGGAGCCGGCATTTCCCATTGGTTTAAAGCGTATCTAAGAAAATCTTTGATAGCGCGGGGAGATTTAATTCCGTAATTGAACTCTTTGTAGATATTATCTACGTCGATAACTTCCGCTTCTATCCCCATAGTTCTTTCGCGGTATCTTTTCAAACTATCTGCGGCGTTTTTGAATTTTTCGTGCGTTATTATCAAAGCGTCGGCTCTATTGGACTTGTCTCGCAAATCGGAGGTGAATGATTTCTCCGCCTCAGCGCGCTCGACGGCGTCTTCCTGATAAATAAAGAAAGAATATTCCTCCCCTTCGCTTAAAGGAAGATTGGCTCTATAGCTTCCGCCTTCCTCGAATTCAATGAAATCGTAAAAAGACACCTGTGGTGAATCAATTTTTTCGAATTTTAAATCCTCGCCGACTATTGACGCAAAAGCCCAAACCTCGCCATTTTCCAAATTTTTTACGCTTTCGCTTCCCAGCCGCTCGAGCTTATCTTTTAAAGCGTTAGAAAGCGGTTCGCCGGAGTTATAGGCGCAAGCGACTATGTCTCCCGGATTAATTGTATTTAGGAAACTTAAAGCCGCGGAATTATCAAAGAACGTTCCGGAATAAAAACCGTTCGGCTCGTCTTTTCTTTTTATAAGCGCGTGAAACGCCCGCGCGGCGCTTTTATAAACGCTATCGTTAATACTCAAAGAAACAAAAGCCGAATCCTTATAATTTGAAACGGCAAACACGGAAACTCCTTTTTCGTATGCTAATTTCGAAAAGAGATTATTAATTGTGTCCAACGCGTATATATTCGAATCCGAAAAATTGGGAATTTCCAAAACGCCGTCTTGTTGCAAAACATCAGTATTAAATTCCGCTTTACCTTCGTAAGAAAATGGCTGAACGAAAGCCTCCATTTCTAAATAATCAACGTCGATTTTGTCGGGTATGATTAGTTTACCGTAATTATCCGGATGCCCGCGATTTACTAGCTCAAGTCTATTTAAACCGTCGTTCAAAATTTCCGCCGGTAATTCAAACATTTTTTCTTTGACGCTGTAAAACTCGCATATAAAGTTCGAAATAATTTTTCCGTTAACAATTAACGAGAGATTGTGATATTTATTCGCTATAGTGTCCTCAGAATTAAACAACTCGCTCTGAAAGGCTAATTTCAAATACAAAGTATCGTCGGGACTTTCCGGTCTTCTGTAAAAGAAATCGTAAACGAAGGAATCATCGCCCATTGCAGACACGGATTTCCAAACCCATTTTTCGCGATAAATGTTTTCAATATTAAACTGCAAAGAAAATAAACCGCGAAAATACTCAGTCTCTTTCTCCAAATGCTTGTCAAAATAAACGCCGTCGATATTATCCGTAGAGGAATTATCCTCAAATGCTCCAAATCTCGTTCCTTCCGAAGACTCGTCGTAATACAAATAAAACGAAGAGGTTATAGCGTAGTTATGAAGCCAAGTAGTATCTCCGGCGGCTCTGCGCCCCGTAAAAAACATTTTATCGCTCGCGTCCAATACGCCGTTCTCGTCGCCGACAAATCTAATGGGAACCTCCTCGCCGCGAAAAACCAAATGGAAGTATTCGAGACTTTTATTAGCGAAATCGCTCTCGACCGATATAATATCTTCCGCATTCGCCAGAGCGATTCCGTCGAATTCAGTTTTAAGTCTGACGTAAGTCTTATTGGGATTATACCAATCGTCCAATTGCGTTTCGTCCCAAACTTTCTTTTTTCTCGCTTTATTATCATATAAGCTTTCTACTTGCGACTTATTGTCCAAATAACCGAACAGATTCATATCCGGCGAGCTTGACAAACGCTTGGTTGAAACTTCTTTTTGAAAATCAACTTTTACTTCCCCCGAGTTTATAACTCTCAAAACGCCGCTTTTCTCGTCGTAATCGAAAGGTTGGATAATTAACAAGCCGACGGGCAGTCCTCTCTGATAACCGATAAACTGAATCTCTGCTTTTGGTTTAAGCTCGACGCTATTTAACCGTCCATTCTCGGCGACGATAGAATATTCATCTATCTTCAAATTAACTTTTAGCTTAGAGGTATCCGGCAAAGCTACGGTAAACCTTATCTGGTCGATAAGCTTGTCTCCGACTTTTATTGGATAAGATTTGGTTGAGTTAGTTATTTTAATGTATTCGAGAGTATCGTAAGCGGCGACGCGAGACTTTAAATCGCTCAAACTTACGCTGAAACCGTCTTTATTAGTCGATAATTCGGCGGGTGTCGCAAAAGACTTACAAAAAACGAGCGCGAAAACCGTTAAAAAGAAAAACAATCTATCTAATATTTTTTTCATTGCTTTACGTCCGTTAAAAAACAAATTATGTATCTTTTCCCATCAAACCTCTCAAATATATTAAAACAAAATTATTAAATAAGACTATAACGACATAAAAAGATTGTAATTTAAGCTTTTATTAATTGCCGGAAGTTTTTGGCAGCGAAAAACTAAAAACCGAGCCTTCGCCCGGCTCGCTTTTAACCGAAATTTCGCCGCAGTTGTATTCTACAAATTCTTTGCAAAGAATCAGACCAAGTCCCGTGCCTCTTTCGTCGGCGGTTCCAAAAGTCGTATGATGAGAGTCGATTCTAAATAACTTATCCAAATCTTCTTTTTCAATTCCGACGCCGTAATCGGTTACTGAAATAGTAATTCGACTTCCATAGTCGTAAAAGTCTAAATTTACTTCGCCGCCCTTGTTCGAAAACTTAATCGCGTTTGAGATAAGATTTCTAAGAACCGTTCTAATCATATTTTTATCGAAATAAGCTACCATTCCTTCTTTAGCGTTCAATTTCAGTTCTACTCCCTTCTGCTCGGCGCTAAGTTTCAACGCTTGAATAGTCTCGACGGCTGAACTATACAAATCCTCGTTCTTGGGTTCGAATTTTATCCTTTCGGTTTGCGTTCTCGACCAATCCAACAGATTTTCGAGCAGATTATAAAGATACTCCGAAGAAGACTTTATTTTACCGAGATATTCTTTCACTTCGCTTTGCTCGAGAGAGTCAAAATACTCTATCACAAGCTCGCTTAAATTCAAAAATCCGCTTATAGGATTTTTTAAATCGTGCGCGACTATTGAGAAGAATTTATCTTTAGTGTCGCTTAGTTCTTTTAGTTCTCTTTCGTATTCTTTCCTTTCCGATATATCTCTAACTATGCCTACGGCGTGCCACTCGCCGTTTATCCTTAGCCTAGATAATGATAATTCAATCGGAAAAATCTCGCCGTTTTTCTTTTGCCCTTCCAGCTCGACAGTCTTATCAATAGCGTTGCCTTCGCCCGTTTTTTTGAATATCGCGAAATTTTTGTAATATTTCTTAATGTATTTGTCGGGCGCGATAAGATAATGCAGCTCTTTCCCTAAAACCTCTTCCGCCAAATATCCGAACATTTCCTCGGCGGCGGCGTTCCAAAAGGTCGTTTTTCCGTCGTTGTCCAAAGTAATAATAGCGTCATTAGTCGATATGGCTATTTTTTGAAAAAGCGACCTACTCTCTTCAAGTTCTTTTTCGATTTCGTGTTTGGAAAGGATAAATTCAATATTGAGAAGCAATTGTTCGTTTAAGCTAGTGTCCTTGATTAAATAGCCGTCCGCTCCTATTTCTTTAGCTTTAGAAAAGTTAACGCCGCCTTTGTGAGCCGTCAGGAAAATTATCGGTATCTCCGCTTTCTTTTTAATTTTTTCCGTCGTCTCGATGCCGTCTAAATCTCCGGATAGGGTTATATCCATCAATATTATGTCTGGCTTTTTTTGGGAAATAAAGTCGAGCGCTTCTTCGCCCGTTTTGACAACGCCGGCGACTTCTAAATTATTCCTTTTGAGCATTATGGAAATACTCCGCGCTACAATGTCTTGGTCTTCTACTATTAATACGTCCGCCATACTTTCGTCGGTTTGTTTATCAATCTGGTTTTATTGACGCCTTTGATAAATAACTATTTTTCTTTTGGGATAATAAAAAAGTAGAGTATTAGTTCATTGTAGTAAATTCAAACTCCAGTCTAAAATTAATGAAAACGAATAATCGTTGGTCAATTGTTTTCCAAAATAATATTTATAAACGGGGTAATTATATGAAGCCGAGAGATTTAACGACTCGTATTGATAGGACAGAATCGGCGAGCAAATTAGCGAAAACCCGCCGGTATCATCCAACCTATCGCCGTCGTCGTAATCTTTTTTCCTATAATCGCCCCTCAACTCCAAGCCCGCGTTCAAGTTTTCAACGATATTCCGGATAATGAAAAACGAATTGATAAACGAATCGCCGTATTTATAATCGTCGCCGTTTTCCGCGTTAAACTCCGCTCTTGAGTAGTAAAGAAAGCTCCATCCGCTTCTTATAAACCCCTTGTGGAAAAAAGCTTGCAAAACCGCGCCGTAAGCTCCCGCGGAAGGCTTTAAATGCTGCGGAAGCGCTTCGTTCTCGTCGAAGGGAATTTTAGCTCCGCCGCCAACGGTGATTTCAATTTCTTTCGACCTGCTATCGTATAGATTGTATTTGCCCGATAGGGTTATATGCGAAGGACCTCTGGAGACGACGGCGTCCGCCCCTAACTGCTTCTGCTTTTTCTCCAAGAAATATCCTAACTCGGCTTCAATCGTAAAATCGCGAAACAAACCATAACCTAAATTCAATCCCAAATAATTAGTAACATAGTAGTCGTCGTACAGATTAATGATTTCCTTATCGCCTCGATAATAAGAATCGCCGTAAGAGTTCATATAATAAACGCTAGTCTTTAAAAAATTCGGCTTTAATACGCCTACATTCGCCTTTGCTGATACCGGCGTTATTCCGCCGACGGCGGCCCCAGAACAGCAAGCGCACTGGCAAAAAGTATGCTCTGTCCCTAAAACGATAAGTCCAATAATTATCAACAATATACGCGCTCTACTTATCATCGCTTTGCTCTTCCATTATTATATCAATTATACCGTTAAGCCAATTATAATCGGGCGCGCCAACCGAGCCGATTTCCTCGTCTCCCTTTAATACAAACAAACGCGGCGTCGAAGGAATATAAAATCTATCGGTATAGCCGGACGGCTCGGTAAAATACTCGTCCAAACCGTAAACTTTGATTTCGTTAATTGGAAATCCGGCTAACCTAAATACTTTTATTAACTTGGGGGCTTCTTTTTCGCAATCTCCGCAAACAGTAGAGACAACAAGAACGAAGGAAACGTCGGGATTTTTTTTCAGCGCCTCTCTTAGCTCGGCTATTTTCTTTTCGTCGGAGTTGTAATTAATTGCCGAACGCTCCGTCCAATTCGCCTTACTCTTCCATTCCTCCCAATCGAATTCGCCTACCAAAGCCTCGCTCGCTTTTTGGGAAACGTTTGAACTCGCGCAAGAAACAAATAGCGAAACGGATAACGCGGCGGCGGTTAGGCAGAATAAAACGCTCATTATTCCTAGTTTGCTACTTTGCATTAAGTCGTTCATTGTATAGCTTTTCGAATCTATCTTTGATTTGGTCCCTAACTTTCCTGTAAACCTTTAAAACTTCGTCTTCCGTTCCCGTCGCTTTTGCGGGGTCTTCAAATCCTACGTGCATTCTCTCTTTGACCTCTCCCATAAATACCGGACACTTCTCGTTTGCGTCGTCGCATACAGTTATAACGTAATCAAAGCTCTCGTCGATGTATTTTTCGACGTTTTTCGGATACTGCTCCGAGATGTCTATCCCTATTTCTTTCATAGTCTTAACTGCTTTCGAATTAACTTTTTCGGCTGGTTCCGTTCCCGCCGAATACACTTCTAAAGCCCCGTCGAAAGATTTGAGGAATCCCTCAGCCATTTGACTTCTACAAGAGTTACCAGTGCAGATAACTAAAATCTTCGCCATAGCATAAACCCTAACATTTATAACATTTTATAATAATCGCTTAATTTAATTGCATTTGATTTATCTTAGAAATTCTTTATCTTTAATTTAAGTTAAAATGAATAGAAAATCAAACGCAAAAAAAAGAAAATTAGTAAAGTTTTATTTTGATTAATTTTTTTTAAATAATTTGTTAATTTGAAACAAAAATATAATATTGATATAATGTAATTGCAATAATCTTTTAAATTATAAAAGGTGTCGATATGAAGAAACTACTTTACTTCCTTGCCTTATCTTTTTTAACAGCAACAACTTTGCCCGCTCAAGAAAAAGGCGTAACTACGAATATCCCCGAGATAGAAGTAGAAGCTACAGAACCGATTGAATTATTCAAAGCTCCTAAAACCGAAGTTTCAAAAAAGACAATGGTTCCAAAAACGCTGTCAATGGATTACGACAAGCCTTGGAGAATAGTCCCTCCCCAAAGAGCTTACGTATTAAAGATAAACTCTCAAAATGAATCGCTGGAAGAAATAAACTTCCCGTTCAACTTACTCCAAGAATCAAAAATAGCTATAAAGTTAACTCCCAAATGGTTGCGTCCCGCTTTGTGCGACAACCTTAGGAGACTATCCGTTTACATACAGCAAAAATACGCTAACTTAATAATAAACACCCCTTGGTATAAAAGAGACGAAGTCGCGTTCGCCGTGGCGCATTTAGCTCCCCAAACTTTGAGCGGTATGGAAGAGGAAATTTTGGACGTAAACGCGCATTATATATACAAAGTTGACCCTCTTCTACAATATGTAGATTTGGCGGAATACGGTTCCGAAGAAAACGAGGATTGGCACACTACCACTAAATATCGCGTATTACAAGACGGCGACTCCGTCTGGGTGGAAATACCTCGCGACATATATTATTGGTGGATTGTTATGCCGAAACTAACCGACGAACGACCTTCGATGGGACGCGACGTTTACGACGAATTTTGGCGTCAACACCTATGGGAAAACGCCGACGAAGGATTTCCAGTGTTAAAAAAGGTTTTAAAAAACACAAAGATAATGTGGGATTGCCAAGAACATAAATGGCGCAACGAAGACCAAGACGACAACAAATACGATTTCGCCGATTCGTTATTTGCAATTCAAGTAGTCGGCAGATGGACGGCTCACACAATAGAAAAGAAAAACAACGACCAGTTGCGCCCGGTTCAGCCAAATGTAATCTTGCACCATCACAACGGTAATTGCGGGGAAAACCAAGACCTAATGAACGCCGGATGCAGAACCGCTCTTCTGCCCGTTTCGTCGGTCGGTTCGCATCCGGGAGACCACGTCTGGAACGAGCTTTATTGGGACGACGAATGGTGGTACTTACAAATAGACTGGGATTGCGGACCGACAAGATTAAATCAATCGAAATCCTACCCCAAAAAAGGCTTAATTACCGGCTGGCGGGGAGACGTTTACCGTTGGCAAGTAAACGACCGTTACAACGACGTTTGCAACTTAAATCTAAGCGTTGTAGATTCAAACGGAGCGCCGGTTGACGGAGCTGAAGTTACTTTGTTTTCAGCTTCTCACAAAGACCCTACCGCCGAAGAATTATATTTAGGAGCCACCTCCTACGCCGATACCGACGGCATATTAAGAACCAATCTAGGCCTTGGAATTACGTACGGTTTCCGCGTCGACGCTCAAGTCGGACACGTTCCAAAAAAATCAAATCATATACAATCAATTTTAGCCGATTCTTTACCCGAAGAAAATGGGGCAACTATCAACGCCAAAGTAGTTATGCCGCTTGAAATGCCAAAAGAGCCGGAAGCTACGGACATTGAACATACTGGAGGAGAACTTTATAAAGTTTCAATTGACTACGAAACCCCGTATAGGATACTATACGGCGGCGGCTATTGGCAGGCAAACTATTATTTTGACGATTTTGAATGGCACGACTTCAGAGAAGGCGGTGAAATAAACTTCTACGTTTGCGACACTTCGAATTACGAGCTTTACAGACAAGGAGAACCTTTTGAAGCCTATGAAGTCATTACAAAATCAACGGAAGGCAATTTAGAATTCTATCTGCCCGAAGAAGAAGATTATTACTTGATTTTCTCCAATCGCGACTATCTCAATACCTCGCAGTTTGTCCAATGCGGCGTAAATTTTTACAAAAACGAGAGCGGGAATTGGAATCTTATCGACTCTCTGGAAATGAAAAGCATTCTCGACGTTGAAGAATTAGCCGAAACAGATTCCCCCGTTGAACTTAGAGTTTCTCCAAATCCCTCTAGTTCGGTAATTAACGTATCCTTTAATTGCGAATCAAATCGCTACGTTGAATTATGCGTTTACGATTTATCCGGCAAACGCGTAAAGACGCTATTCAGGGGCGACGCAAAAGGCGGCGAAAACGCGTTCAAATGGAACCGCTCCTCACGCAACGGCGAACTAATTAACGCCGGAACTTATATCATAGTATTAAATTACGGAAACGGAATTACCTCAAGAAAAGCGGTGGTTATTGAGTAATATTAAGAAAGCAAACTCGAATCGATATAATCAGCCCGTCGCTCAAACGGCGGGCTTAATTATCATTATATTTTTAAAATCAACAATTTATCTGAATCGCTTCTCTCTATTTTCATCATAGAAAAAATATAAGCAAACACAAATTGATTACATTTAAGATATTATTTTTTATAATAAAAGCAGTTTTCGTTAATTTTATCTAAATATTAGAAAGTTAAACAAATTACAAAAACGATAGCATTGTTGACAGTCAAAATTACGGCGACGGTAAATATTACCATAACAATAAAAATAAGCTCAACAATAAGCTTTCAACTCTCGGATAGACTTAAATCGTATTTATCATAAACAAACAGCGATGGGATTATGAACACAGTTAACGACTTTATCATCTATTTAATTCCAATCTGCGGAATTATAGCGTTAATTTACACCGTTATTCGTTCCTCTTGGGTCAGCAAAAAAGACCCCGGAGACGAGAAGATGCAACGTATAGCGCGCAACATACAGCGCGGAGCGATGGCTTTCTTAAAAGCCGAATACTCGAAAATAGCGATTTTCGTATTAGTTATCGCTATACTGCTAATTATTCAAGGAGCGAGTAAGACCGACACTCATCCCTTGGTGGCAGTTTCGTTTGTCGTAGGCGCTTTCTGCTCCGGCTTAGCCGGGTATATAGGTATGAAAGTGGCGACAAAATCGAACGTAAGAACTACAAACGCCGCGCGCGAAAGCTTAAACAAAGCCCTTAAAATTGCCTTTAGCGGCGGCTCGGTTATGGGAATGGGCGTAGTCGGACTCGGCGTTCTCGGACTTAGCATTTTGCTCATTATCTATGGAAACATCTGGGGAGTCGAAGAAGCTTTTACTTTAGGTAAAGTAGTAACTGTTCTCACCGGCTTTTCATTCGGCGCTTCCTCCATCGCCTTATTCGCGAGAGTTGGAGGCGGTATTTATACTAAAGCCGCCGACGTGGGAGCCGACTTGGTAGGAAAAGTCGAAGCGGGAATTCCCGAAGACCACCCTTTGAATCCCGCCACGATAGCCGACAACGTTGGCGATAACGTCGGCGACGTCGCCGGTATGGGAGCCGACCTTTTCGAATCCTTCGTGGGTTCAATCATCGGAACTATGGTTCTCGGCGCGGCGTTTTTTGGATTGCCTGAATTCGCGAATACGCCTTTTGGTAGTCTTTCGCCGGTCATCTTACCTTTACTCTTGGTTGCGGCTGGAATTATTATATCAATTATCGGAACGTTTTTCGTTAAAGTAAAAGAAGGCGGGAATCCGCAATCCGCTTTGAACATTGGCACATTCACCGCCGCGGCTTTAATGTTAATAGCTTCTTATTTCATTATTAGTTGGGTTCTGCCCGAAAGTTGGACTTTCACCAGTCCGCTTTACGGAGGAGCTATGGAAATAACTTCAATGGGCGTTTTCTTAGCGACTATCATCGGACTAATAGCGGGCGTTGGAATTGGCTTGGTAACTGAATATTACACTGGCTTAGGCAAACCGCCTGTTAGAAAAATAGCCGAGCAATCCTTAACCGGCGCCGCTACAAATATCATAGCGGGATTAGGAACAGGTATGATTTCGACTGCAATACCTGTGCTTTTCGTAGCTTTCGCTATAATCGGAGCGTTTTTCTTCGCCGGACTATACGGCATAGCTATAGCGGCGGTTGGAATGCTGGCTACTACTGGAATTCAGTTAGCGGTTGACGCATACGGACCAGTCGCTGACAACGCCGGCGGTATAGCTGAAATGGCTGAATTGCCGAGCGAAGTTAGAGAAAAAACTGATAAACTCGACGCCGTCGGAAACTCCACGGCGGCTATTGGAAAAGGTTTCGCCATCGGTTCGGCGGCGCTGACGGCTTTAGCTTTATTCGCCGCTTATATGACCGCCGCGAAGGTTGACGTAATAGCGTTATCTAAACCGACTGTTATGGCGGGTATCTTCTTTGGCGGCATAATGCCATTCGTCTTCTCCGCGTTGGCAATGGGCGCGGTAGGGAGCGCCGCTATGGATATGATTAGAGAAGTTCGCCGTCAGTTCGCGCAAATCGAGCCGCTGAAAAAAGCTCTCGAACTGATGCGCAAGCACGGCGACGAACCTGTAGATAAATGGTCGGAAGAAGACCAAAAAGTATTTCACGAAGCCGACGACAAAGCGGAATTCGAAAAATGCGTTGAAATTTCCACCAAAGCCGCTATTCGGCGAATGGTTCTGCCCGGCTTACTAGCCGTTATCGTTCCGATATTCGTAGGATTCGTTTTCGACGCCGAAACATTGGGCGGCTTGCTCGCGGGCGTTACCGTTACCGGCGTCTTAATGGCTATCTTCCAAGCTAACGCGGGCGGCGCTTGGGACAACGCGAAGAAAATGATTGAAGCCGGAATCGTAATAGACGGCGAAAATTACGCTAAAGGAAGCGAACCGCACAAAGCCGCCGTTGTAGGCGACACAGTCGGCGACCCGTTCAAAGACACCTCCGGTCCTTCTATCAACATCTTAATAAAGTTAATGTCAATCGTTTCATTGGTATTGGCTCCGATGTTAGCCGGCTAATATCTTATACATTTTAAGAATGAAAGGCGTCCGGTTAGTTATCTGGACGCCTTTTTCTTTATTAGCTAACTACGAAGAAATTAATTTTGCCTTACATTATATTAATTCCTAAATTGCAAAAGTTTGGATAAAATAGATAAAACGATATTTTAAAGCTATATAAGCAATTTTAATAAAAAAAGAAGGAAACGCAATATGGCTTCTAAACAACAAATTAAAGAAAAAGAAAACGCGCTAATCGAAATGGTATGCGACTATTGCAAAGAAAACATCGACGACGAATACGCCGAACTGGGCGAAAAGTTAGTCAAGAAACTCGGTAGAAAACGCGACGTCCCGTTCCAAAGAGGCAAACTTGAAATATGGGCGGCGGCGGTTATTCACGCTTTAGGGTCGGTAAACTTTTTATTTGACAAATCGTTTGAACCGTACGTTACCGCGCAAGAGATATGCGACTATTTCGAAACCAAAAAAACAACCGTTTCAAATAAAGCTCGACAGATTAGAGATACGCTTAAAATGACGCCGTTCGATTCCGATTTTTCCACGCAAGAAGTCGCCGATAGAAATCCGCTTAACGAAATGGTTATGGTTGACGGATTTATTGTGCCGCTAGAAGAATTGCCCGAAGACGCGCAAAGGTTAGTCAGAGAAACGCGAGCGAGAGGAGAAGATATTGAGTTTAGAACTGAATAGACTACCACATCCGTTTAGCAAATACTTTTTGATTTCTAATGCTTTTTTCTTTAAATTAAAATATTAGCAATTGAAAAAAACTGGAGACAGAAAACAGGCAAAAGCAAGAAATTAGAATGAGCGGGAAAGAGAAGTAGAAAAATACGAATAAAGACAAATACTACGCTTAATGAACACTAGAAACGAAATATTAACAAAATTGAAAGAGTTAAAGCCCGCACTTTATAAGGATTTCGCCGTAAAGGAAATAGGATTGTTCGGCTCGTTTTCTGACGACAGCTATAAAGACGACAGCGACATAGATATACTAGTTGAACTCGAAAAGCCGATTGGATGGAAATTTTTAACGCTAGAGATGTATCTCGAAAAGATATTCGGAAGAAAAATCGACCTTGTTACAAAAAACGCCCTTAAAGAACAAATAAAAGACGACATTCTTCAAAAAGTGAAATACGCTTGAAGTGAAAAGATATTAAAATCTGAGAAGAAGAATTGAGAAAAAGCATTATGCGATTTGTATTGGAGGAAATAAAGCGGGAATTTTAGAAATCAAAAAAACAAAAAATTGTCAGTTTGATGTTTGTTTATACTTTATACAAATTGTATTCAGATTTAAAAAATTAAGATAATGTTTTTCAAATAATAAGCTTATATGGAAAAGAATTTTAAAGTATTTTATCTAAATGAAGAACTTAAAAACTCAGTCAAATTAATAGAAATAGGTTTAGGCGAGTATCAAAAATTAGATTCAGTAAATGATTTTTATTTTTTGCCATTCCAATTAATTTCAAGCGGACTGGAAAGATTAATGAAGTGCCATATTTGTCTAGGTTGTTATGAAAAAAGAAATGATTTTCCACCTATAAATATTTTTATGAAAAAACTTGGACATGATTTAAAAAAATTAACAAAACATATTATTGATAATTATTTCCAAATAAATAACATACCTGTATTACAAGAGGATTTTGAATATATAAATAATGATAGAAAACTGGATGAAATAATTGATTTACTATCGGGGTTTGGGAAATTTGCCCGTTATTATAATTTGGATGTAATTACCGGTAATAAGAAAAATGACAAAGATGTTGTAGCCGAATGGAAAGCTTTTGAAACAAATATCGTAATAGAAAATAAAAATCTTTTGGAAAAAGTCGGAACCATTGGGTATGAAAGGGAAGTCAATGATGCAGTAAAACAATATATTATCATAAAATTGGAACGATTCGTAAGAGCGTTAAGCAGACAATTTACTCTTGGAAATCTTGGAGCTTTAGCAAAGCAGTGTTCACCGAATATTTTCTCGTTTCTTGATTTAAACGATACAAATCTTGGAAAAACAGATTATAGAGAGGAATCAACAAAACATAAGGAAAAAAATTATAAACCGCATAAAAGAACAATTTTGGATAAAATAAAACGAAAAATAAAAAAAGATTTTAAAAGTAAAACTATTAAGAAGGAAGATTTTACAGGAGAATGGCCATTTTTAAGTAACGAAATAGCGATAGAATGCAGAAAGAAATATTGGTGTATAATAACAATAAACGGTTATGATTACGCTTTAAATGGATTAGCTAAAGGACGATATAAATATGAAGACGTTTATGAAGCAGGTGTGGCTATTTTGGGCAAATCCATAGCTCCATTTATTGAGATGGCGTTAGAATTGGGTAAAGAAAAAATTTAAAATTCACCCCCGCTTCACCCCATCGGCAGCCTCACTATAAACTCCGTGCCTTTGCCCTGTTCGCTTTTGACGCGCAACTCGCCGTTGTGAAGCTTAGCTATATGCTTTACTATCGATAATCCTAAGCCCGTGCCGCCGTTCTTGCGCGAGCGGGATTTATCGACCCTGTAAAATCGTTCGAATATTCTGTTCAAGTGCGTTTCCGGAATGCCGATTCCCGTGTCGCTGATTGATATATTAATATCGCCGTCGCTCGGCTCTATTTTTATTTTCACCCAGCCCTCGTCGGTGTATTTGATTGAATTATCGATTAAATTGATGAACAACTGCTCCAGCTTGTAATAATCGCCTTTGAAAGCTGGCAGTTCGTCGGCTATTTCCACTTTTATGTCGATGTTCTTCTCTTTAGCTTTCTGTTCGAAAATCGAGGTAACGTCTTCCAGCAAACTGTCGAAGTCAATCTCCGAAATATCTAATTCTACGCTTTTATCCTCCAGCTCGGAAATTCGGAGCAAATCTTTCAGAATCAATATAAGCCGGTGCGCGTGCCGCTTGATAATTTCCAAATACTTCTTCTGCCTCTCCCCGACTTCCTCTTCCAAAGTCTCGACGAATCCTTGAATAGCCGTCAGCGGCGTCCTTAGCTCGTGCGAGACGTTCACGATAAAATCCTTTTTCATATCCGAGACTGTCTTCGCTTCCGAAACGTCGAAGAAAACTATCGCTATTTCATTTTTCGCGTCTATATAGTTAGCGCTACAGCTATAATATTTCCCTTTAATCTGCGCTTCCGTTTTTCTGAACTGCTTCTTTTTCTTGACTTTTTTGAAGAGCTTGCTGATTTTCTCGTCTCGCATTAGCTCCCAGTAATTTTTGCCCTCGACTTCCTCGCTTTGAACGATTTTCCTGAAGCTCCTGTTGCCCAAAACCACGACGCCGCTTTCGTCGATAACCGCCAGTCCTTCGTTCATCGAGGAAATAATGCCGTATAATTCTTCCTTCTGGCTGGAAAGCCTTTCGAAAAGTCCGCTAATCCTCTCGGTCATAGCGTTGAAATTATCCGCCAAAGTCTTAATTTCGTCTTTTTTATTTACGAAGACTTTAGCCGAAAAATCCCCCGAAGCCACTTTTTCCGACGCCTTTGTTAAATCTTCGAGCGGTCCGGTCATTCGTCTCGAAAACACGAATATTACTATCGCCGCCAAAAGAAAAGCCGCCAGCGATAATTCTAAAATATTGGCTTTTATTTTGGAGACGACTTTGTTTATATCGCTCGCGTAAACGCTTGTTCGAATAACAACTTGAGGCTTGCCCTTTCTTTTAATAGGATAAGCGACGTATAGCATATCCGCGTCCACAGTCGCGCTGTGCCTTAAAGACGAACCGAATTCATCGTTGGAAAAAGCGTAAGCTATCTCTGGACGAGTAGCGTGATTCTCCATCTTAGCGGGATTGGCTTCCGAGTCGGCAAGAACTTTTCCGTCGGTAGCCACTATTGTTATTCTAGTTTCGGTTTTCTTTCCAATTTTTGTAACGTAATCGTTTAGTTCGTTTAACTTATCTTCTAACAGGCAGGCTCGAACTCTATCTTCTATTGTTAAACTAAATCGCTCCAGATTTCTTTGAAGAGACTCTAGGTAAAAAGTTTTAACAAAATCGAAAGAAAAAAACAGAGTCAACGAAAATATAATCGTGATGGCAACGTAGCCGCCAATCATTTTTGTAAAAATCTTATTCATTTCTCGTCTTCAATTTTATATCCAATTGTTCTTACGTTCTTGATAAATCTGCCGCTTCTCCCAAGCTTATCTCTCAAATTCCTAATATGAACGTCGATTGTTCTCGGTAAAACTCTTTTTTCGCCGTCGTTAATATAATCTAAAATTTTGTTTCTAGAAAATACGTAGCCGATATTTCCCGAAAGCAAGTGTAGAATTTTGAATTCCGTCGGCGTTAAGTCTATCTTTAGCCCTTCGCTCGTAACTTTATATTTTTGAGCGTCGATTTCTAAAATGCCGCCGATAGTAATTCTATCCTCGACTTTCTCGTTGTAAACTCGCCGCAAAACCGCTTTTACGCGAGCGACTAACTCTCTGGGATAAAAAGGCTTGGTAATGTAATCGTCCACCCCCAACTCAAAAGTGATAACCCTGTCGATTTCCTCGTTTTTAGCCGTTAGTATAATAATTGGCATAGTCGAGAACCTATCGCCCTTTTTTAAGAATTTGCAAATTTCGATTCCGTCGGCGTCCGGCAGCATCAAATCGAGTATTAGCAAATCGGGCGTCTTCTTGTCGATATACTCGTAAAAAGAGCTGGCCTCCAAAAAAGTCTCCGTTTTAAATCCGGATTTAATCAGATTAATCTCGACAAGTTCCAAAATATCCGGCTCGTCGTCAACAATAGCGATAGTTTTGTTTTGATACTTCATTTTATCGCCTTTTTATAATTTAGGATGTTTAATTACTATTCCCTCGCTCATATAAACAACGTCTTCTGAAACATTCGTGGATAAATCGGCTATTCTCTCCAAATTCCTGACGACTTCCATCAAGTTAAGATAATCGTTAATCTTCTCGCCGTCTTCTTGTATTCTTTCGGCGAAATATTCCGTCAACTGATGCTTCAGTTGATTGATTAATTCGTCGCTGTCGCAAACCTTTTTCGCCAACTTATCGTCGCTTTCTATAAAAGCCTTGACGCTGTTGTCTATCATCGCTAATACTTTCTGGAACATAAGAGTTAAATCGTCGTTGGGCATATAATAAACCAAGTTGTCGAAAATATCGAGAACGCAATGCGATATATTGACGCAGTGGTCAGCCATTCTTTCCAAATCGTTGTTCATCTTCATAATCATCAAAACCGCCCGCAGATGCGAAGCTTTCGGTCCATACTGAGCTATAGTGGAAACGCAATGTTTCTCAATATTTAAATCCAACTTATTAGCTTTCTTCTCTTCTTTGACAATGACCGACATCAACAGATTATTGTCGCGCTCGGTCAATCCGGTTAAACAGCTCTTCAGCATATTATGCGTATGAAAAGCGAAGTTAATCACTTTTCTTTTAAGCTTATTTATTTCTTCGTCTATCATTTTTACTCCAAATTATTAACCAAATTTTCCAATTAAATATTCTTCCGTTCTCTTATCTTGCGGCGTTGTGAACATTTTCTTCGTTTTCCCGTATTCAACCAGCTCGCCTAAGAACAAAAACGCGGTGTAATTAGAAATTCTCGCCGCTTGAGAAATATTGTGCGTAACGAGAACCATTGTAACGTGCTCTTTCAATACGTTAATTAACTCCTCGATTCTCGCCGTGGCTTTAGGGTCGAGAGCGGAAGTGGGTTCGTCTAGCAATAAAATCTCCGGGTTCATAGCCAACGCTCTAGCTATACATAACCGTTGCTGTTGACCGCCGGAAAGAAAAGCTCCTCTTTTGTGTAAATCGTCTTTCACTTCGTCCCACAAGGCGGCTTTTTTTAGAGCGTCTTCAACTATTTGATTTCTATCGGTCTTACTTTTCCTGACGCCGTTAAGTTTATATCCGGCGATAACGTTGTCGTATATGCTCATAGTAGGAAACGGATTTGGTCTTTGGAACACCATGCCAATTTTCCTTCTGACAATAATAGGCTCCATCTTATAAATATCTTTATCGTATAGATATATGTTGCCCTTTGTCTTAGCTCCGGGAGTGAACTCGTGCATACGATTAATAGCGCGAATTAAAGTCGTCTTACCGCAACCTGAAGGTCCCATAATAGCCGTTACGCTATTGGGATTAATTTCAAGGTTTATATCGCTTAAAACCTTGTTGTCGCCGTAATATCCGTTAAAATTTTGGATGCTTAGAACTTTACTTTCCATTTCTTCGATACCGCCTTTGCTATTAAATTCAACAATAAAACGAACGCTATTAAAATAAATGAAGCTCCCCACGCTTTTGCGTGCCAATCTTCGTAAGGACTGCTCGCGTAATTAAAAATCAACAACGGCAATGAATTTACCGGTTTAAATACACTCAAATTCATAAAAGGATTACCGAAAGCGGTGAACAAAAGAGGCGCCGTCTCGCCGGCTATACGAGCTATAGCCAGGAGAACGCCGCTTAGTATTCCGCTTAAACCCGAGGGCAAAACAACTTTTAAAATTGTCTTATAATACGGCGCGCCAAGAGCTAAAGACGCTTCCTTAATCGACGTCGGAATTAACTTAAGAGTTTCTTCGGTCGATTTCGCCACGACGGGAATCATCATAATAGAAAGAGCGACTCCGCCGGAAAAAGCGCTAAAACCGCCCATCGGCACGACCACCCACACGTAAGCCAATATTCCTATAACTATAGAAGGAATTCCTTGCAAAACTTCTACGCACAATCGAATCGTTTCGGCGAACTTAGTGTTTTTCGATTCCGCGAGATAAATTCCAAGAGCTATCGAAGGAGGCATCGCTATTGCCGACGCTACAGAGATTAACATTAAAGTTCCTACGATAGCGTTAAAAACGCCGCCTCCCGGCTCTCCCGGAGGATTCGGCAACTCGAAAAAGAAGTCCCAATTCAGCGAGCCAATCCCCATATCTATAAGATAATAGAGTATAAATATCAACGGCAGAAGGGCTACTATTGAAAAAAGTATAATAAATCCTTGAAAGACTTTGTCTTTGAATAACCTGAAATATACTTTCTTGTCGCTCATATCAATTCTTTACTTTGACTTATGACTTAATTTCCTAATAATATACTTGCCCAAAAAGTTAACAATCGCCGTTATCAAAAACAGCAATAAGCCAATCTCAATTAAAGCCGATAGATATTGTTCTCCCGTGGCTTCGGTAAACTCGTTAGCTATCACGCTCGCCATAGTGTTGCCGGGAGCGAAAATGTTTTCCGGCATTATATTCGAGTTGCCGATAACCATCGTAACAGCCATTGTCTCTCCCAAAGCTCTTCCAAGCGAGAGTAAAACGCCCGCTACGATACCCGAACTTGAATAAGGAACTACGACTTTTCTGATTACTTCGAATCGGGTCGCTCCAAGCGAATAAGCCGCTTCCTTTATATCCGCCGGAACTAAGTTAATAACTTCGTATGAAATCGAGGCGGAATAAGGTATTATCATAATCGCCAATATTACGGACGAAGTAAAGATTCCTATGCCGTAAGGCAAAACGCCAAGTTGCATTTCCAAATCGCGTATTACTGGAACAAAAATAAACAAGCCCCAAAATCCGTAAACGATAGACGGAATTCCCGCCAATAGCTCCACGGCGCTTTTTATCGCGTTATGAAAGAAGCCGGAAGTGAAGTATTCGCCTAAAAATATGGCTATGACAATCGCGAAAGGAAAAGAAATAATCAAGGCTAGAAAAGACGTTGTCAAAGTGCCGACAATAAAAGGCAAAGCTCCGTATTCGCCCGCTACCGGATCCCATACTTTACTTACGACAAAATCAAATCCCAGCTTGTTAATAGTGGGAATAGAATTGTATAAAAGCGTTATAAATATTCCCGCAGTTAGCAACAGAAGCATAACCACGCTTGCTTTTAAAACTATATTGAAATTTCGGTCGCCAGTCATTAAGTTGCCTATAGCCTTCAGTATGGTTTAAAGTAATTTCTCGCCTTTATAAGTAATCTGTTTCAATAAGTTTTCCGCCGCTTTCTGGGCTTTTTCAGACAAAGGTCCGTAATGCAAAGGCTTGACGTACTTTTGTCCTTCGTGAGTCATCCACCAAATCAAATCGACGATTTTCTCCGCTTTCTTTTTTGTAATATCTTTGTAGTCCAAGTCTTTATAAAGCAATATCCAAGTAAACCCGCTTATAGGATACCCCTCTTCCGCGTCGGTGTTGGTTAAAGACACTCTCGTATGGGCGGGAAGCTCCACGTCCGCGGCTTTACTCACCGATTCAATGCCGGGATTAATATAATTACCCGATTTGTTTCTCATTTGAGCGACCGGCATATCGTTCTTAGTAGCGTATATTACTTCAACGTAGCCAATCGAGCCTTCCATTTGTTTAATGTAACCCGCTACGCCTTGGTTGCCCTTGCCGCCTAATCCCACGGGCCAATTAAGCGATTTTCCTTTCCCTACCTTTTCTTTCCAAGCGTCGGAAATTTTGGATAAATAGTCGCTAAAAATAAACGTCGTGCCGCTTCCGTCAGACCTATGAACTACTATAATCTCTTTATCGGGCAATTCAACGCTTGGATTCAACTTCTTTATTTCCTTGTGATTCCATTTGGTAATATTGCCAAGGAATATATCGGCTAAAACCTGTCCCGTAAGCTTCAGCGTTTTATCGACCCCCAAATTATAAGACACCGCTACCGCGCCTAAACATATAGGAATATGAACGAGCGAATTTTTTACATCCGCCAGCTCTTCTTCGTCCATAAAAGCGTCGGTTCCGCCAAAATCTACAGTTTGGTTCATCATTTGCCTGATGCCGCCGCCTGAACCAATCGCCTGATAATTTACTTCGACGTCTTTGAGCTTATGATACATATCGAACATCTTGGAATACAAAGGATACGGAAATGTCGCCCCGGCTCCTAATAGCTCGCTATCGCTCTTCTTACCTTTTTCGGTTTTCTCTTTCTCTCCCGATTCTTTATCGCTAGAGCAAGAAAAAGTAAGCGCGCCAAAAACAACAATGAAACTTAAAACTAACGCTAAATTCTTCATATCAAATCTCCAATAAATAATAAAAATTAACAATTCGAAATACACGTTAGTTCGAAAATACCGTCTATATTTTAGCGGAATATAAAGGAAATGTTAACTTTGTGTTAATTTTCCCAATTATTACTATTCCATATATCGCGAAATAAATTTTGATATGAGATAGAAGGGAGCGTAGAGACGCAAGATTTTGCGTCTCAACGAATAAAAGGATACGTAAACTGACAAGCTCAGAGGCTCTCTCAAAACTCAAGTATATCAAACTTCGAACCCTTCGGGTAAACCCGAAGGTTGACGCAATCACACAACTGGAGCGAGTTTTCAAAGAAAAGTCAACCTCAGGGTTTACCCTGAGGATAGCAAAAATATAGTTATTAACTTATTTAAAAATAAAATCTCCCGGAACTACGACCCATTTGTTCCTGTCTCGCTTTTCTTGGAAAAGCCTTTCTTTTTTGACGTATTCAACGTAGTCATAATGGCAGTTAGAGCATTTAGCCAAATTCGGCTTTCTCACTCTTAGCGCACTGTCTTTTTCTAAGAATTTATTATGGCAATCAATGCAACTGTTGTGCAATGCGTCGGTATAAGACATAGTTTTATACGTCTTGATGTCTTGGACTTCCGAACCTTTCGGTATTAAATCGTCGTGGCATTCAAAACACAATTCAGTAATTAACTCGGGATTCTCTCTGAACTTTTTGCCTTTGCTTGCGTCCTCGTCGTGGCATTCAAAACACTTAATATCGGCTCCGGCTTCGGAAGCGTGCCAGTCGTGTCCGAACGCGTCGCCTTCCTTGAACATATACGAATGGCACTCGTAGCATTCCGTGTTCTCGTCTTTTGGCGTGTTCATATGATGGCACTCTACGCATTCGCGTCCCCTGTCGATATGCGCCTGATGGGTAAATTCTACCGTATATCCGTTTTTATTGCCGTCTATTAATAATGTGTCTCCGCCTCTCGATTTATCGACGAGTATCGGTTCGATTCCTTCGCTTTTAATTTCCGAGCTTGAAATTGCGGCGAAAGCGACGGCAAAAGCCAAAACGAACGAAAGCGAGAACTTAATCCTGTTTCTGTGAGCAGTCGGTCCTAAATAAGGCTTAAATTGGTCGATTCCCGGCTTCTTTTTAGGGTCGGCTTCGGGGTCTTTAGGCGGCTCTTCCCAAACTCTGTAATTCTCGACAAAATAAAAGAAAGCCAGCATAGCCAGCGATACGACGCCCGCCGATATTAATAGCTCCATCCAAGACGGAAAGTAAAACGAGCCTATTTGAGTTAAGTTATTCAAATGCGTCAGACCACCGACGTTCAAGCGATTAAACACGACTCCTATCACGCCGATTAAAGCTCCAAAGTATAATACCGATATATTTCGTCCCTTGTAGAGAGCGAACAATAGCATAGGTATGGCGACAGTTACGGCTATCTCAATCCAAAATATAAACGTTCCCCAATCGCTGGCGACTAAGAATGTTCCCGCTCCTCTTATTAATATATCGGCGAAACGGAATATCGCGTAAAATCCAATAGCGAACATCGCGTATTTTCTGAGCTTCTTCAAGATGTTGTATTCCGGCTTCTGCTTGTATAAATAGCTGGAGGTCATACTCTCGACCATAACCATCATCAAGCCAAGCATAATCGCCGAGACGAAGAAAATAACCGGGATAACCGGCGAATACCAGAGCGGATGCAACCTATAAGGCATCGCCAAGAACAAACTTCCCAAAGAAGATTGATGAAGCGTTGAAAGAGCTATACCGGCAATGACTAATGGAATCTTAATTTTATCTAAAAAGTTATGAATTTTGGAAACCAATTTCAGATTGGGATACTTCTCTAAAACTACCGGCGCGAACTCGAGGAAAAGCACTGTGAGATAAAGCATAACGCACCAACCGACTTCGAACAGCGGCGAATGCGGATTCCAGAAAATTATCAAATGCCATATATTCCAAGGCAGTCCTAAGTCGAATAGCAACCCCACAACAACCGCTACGTAACCCAAGAACGCCGTTAGAATAGCGGCTCTGGCTATGGGTTTGAATTCTTTCTTGCCGAAAATATAATTAAAAGCGGCTATAACGAATCCGCCCGCGGCTAAAGCTACGCCGCCCATTACGTCGAATCCAATCCAAAAGCCCCAAGGAGTGTTGTCGGTTAAATTCGTGGTCGCTCCCAATCCGTAAATAAATCTTGTTATACCTACCGCTAAAGCGGCTCCCAAAATAATCCAAAGAACAAATTTGAATTTGTTTATTCTTTCCATTTTAACTCCTATCATTTTTTTCTTCGTCGTCAATCGGGTCTTCGTTTTGCTCCGGCTCTTCGCTTACTGTTTCTTCCTCGCCTTTCATCTTCTGCCTTCTCTTAATTATCCAGTAAATTCCCGTCATAGCGGCGCCCATCCCAAAAAAGGCGTAAGGCACCGATTCCATAGCGGTCTTCGTAGTCGAAGGCAAAGGCTCGTTAGGCGAAGGCTCGCCGAGTAAATCTTTGCCCTTGTCCACTCTATTATGATAATAATACAAGAAGTCGAGCGGGCAATCTTTAGAAGTAATATAAAGAACGTTTGTTCCGCCTACTTCTTTTTCTCCATATATATGATTTAAATATTTGTTCGGCTCAAGATTGATTCTTCTTTTAGCTTCTTTCAACAAATCGTCTCTCTCGCCGTAGATAGTCGCGTCCGTCGGACAAGCCGACGTGCATGCGGGTTGGTCGATTTTACCTTTTTGGATATTATCGTAACACAAAATACACTTGCGAACGTAAGGCGACGCTTTATCCCAATCGTAGCGCGGAATTCCGTAAGGACAAGCCATCATACAATACCGGCAGCCTAAACATTTATCGTTGTCGTAAACCACCGCTCCCATATCCGTCGTATGCAAGGCTCCAACCGGACAAACCGACTCGCAAGCCGGCTCTAAGCAATGCCTGCATTGCTTTCTGACGAAATACTCGTCGTTATGCAATACGGAAGTCCAATTCCTCGCGGAAAGACCGTCGTTCTTTTGCCACTCTCTAGGTTTGTCGGGCGGCAAGTTGTTAATAACCTTACAAGCGTTCACGCACTCGGCGCAACCAATACATTTAGTAACGTCCGTTAATATAGCTTTCATAATTTTTCTCCTTCTTTCCCTAACGTAACGGCTATGTCTTCGCCGGCTTCGGGCGGGAACTTCCAAGCTCTCGCCGTTACCCATTGACTAATCGGCATTAAAACGCAGTGAGCGATTTTCGTAAATGGAATTAAGATAAAAATCAAACAACCGCTTAGAATATGTATCAACATAAACGCGTTATAAGTTGTCGGCTCTACTGAAAACTGAGCGCAAACAAGCCCCGTTGCAAACGGAACAATTAGAATGAGGGGCCAAAGGAAGTCTTGCGCTCTGCTTATAAACCTAGCGTTTCTATTCGCCAATCTAAAAATAAATAGCAAGGCTCCGGCGGCTATAGTAATAATAGTTAAAATATCCGCCGCCTCTTTGGATAACGTGAAACCCAGCCAGCTAATCCCAATCGAATTCTCGAAAAGCAAAGCGTGGTCGAATAAAAATATCGGCGTTATTATCAAGCCGATATGAAAAAGAATAGAAACTAAACTGAAAATTGGCTTCACTCTAAGCGAACGAACGGGAATAAGAAATCCCCACGTAAGCTTTCTTACGTATTTCTTTGGTATATTTAAATCTTTCGCCTTCTTTTTCGTTTCCAGCCCGTTTATTATAGATAGAATGAACACTCTAGCCAATCCGAGCAACAATATTGCGAAAGAAAATCTAAATAACGGTCCTTTTGCGAATTCAAGCAATCCTTCCATATTAAACGCTCATTTACTTAAACAATTATTTCTTGATTTTTATAGCTTGAAGAATCAAATCGTGCAACCCGACAACCTCGGCGTCCACTTTGTTATCTTCCATAGTCTCTCTCAATTGCTTCTTGCAATTTGCGCAAGGAGCTATAAGATATTTCGCTCCCGTATCAAGTGTCTGTTGCGCTTTCTTCTTTCCGGCAACGGTAGTCCTGTATTTTCTTATTTCGTCGATAGATACCGTTCCGCCGCCGCCGCCGCAACAGTAGTTCTCGGTTTTGTTCGGCGTCATCTCGTTGTAATTCTTGCAAAAAGCCTTGATTATATTTCTCGGCTCCTCGACTATCCAATCCTGCCTCGCAATATTGCAAGGGTCGTGATATGTAACGACGTCCTTCACTTTGTCCGGGTCTAATTCTATTTTCCCTTCTTCCAATAATTTATTCGTCAATTGCAATATATTTACTACTTCCGGCTCGTCGTCGCCCCGCCAATAAGTTTTTAAGAAAGAAGCGCTGCGAGTGGCGTGTCCGCACTCTCCTATCAACACTTTCTTGGCGTTTAATCTGCGCGTTTCGTCCTCGATTTTTCTCAGAACTCGTCCTAAAACTAAGTCGCTATAGAACAATCCGTAATTAATCGCGTCGAAGTATTTCGAGCCGATTGTCCAGCTAACGCCCGCCGCGTGCATTACCGCCGCGATTCCCATCAGAGTTTCGGCTTCCATAAGATAATCGGAAACCGGCGCGAAAAATATATATTCGGCGTCCTCTTTATCAATCGGAAACTTGATTTTTTCGTCGAAGGTTTCTCCCAACTCCTCTTCCAAGAACTCTAGCGTATCCTCTAAAGCGACGAACGGAATAGCCGACGTGTTTTCCGTTTTGCCTTGAAGTTGCTCGCGGGTAGAGATGACCAGCGCTCTCGGAGCTAAGTTCATTTCGGCTAAAATATACCTGCCAAGATGGGTAAGCATTCCGTGGTCGATTCCCATCGGGCATTCGAGAACGCATTTCCTGCAAGCGGTGCAATTCCAGAACGAATACATCATCTGGTCGATATGCTCCTCGGTTAGCTCGAAACCGCCGAATATCCTCGAATACAAATTCCCCTCGTAAGAGAAATAACGCCTGTAAACGCTCAGCAACAGTTCGGAACGAAAACAGGGTATATCTCTCGGGTCTTTTGTGTAATCGTAAACGTGGCAGCTAACGGCGCATCTGGAACACTTCGCCGACACTTTTATATATTGTTCTAGAACGGGACGATAGTTAGAATGCTTCAGGATAGCCGCGAATATCTCCAAAAACTCGGAGACTCTATCGCCCATTTCTTTTCTCTCTATTTTATATTTCATTTCGGGAATTTTCTTCTCTTCGTCTTTCGACTCTATTTTTTCTTTATACATCGTTTTACCTCTGCGTAATTACCAAAAAATTAGTTATAAAGTTCTCACAATATTTCTGTAAAGAACGTATCTATAGCTTTTTTAATGTCTTATAGTCTCATTTCTTTCATACCCAAACCCATATAAGCCTCTAAAAACTTAAAAAATCAATATTACCAATAATCTCGAAGCGAAATTTTGGATAAAATTTACAGAGAAAAAAGTAAAAACGATATTTTCTTAACAAAAATATGAATTCTGTATTTTTATTGTGGCTCGCTTAATTCATTAATATTTATTCACTTGTAATTATTATGAATAATCTTTAATCGTTATTTATCTTTCAAAATTTCTTATCTATTTGATATTAATATTATTACGGTTTAATTTATTAATAATATTTAATTTTTGTTTTGCACAAATTTGCTTTAATATTATAAATCTCATTTTTGCTTTTGCTTTTTAAGGTTGAAATGAATAATATTAGTATATCTTATATTTATTAAATTGTAATTTAAATAAGAAAAAAAATCTGAATATATGAAAGAACTAATAGCGGAATACTTAAGAGAAAACCTGTTCGATATAGCGCCGTATAGCATAGCCGTTATAGATAGGGACTATAATATCGTCGAAGCCAACAAGCAATTCGAAGAATACTTCGGCGAATGGCAGGGCAAGAAGTGCTACCAAAGCTGTAAAAAGTCCGAAAGCAGATGCTCATATTGCCAGCTAGAAAAAGTATTCGAATCGGGCGAAACCGTCGTTTCGAACGAATCGGGAATAGATAATAATGGTAGGACTTGCCATTATATCGTTCACTTCGCCCCAATGAAAGACCGAGAAGGTAAAATCAGATACGTCGTGGAAATGGCGACCGACGTTACAGAAACCGCCAAATACCAAAGACAATACAATTTGTTATTTGAAAAAGTCCCTAGCTACGTAACTATAATCGATAAAAATTACAAAATAGTAAGAGCAAATAAGAAATTTAGAGATACTTTTGGCGAAGCGAAGGGCAAAAAATGTTACGAAGCCTACAAAAAACGCGGCAGAAGATGCAAGAAATGCCCCGCGCGAAAAACATTCAAAGACGGCAAAGAATATACCTCAGTTGAAGTCGGCAAGACTTTTTCCGGACAAAGCGCGCATTATATAGTTCAAACGACGCCGCTTTCCGTTACCGAAGACGGAGTTCAACTCGTTATCGAAACGGCGACGGATATTACAAATATCAATAGATTAGAAAGCCAAATTAGGAGAACCCGCGATTTTTACGCCGCTCTAGTCGAAAACGCCAAAGACGGCATATTAGCTTTAAACGAAAACAATAAAGTCGAGATATTCAATGATTCCGCTAAAGAGATATTGAATTGGACTTCTTTCAAGAAACCTACGACGAATCAAGTGAAGAAAATGTTTCCGAAAGAATTTCTCGACGAACCCGATAACGGCGACATAGTTAAACTAAACGAAACGAGAGTTAAAACCTACGACGACAAAGAAGTTCCGGTAAGATTTAACGCTATCGAACTGAAAAGCAAAAGCAAAAACATAGGCAGAGTAGCCTTTTTCCAAGATTTACGCCCGATTATCGAATTGGAGAAGAAGAAACTCGAAGCCGAAAGGCTCGGCGCCGTAGGACAGACCGTCGCCGGTCTCGCCCATACGATAAAAAATCTACTAATGGGCTTGGAAGGCGGAATGTATATAGTCGATTCGGGATTAAGAAAAAGCGACCCGGAAAAAATCGTCAAAGGTTGGGATATGCTACAAAAGAATTTCGATAAAACTACTCAACTCGTGCGCGGCTTTTTAAGTTTTGCAAAAGGAAAAACGCCGACGCTACAAAAAATCAATCCGAATACAATCGTTAATGACATCGTCGAGCTATATAAAAACGCCGCTAAAAAGCAAAACGTCGCGTTAAAGAGCGATTTACAAGAAGATATACAGCCCGTTAAGCTCGACCCCGAAGGAATAGAAGCCTGCCTGACAAACTTAATTTCGAACGCCATCGACGCCGCTTCAGTAAGCGACGATAAAAAAGGAAAAGTTATAGTTAAAACTCTCGAAGAGAACGGAAAGGTAATTTTTAAAGTTATCGACAACGGTTGCGGAATGGACGCTGAAGTGATGAAAAAAGTCTTCACTACTTTCTTTACTACTAAAGGCTCGCAAGGAACGGGACTAGGATTGCTGACGACTAATAGAATCGTCAAGGAACACGGAGGCAATATAAACGTTGACTCGGATGTAGGAAAAGGCTCGACGTTCACAATGACATTTTACCGAAAAACTTTGGATTTGATATCAAACGATTCTGATAATAAACAAGGAGATTGACTATGAGCGATTATAGCAAATTCAAAATTTTAGTCGTCGACGACGACGACGACGTAAGAGATTATCTTCAATCGGCGCTGGAAGATTACGAATTCCAAGTTGAAACGGCAACAGACGGATTGGAAGCGCTCGAATCCGTGAAAAAAGATTTGCCCGACCTAATCTCTCTCGACCTTGTTATGCCAAAACACTCGGGAGCCAAGTGTTTCAGAGAGTTGCAGAAAAACAAAGAATGGGCGAAAATTCCCGTTTTAATAGTAACCGGACACGCCCGCGACGACAAAGGCAAAGTCGATTTCGAAAATATGATGATGCAGGGACCGGGCGTATATTTAGAAAAACCCGTCAAACCTAAAAATTACATCGAAAAAATTTGTTATTTATTAGAAATTGATCCGCCCGAAGATATAAAAAAAGAACCGAAAGAAGACAAAGAGTCTTTGAAAAGCAGACTATCCGAATCGTTAAAAGACGCCGATTCGGACGCGCTTAAAAAAGCTCTCGATATTTTAAACAAAAAAAATAAATAGGAGATTGAACTATGGCGACAAAAAAAATATTGATAGTGGACGACGAACCGGACGTAGTGATGTATTTGTCCACCTTTTTGGAAGAAAACGGATTTGAAGCATTAGAGGCTAAAGACGGAATAGAATGTCTTGAAAAAGCTAAAGCCGAACAACCCGATTTAATAACGCTCGATATTACTATGCCGGAAGAATCCGGCGTCAAAGCTTTCAGGAAACTCCAAGACGACGAAAAAACCAAAAACATCCCGATTATCATCGTTACGGGCGTCGATTCGGAATTCAAAGATTTTATATCGAGCAGAAAACAAGTACATCCCCCTACCGGATATTTTGAGAAACCAATTGACAGAGACGAGTTTCTCGATAAAGTTAAAGAAATTCTGAAGATGTAACGCTCCCAAACTTTACATCGGGACTTTATATAAGATGTGCCACACCTCGCAGGTGTGGCACATCTGGTAGATAGAAGTAGATGTAAACAAACAGCTTTAGCTGTTTGCAAAAGCTGAAACGACGTTCGCTCGCAATTGCAGACCTCTGAAGCGGTCTGTTTCCAAAAACCGTGTTTTCTATTTGTTCCCGATACCCGCGGCGTGATATAAAATGCGACGCACCTCGCTGGCACAAAGTCTTGCTATAATATTGATATTTACCCCTCTCTAACTCTCCCCGAAATCGGGGAGAGAACTAAAAAAGCTGATGTAACTCCTTAGATTAATAACTGTTTAGTCCCCTCTCCGCTTGCGGAGAGGGATAGGGTGAGGTGGACGTTGTTGTGGGAGCGGGCGGAACGAGACGAGCGGTCTGTTTCCGCTAACCGCTGATATAAGACTCTCAAAACTCAATTGTATCATCGTCATTGCAATTTCTTGTGATAAGCTTCTATAAACAATCGTTTTCTCCAGCTTCCCAGTCAAGCTGGGAATGACGACTAGGCGTCATTGAGCAAGCCTCTTGTTTTTATAAAAAAGGCGAACTATCAAGTCCGCCTTAAAACTAATGAGCAAAACGATCCAAATATTCGATAAATCTACATCATTTCAAAATCCAAAAACGGCTCTTTCAAATCCGCCATCGCGTTAACAACCAACTCTACCAAACCGCCGTAATATAATCCCGACTTCTCTTTCGCGCCGTAAAAATCGAAAATATCTCTAATAGCGCCTTTGCAATTGGAGCAAGGCGCGCAAACGTACTTTGGCGTATCGGAACTAGGGTCTTCGTCGGCGAACGCGTCTAAAATTTGCTTGAATTTCTTTCGACTGCTTATATGATTACGCCAATCCTCAAAATTATTAGGAGACATAATAGCGAAACCGCTGCCGCCGCCGCAACAATAATTTCTAACGCCGTGCGGAGTCATTTCCCTAAACTTCGGCGCTAAATATCTTAATACTTTTCTTTGCGGCTCGACTACGCCCATACTTCGAACTAAGTTGCAAGGGTCGTGTAAAGTAACGGGAAAATCATTTTTTTCCGGCTCAAACTTTATTCTTCCGCTAAAAACTAAATCTTCTACGAAAGTCATAGCGTTTTCCTTTTGAATATCGGGGGCTATTCTATCGCCAATTGCCGCCATAGCCTTGCTTTCGTGTCCGCATTCGCCCATTATAATCTTCTTGACGCCCAGCTTCTTAGCCGCTTCCAAATGACGCTGTAAAACTCTGGCTAACTGCACGTCGTCGTAGAACAATCCGTAATTGACGCCGTCGTATCCAATTCCTTCGCTCGACATCGTCCAACTTATACCGGCGGCTTCCATTAGAATTGCAAAAGCGGCGGGGTTGTCGGGCCAAGCAAGAATCTCGCCGGCGTTGTGAATTATCAAAACGTCGGCTCCCTCGACGTCCCATTTCGACTCGACTTTCATTCCCAACTTCTCCGACACGTCCTCGTCGATAAACTCCATATTATCCTTCACGACTAGCGCGTTCATTCCGGTACTCGAGCCAACTTCCATTTGCTGCACTGTGCCTTTCTCGTGTAGCTCCTTAGGCGCCCAGCCAAGCTCTTCGCTGAACAGCTTCCGAATTTCGCGAGTAATCAATCCGTTGTCCACCCCAATCGGACAACTCTGCGCGCATCTGCGACATAATGTGCATCTATAACTCAATTCAATCAAACGGGATATTAGATTCCAATTTAAATCTATATCTCCGTTTTTAAACTTTTTAAAATACTTATTACCGGGTTTTACGTATTTATGATAAAGCTTTCTTAAAACTTCCGCTCTAAAAGTCGGTCGATAAATTTCCTCGTATCCGCTAGCTTCAAAAACGGGGCAATCCTTAGAGCAAGTTTGGCATTTAGCGCAATGCTCCATTGAAAGCAATAGCGGCTTCAAAAAAGTCCAATTGTTCTCTTTTGTAAAGAGCTTATGCAACCCTTTCATAAAAGCTTCCACCAACTTTGCCTTTTCTTCTTCGGTTTCCGGCTTTGGTATGCCTGCGGCTAATACTCCGTCTAAATCCGAGCCTACGTATTTATCTCTAGCCTCGTCGCTTAGTTTTTTAAATCCCGGTAGCTCTTCAGTTTTATCGTAAGGCGGCGGAAGCGGGAACATCTTCTCAACGTCTAACTCCGCTAATTGAATTCCTTCATATTTACTTATATCCGAAGGTCTTATTTTATTTTTTTTCATCTTTATCTTCCTCCTCTATTCCAGTAGATGCAACAAGATCAAGCCAAGTTTTATTTCCGTCGGCTTTTATATGCGGCGCCGACCACGTAACTTTATATTTCAATTGCCCCTCTAAAGACTTACGCAACTTTCCGCCTTCAACGTTCGGTTCGTCGTCCCATCTAACCTTGTGATACGTAAAGTATTTCATAAAAAAGTGCGTCATATGAGTAAATGGCAGATAGAGAACAAAGAGCAGACTAATCCATATATGCCAATACGTTACGGTTGACATTTCGGGGATACTCGAAAAAGATAGCAAGCCGGCGTAAAATTTGGTTAAATTTTCAACGAAAAACGAATCTTGCGCCAATCCCAACAACGCCGTGAAGTAAATCGCTCCAATCAATATTATATTGAAATAATGACTGAACGAGCTATATAGCGCCAACTCCTTCTCGACCACGCGAGCGAAAAATAATCTAATCGCTCCGAGAAAGCCAATAGCGGAGCCTATTAACACGGCGTAATATATAATCCAGAACAAAACTCCGTTGAAACCGGCTTGCGAAGGCTCGACCGGCGAACCGCTCGCCGTCAATATACCGCTAATAATTAGAAGAAACATCGCCGCTATCAAAACGTATAATCCAAGATGAAACGGATACGAACCCGACCAAAGCTTTCTATTATGCTCCCAAACGCCTTTCAAAAAAGCAATTTCCGGAATCATTACTTTCAATTCGCCTAAACTGGATTTTTCCAATTTTTTAGTCCACCATTCGCTTTCTTCAAGTCTCGAGCCGCCGTATTTGGCTCTCGGACCTTTTTCGTGAGGAACGGGATATAGTTCCCAGCGGAGATGCAAAGGCGTTCTCATTATTTTAATAATTCTATAAGCTATTGCCGCTATGAATATTAGCAAAACAATATATGCCGCGAAATGTAAAACTGTCATAGCGTTAAATCCTTTATGTTAAAAAGTAAATTTTATTAATTTCAATAATACTACTATTTAAAAAACTAAACTTATAGAAATTAAACGGAGAAAAAAGCAGAAATTGGAATTCCCCTTGGAAAAAATAAAATCTGTATAAAATTTGTGGCAAGGTTAATAAATTAAAATTATTTCATTTGATATTCTTTTTGTTATTTTGTCATTCATTTCTTTTTATAAAAGTTTACCTGATAGCTTAAAAAAATCAAGAACAAAAAAAACGGGAAATGAGATTCAAACCGCTCTCCCATTTCCCGCTTATTCAATTTGAGCTGCGATTTATTTCAATAATAAGAACTTGCCGGCGTATTGCCTTTCGCCATTAACTATTAGAAAATAATAAACGCCCGAACCCAAAGCCGAGCAGTCCAATTCGTAATGATATTCAGCTTCGCCCGCCGTCGGCAATTCCTTGTCGATAACCTTATTTCCTAAAGCGTCGGAGACAATTAATTGAATTGCAGAGTTAATTTCAGCCGCAAAACGTAAGTTGACGCTTCCTCGCGAAGGATTGGGAAATACCTCCGCCTCGTGAACCTTGCCGACGACAATCTCTTCTTCGACAGAAACCGTTGTATCGACTACCACAGCGTAGGCTTCCGCTTCCTTGCCTTCCAAACTTCCGGCGATTCTATAAGTTCCCGGCGTTCCGGGCGGCGTGTAAACTCCGTCCTCGTCTATATCGCCCTCTTCCGCCGTCCATTGAAGTCCGCCGGACAATTCAATTTCTTTATTATGTTGGTCTAAACCGTATGGGGTAAATTGATAGCTGCCGCCGGGTATTATTTCAACTGTGTCGGGCCAAATAATTAATTCAGCGAGTTCGGGCGCGTAAGCTATAGCTTTAAGCGTATCGCTGTCCGTCCATTCGTTATTGATTGAAGATACTCCGTCGAGGACAACGCTATTTGTCGTTTCGTTGGAAATATCCGCCGGCGTAGTTAAAGTGAACGTTTGGGACGGAGCCGTAACGGTCGTATCGCTCATATCCAAAGTGAATTCAGTATTTTCGCCCAACCACTGAAGCTCGTCGCTAATTGTTACGTTTATTTCGTCGTCCGATTCTACCGTTTCGTCTTTTGTAATCCCAGCCGAACCGTCGAAGAATTTCTTAGCGGAAAACTCAACGCGAGCGGTCATCCCCACTGGTATATAAACCTCTTCGGTTTCCGCGGATACGCATATATAAAAAGGCTCTGCGCTAAAGTCGCCAAAATTTACGTTCGAGCTGACTTTATCGCCGGAACCGCCTCCTTCGCCGGAAGGACCAGTCGGGTCGCCCCACCAGTTATTGTTTGCTTCTACGCTTACCGTTTCGTCGCGATTATCTAATCCGTATTCTTCGTTCTCGTGGATATTGTTTTCGCTTATAGTTGGTTGCGAACCTTCAAGACAAATAATACCGGAGGGCTCGTTGCCTCTGATATCGTTATTTTTGAATATCGAACTTGAATTTTTAAGTATTATTCCGCCGGAAGAGTCGTTTTCGGCTAATTTTTCATTTTTGTCGGAATCGATGGAAAACCAACTGTCGTCGCCGTTTCCGTACCATTCGTTGCCTTCCCAAACGTTATTGTCGCTTTCCACTTCTATCATACCGCGTTTGTAGTTATCGTGTATTTCATTATATTTAAAAAAGTTGTAATCCGATTGATGTAAAGTAATTCCTTGTTGATTTTTAGTGATTTCGTTGTGCTTTATTATGTTTCTTTTTGAATTTTTTTTAAGGTCAAGACCTATAAAGCAATCGCTAATGTAATTTTCTTTAATTACAACTCCTTGACATTTTTCTAAAACTATTCCATAATGTAGCAACTTATCTTCTTCAAAGCGATGCTCTGGGTTTACATAAGAACCTTTAATAATCCCGTATTCCTTAGTGCCGTAGATTTCAAATAAGTGCGCCGACACCTCTATATCAGGCGATAAAACAAATCTATTACCTTTCATCTCGTAGTTTTCATTCCTCGAGGAATTAATTACGTTCGCGCAATGATGAAATGTATTGTCGTTAATTCTAAAATCTTTACTGTTTGCTATTTTTAAGGGGATTCTGGTAGTGTTAAACGTATTATCGGCAACGACAAATCTTTTACAATCAAAAATATCACATTTTTCTTCAGGCATTCCAAATCCTTCGTCAAGTTCATAGTTAAATTCATTGTTCGAAACTCTAAAATCTTCGCTTCGGAACGCGCCTATTGCTTCTTCACATTTGTTAAAAACATTATTATTTATCAGTATCTGTTCATACATATCGTTATCGTCGCAGCCTGTTATGTAAATTGCCGTTTCACTACATTCGTTAAATTCGCAGTTTTCTATTAGAACGTCGTTATCTCCATGGTGTATTGTAAAGGCTTTTTCGAGTCCGTTAAATATTATATTGGTCGCTTTTACTTCTGATTCCTTTATATATATCGCTGTCTCGTTGGACGAAATAGTTAAATCAGAAATCTCGGTATTATAAACGTAATCGAAAATAAATAGTAAATTATTAACGTGCTTAGCTTTAATCACCGTGTTATCCTTGCCTTGGGCGCCCTGAATTTTAATATTATTTCCAATTCTAGCGGGAAATTTGTCATACTCGCCGGAGCAAATATTCATAGTCGCCGGTCCTTCGACTTTGGCGGCTTCGGAAATATTGATAAAGTATTGTGGACGCGAATTTTCTGGGACAACCTCAACGCAATACAATTGCACTTTTCCAGATTGAAATGTTTTATCTTGAGGCTCTTTTTTATAAGAATCCGAATATTCTGGATTGTTAGGCGTCGCTCCAACCCAAGCGACTTTAGTGGTGGTATTATAAATAGGGACATCAAAAAAATCCTTACATTGACTCCAATTTCGGAAGCTGTATAACAATGTCATGTTTAAAGTTTCTCCTCTATTAATAGTTTTCCCAATAGACATATTAAAAAATTCTTCACTTGGGTGTCCCGTAAATTTAGAAATAGAAATCCGCTGTTCTTGTAAATTAGGCGGATGACCTTGTCTCAATATGATGGTATCTACATCGGAGCTGCCTGTAAAAGAAAATTTTATCGAGTTAGCCGACCAGTCGGAAACTTCGTCGGCTGTTAGCGAAATTTCCGCTATGGGGACTTCCATTTTGGTCGCTTCGCAAAGGCAAAACTGCCTCGGCTTATTTTTAACGCCAAGAGTTAATGTGGGTTTTTTCGGCTTTGGTATAGGAATAAAAATATCATCTACTCCACCTATGGAGTTTTTATAGGAGTTTTCTACCGTACTTGATTCCTTGCGAATACAATATCCGCTCACAACGTATCCATCTCCTTCGCTAGCTGTTAATTCAGTTGTTGAACCAGCTGTTAAATCCGCGATAAATTGAATAAATGCGTCTCCTTGGATTTCGTCCAGCTCGATTTTCCCAGTCCCGGCGGATTCGTTTATTTCATAGAATTTTATCCCGTCAAAATGGTAATGGAAAGACGCGACTAAATATTTGCCTGCCGATTTCACTGCCCAAATAGCGCCCTCTTCTTCGTGATGTTCGTGAACTTGGCTCGGAGTCTCTTGACTTATGTCGAAGAAAGTTATCCAACTCTCCGAACCGTCTCTGGTCGCAACGCACAAGGTGTTTTCGGATATTAACTCGATATCCATAACATCGCTATATTCGCCTGGCATTACAATCCTATCGCCTTCAACCGGCGAAGTAAGGTCGCTTACGTCGTAAGGAATCAGAAACTGCCCATCCCTATTTGAGCCAATTATGTATAGATAACTGCTCCCTTCGGGTATAATCATATCTCTGACGGCATAATCCGTTTCTAATTCCGATAAAGACTGGGGGCTTTCCGGATTAGTTAAATCATATATTAAGAAATCGGCTTTGTTCCCCCCTGGGTTCAATCCCGAATAAAGTATATTATCTTCATAAGCAAAATAAGCGTCGTTAATCATACCGGTTTTTATATCGCTCAACTCGGTTATTTCGAGCGGATTACTTATATCGTAAATGCCAATATCTCCGCTCATATCCTGAATGCAGAAGAGCAAATCGTCGGAAGCGTGCAGCATAACACCTTCTACGTCCGCCGGTCCGTGCAAAACGGGATTCTCGAAATCGGATTTATCTAAAATGTAAATATTGCCCCAAGAGGATAGAAAAAGATAATCTCCGCTAGGAGCGATTGAACTTATTGATTGAGGATAACTAAAACCGCGATATTCATCGACGTCGGATAGGTCGGATAAATCGTATTCTCTAAAAATATCCTTATCCGGCTTAACGTAAACGTAGAGTTTTTCTGAAGTCAAACCAATACCCTCTAACCCAATCAAAAAAGACGACCATTCGAAAGTATTTGTCTTAGTCGGATTAGACGGAGAGCTTACGTCGTAAATCGAAATTACTGGGTCGTTCTCGTCTTCAATATCTTCCATAACGGCGACCGACGAACCATCTGCAAACAAATGAGTAGCCCGATAATTTTTCTCGTGAATATGGACTGGAGCCCCGAGGCTTTCCGGATTGCTTATATCTAAGACGTAAACGCCTTTATCGCGATGCCCTCCCGCTATTAGCGCGTCGCCGGCTCTTACAAGACGATGGAAACGAGAATCGCTCCCGCAATCAATTTCCGCAGACTCCGCTACTTTAACCGGAGCCGCAGGGTCGCTTATGTTAAAAACAAATATTTGGGCGCCCTCATTAAGCACGTAAAGATAATCGTCGTCTAAAGCTACGGCATTGGCTTCGTATTCGTCCCCGCCGGCGTATATTTCACTTATATCGCTTAGGTCGGAAACGTCGTAAATTTTCAATTCCTTGTGGGAACTGAAAACTACTATTTCATTATTCGCGTCAAATTTGCCCTTTCCCTTTGCTATATATTCCTTGTAGTAATGAAAATGGCCAATCGAGTCGGGATTGGAAGGGTCGGAAACATCAAATATGTCGAACCCAGAAGATCCGGCTGCATAAAGCTTGTCTCCGTAAATAACAAAATTGTTTGCGCTAGTGAAACCTGAAGTTTTAAATGAACTTACGTTAGTTATATCTTCGGCGGATAAATCAAGAACTAAGATTTTATCTCCAGAAGTTAGGTAGGCGTAATTACCGTTTACAATAAACGACGAGAATTCTCCGCCGATTGATAAGCCGGTAGTTTTTGCTTCATATTCTTCGTCTTGAGCTCCTAAATAATCAACAGAAAAGAATAAAACAAAGGCTAAAAAGGCAAGTAAAGTTTTTTTCATAGCGAACTCCAATTATATAAAAAACAAGCAACAAAATTTTATAAAGATAAGAATTTTATTTTTTTTAAACAAAGGGAACTTAATAATAATACGACGATTATAAAGAGTTTATTAAAAAAATTCGTTATTATCTCAGGATTTAGAAAATATTTTAAACTAAAAAATCGAACGTTAATGCTATTGCTATTTAAGACAATTATCGTCGAGAAAAACATCAATGAAACCCGTCTATCATAAAATCAAATCGCGCTAGATTGACTTTAAATCCTTATCTTTGAGTTTGGTTGTATTAACAATAATAGAAATAAATTATGATAGACTTAAACGTAAACGTTGACCACGTCGCGACGATAAGGGAAGCCAGAGGCGGCGAGGAGCCGGAACCGGTAACGGCGGCTTTAAAAGCCGAACTCGCCGGCGCCAACGGAATCGTTTGCCACCTTCGAGAAGACAGGCGACATATAAACGACAGAGACTTTATACTGCTTCGAGAGCTTGTCGGAACAAAACTCGACTTGGAAATGGCGGCTGTCGAGGAAATAATCGAAATAGCTCTGCAAGTACACCCCGATTTGGTAACTATAGTGCCGGAAAAAAGACAGGAACTTACCACCGAGGGAGGCTTGGACGCCGCCGGGAACAAAGACAATCTAAAATCCCTAGCCGAACGAATGCACGGAGAAAATATCGAAGTGAGCTTATTTATCGAGCCTACGAAAAAACAAATTAATGCGGCGCTGGATATCGGCGCGGATATGACCGAATTTCACACCGGCTTATACGCTAACGCGGAAAACGAAGCCAAAAGGGAAAAAGAGCTAAAGAAACTTTCCGACGCGATTGCCTTCGCTAAGGAAAACAATTTGAAAATCGCCGCGGGACACGGGCTTAACTATCAAAACGTAAAGCCGGTCGCCCAGATAAAAGGCATCAACGAACTTAGCATCGGTCATTCGATAATTTCCAAAGCCGTTCTCGTTGGAATTGAGCAAGCCGTCAGGGATATGAAAGAACTAATTTACTCCGCCGAGCTTATTAGTCGCTAAAAAAACAGGATTATATGTGCGGAATCGCGGGAATAGTTGAATACGCGGCTAACGAGCCGCAAATAAACGAGAAAATCTTAAAGGATATGAGCGACGTTATTGTCCATCGCGGTCCTGATTCGGACGGCGAATGGATTTCGTCCGACCGTAGATGCGGATTTACTTTCAGAAGACTCTCGATAATCGACTTGACGGAAGCCGGCAATCAACCGATGCTCTCCCCCGACGGCAGGTTTTCAATCGTCTTTAACGGCGAAATATACAACCACGCCGAACTAAGACAAGATTTAGAAGCGCGAGGATACAAATACCGCTCCGGCACGGACACGGAAACCATCCTTTACGGCTATATGGAATACGGCAAAGAAGTCCTCCGCAAAATGAACGGTATGTGGGGCTTCGCCATTTGGGACGACGAGAAAAAAGAACTGTTCTGCAGTCGCGACAGAATCGGAATAAAGCCTTTCTACTATATTAATAGAAACGGCAGATTTATTTTCGGCTCGGAAATAAAGTCTATTCTGGAGCATCCGTCGATTTCGCCCGAAATCAATTTCGAGGAACTGCCAAATTATCTCAACTGGGGAATGACGAGCAATCTCGGCTCGCTTTTCGACGGCGTCAAAAAATTGCCCGCAGGCGGAAGCCTAACGTTAAAAAAGAACGGCGAAATTGAAATAGAAAGATACTGGTCGCCCTTCGACGGCAAAATATTTAACGCCGAACCCTCAGAAAAAGAAGTCCATACAAAACTGCTTGAATTGCTGAGAACCTCTATAAAAGACAGAATGATGAGCGAAGTGCCGTTCGGCGTGTTCTTGAGCGGGGGCGTCGATTCCAGCTTGAACGTCGCTTTAATGTCGGAGCTAATGGATAGACCGGTTGATACCTACTCGGTCGGCTTCAGGGAATTGGAAAAATATAACGAATTGGGATACGCCCGAAAAGTAGCCGATTTATTCAAAACAAATCACCGCGAAATATTAATCGACGACAAAGACGCTTTCGGTATTCTTGAAAAACTGCCTTGGAACGAAGACGAACCAAACGGCGACCCCGTTTGCATTCCGCTATATTTCCTCAGCAAACTAACGCGGGAATCGGGAACTATCGTTGTGCAAGTCGGCGAAGGAAGCGACGAGCAGTTCTGCGGCTATCAGTGGATGCTAAGAGATTATAATTTCTACCGCTCCTATTGGAAATTGTATTCTTCGCTGCCGGGCTTTCTAAAAAAGGCGCTATATAAAAGCGTCAAACCGATTTTCACCGGCATGCACCAATTTTTGGCTCTTGAATATTTAAGGCGCGCCTCTTACGACAATCAATTATATTGGGGCGGCGTTTCCATGATACCGCAAACGCAGGCGGATTATCTTTTAACGGATAAATATAAAAAGCATATTAACAATCCGGCGCTTCACGCGGATAAATTGCACCGAGAAGCTCTCAATTTTAAATCCGACGCGGACTATTTGCAACGAATAGAATACGTAGAACTGCAGCAACGCTTAGCGGAAATACTGCTCATGCGCGTAGATAAAATTGGAATGGCGCACAGCATAGAAGCGCGCGTTCCCTTCCTCGACCATAGAATAGTGGAATACACCATGTCGCTTCCAGCTGAAATAAAAGTTCCCGACAGAAAATCGACGAAAATCATACTCAAAAAAGCGGTCGAATCTATTCTGCCGAACGAAATAATATACCGCAAAAAACAAGGTTTCTGGGCGCCCGTCAACGAATGGCTCAGAAATCAATGGAAAGATTACGCTTACGACGAAATTATCAACTCGCATTTCGTAAAAGAAAAAATCTTCGACAAAGACTACATAGACAGACTTTTCAGCGTCCATACGAGCGGCAAATCCTCACAAGGCGTCCAATTATTCGCCATTCTCATGCTGGCGCTATGGCACAAAAGATTTTTTTAACAGACTCCCCCACGGGGCTGTCTTAAAAGTAGTACGTTTCTTCCCCTCAAGGTAAACCTTGAGGTTGACGTTTCTTTGGAATCACGCGATAGTCGCGTGTTTATGTCAACCTTCGGGTTTACCCGAAGGGTTCGAAATTTTATATAATTGAGTTTTGAGACAACCCCCGAGCGGAAAAAAACATCTACCTGAAATTTGAAATATCCGGCAATTTCTCTTTTTTTTATTAGCTTCCTTTTTCCAAGCGCTTCTAAAGCCGTCATTATGTAACTCATATAATAAATCTCTTAACGCGATTTTAATTTATTGAAAAATTTGGGGATAAACAAGAAATAATTAGTCCCTAAAAACGCGCTTTGTTCATTCGCTCCTCGTTCCGTCCGCTCCAGCGGCGGAACGAGACAATCTCCCTAAATTTTCTTCGCTGACGACTTGTAAAAATACGCGTCGCGGAAGGCTCTAAGGACGGTTTTGAGGTTGTTGTAATTTCTCGCGGCTAAAATCCATTTGATTAAATAAGCGAAGGGTCTAAGGACGCGCACAAACAGGTTCCCGTGCAGAACGTCGAGAGCGGCGACGTTCCTTATTATATAATAATGCTTCCAAGTGAACGCTTTATCGGGGTCTTTGTATGGCAGTTTCTTGCGCAGCAAAGCGTCGCGAACGACGAATATCTTATAGCCCGCTTTCTTCGCCCGAATGAAATAATCGCTGTCGTCGGCGTGAATGAAGAAATCTTTTTCCGGCAGCCCGATTTTTTCTATTAACGAGCGATGAAACAACGGACCTTCAAAAGTTATTCCCTCGGCGGCTATGTATTCCTTTTTAATATCCTCGGCTGTGAAAACGCCGCGCCAAATGCTTTTGAACGGAAAAGTAAGATTGAACCGCTTGACGTCGTTCAAAAACGGCTCGCCGTCGGTGTCGTATCTAAGCGGCGCGTGGACGCGCTTTTCCTCGATGTTTTCCAGCAATCTTTCAAGGCAATTCTTAGCGGGCGCTACGTCGTCGTCCATTGTCCAAATCCAGTCGAATCCGCGATTGAAAGCCGTCTCGAATCCGGTATATTGACCGCCGGAGCTTCCGAGATTCTCCTGCGTAACCACAGATAAATCTTCCTGCGCTTTTAGCCAATCGCCCGTGCCGTCGTCGCTCCCGTTATCGACGACTATTATCTCGTCGGGCTTCCTCGACTGCTCGCGCAAAGCGACAATCAATTCCTTCAGGTAAGGCAACCTATTGTATGTTACGACGACCGCCGCTATTTTTTCCATTTTCCTTTTCAATTTATCGTTCAAATTACATTATCTCGTAAGTAAATATAAAAATTATTTCATTATTATTCTATACGTTTCTTTATCTTTTTGATTTAAAATATACTCCCAAAATACTTTTAATCCTTCCTTATGCGACGGCAATTCTAATTTCTTGAGGCAATCCTCGTAGTTCAGCCATAAATAGTCTCTATGTTCGCTCGATAATTTTATTTCCGGTTGGTGTTCTACCAAAGCCCCGAACACCGGCGAGGCGTTGACCAAATCTCTGCCGGCGTCGAAGAAAGTCGTCATATAAGGCACAGTCCACATTTCCAAAGGCTTCAGTCCCGTCTCCTCTTTGATTTCTCTGATAGTCGTTTGCAAAGCCGTCTCCCCTTCCTCGATTTCGCCGGTAACCGCTTGCCACAAGTTCGGGTAAAGTATCCTATCCGCCGCTCTCTTGAGAATAAGAAACAGGTAGTCCCCTTCTTCCTCGCTGTAAGCGGCTAAATGCGCCTGAATAGTATTTGAAACGAAACCCGGCACCGCCGAAGCCTTCTATTATACATAATACGAAACGCTAAAATAGCTTAGAAAGAGTTAATATAAAAATCGAGAGCGAAATTGAAATTATAATCTTAACTCAAATTAGCTTTTTAGCCGAGTATTTATTATTTTAATTTTTTTGAAATTTTGTTAATAAATATACGGCGAATGAAAAATGAAAAAATTGATACTGACGGCTCTCATCGCGCTTTTCCTGACTTTCGCGCTCGCCGACGCGGCTATTGTCAAAAACGACAACGGCGAACCCGGCGGAAACAGCTACAAATCCGAATATAAGCTATGGGAAGAATCGACAGTTATAGTCCCCGACGGTCCTTGCGACATCGACTCAATTCTAATATACTATTCCGGCGAGGTCGCCGCCAAAGACACAATTTGGGTAGTCGGCTTCCCTACTTCAGGCAATCTTTGGCCCACGCAATACGTTTGGGAAATCAACAAACGCATAGACCCAATAGAAATAGATTACGACGGAAACGAAGGCTGGCTAGCGATTGACGTCTCCGAAACCGGCTTGCGCTCCGAAGGGCTTGACAAAATCGTTATCCAGCATAGATTAAAACCTGACGGTCCTTGGTTTACATACGACTCGGACGGCAGAAACTCCGGCGAGCTATCTTGGCTAACCGACCCATACACGCCAAATCCGAACTTTTTAGACATAAGAGGCACGATATTCAGATATCCGGTGGGCGACTATATGATTCGTTTAGCAGTCGATTACGACTTCCCCGACGGAAATACCTCCGAAGGTCCTCCCCCGCCGACTCTGGTGAACGTTTCCGACGAAACCGGTTTTGAGGGAGGCGGCTATACTTCCGTAGTCGATTGGAACAACGACGGTTGGGATGATTTAGAAAGCGGCGGGAATTATTTGGAAAACAATAAAGACGGCTCGTTTACAAACGTTACTTCGGAAATGGCTCTTCCGGAAAACAACACTACTTGGGGCGACATAAACAACGACGGTAACATAGACGTATTTTTCTCTCGCGGTTGGGGAAACGATAAAATATATTTAAACAACGGCGACAGAAATTTTGAGGAAATAACCGAACAAACTACGATAATAAACGACCACTCGATTATGACTCCGATGTGGCTGGACTACGACGACGACGGATTGCTGGATTTATTCATAGCAAATAACAGAAGCGGCTCTTATCCAAATGAAATCTTCTATCCCGACCAACTCTGGAAGCAAAATCCCGACGGCTCGTTTACAAACGTAAGAGAAGAGTCGGGTATTGCGGCGGGCGAACCAGCTCCGTATTTTGACTGTTACGGCGCCTCGGCGAGCGATTACAACGACGACAACAAAGTCGATATTTTTGTGGCTAATTACCGTCTCGCTAAGGATAATCTATATAAAAACAACGGCGACGGAACTTTCGACGAAGTAGCCGAAGAAACCGGCGTTCAAGGAAATCCAACGGCAGACCCCGACGCTTTCGGACACGGAATGGGCGCTCAGTGGGGCGATTTCAACAACGACGGATATATGGATTTATGCGTCGGCAATTTAGCTCACACCGACTACCGCGGCATATTTTCTAATCCATCTTTAATATTTAAAAACAACGGTCCGCCCGACTACGATTTCGAAGAAGTCCGTCAAGAAATGGGGCTGAAGTTTTACGAAGGAAACGCGGGCGTCTTGTGGCTCGACTTAAATTTGGACGGCTACCTCGACCTATGGCACGGACTATACAGCGGCGGCGTCAATCATATATACCTAAACGAAGGACCTCCCGACTTTCACTTGAAAGAAATCACTTGGCTATGCGGCGCTATAGTAAATAGACCTTGGACGGCTTCCAGCTTGGATTACGACAGAGACGGCGACCTCGACATAGTAATTCGCGGCAAGCTTTACAGAAACGATATGGAGCGAGAAGGTAAATGGCTCGCTTTCAGACTAGAAGGCAGTCCCGAAGACGACGTGAATATGGACGCTTACGGCTCGAGAATTATAGTTTACGCCGAAGGAAAACAATTCACTAGAGAGCTAATGAGTAGCGCGGCAGGCTCGAAATGCTCGCAAAACAGCTCCGAATTACACTTCGGACTCGGCGACCTCTCTTCGCTCGACAGCGTTGTCGTCATTTATCCGAACGAGGAAAGAAATATAATTACCGACATCGACTTGAACGCCCGCTATCGAATACCGTATATGGAAACGCCCGTTCAAAACGGCTTGGCTACTCCCGCTTTAAAATATCCGAAAACCTATCAAAACAAAATACCGACAAACCCGCTTTTGCAGTGGCATAAATCAACTGGGACAGCGCTATATATAGTTCAAGTCTCGGAAAGCCCCAACTTTCCCGAAGCGAATACGACCGAATACCAAAGCGTCGAAGAAGAAAAGCAAATCGAAGGTTTGGAGGAGCATAAAACCTACTATTGGCGCGTAAACGCGATGGCGGGAACGGACACGACAATATGGTCTTCGGTATGGGCTTTTTCGGTCGGTTTGCCGCTGCCGTCGCAACCAATATTAATTGAACCGCTCGCCGACACAAGCGACGTATCCGCGCTACCCAAGTTTACATGGTCGTCGGTCGAATACGATTGCGAATACGGCTACAAAAACAGTTATAAGCTGCAAATCTCGACCGACGAGAGTTTCTCGACGCCGAGCGAGATAATCGAACATTCCAATATAAAAGACACAGTTTTCAAACTTAGCGAATCCTTAGAGCCGGGGACTCAATATTATTGGCTAGTAAAAGCTTTAAACGAAGACGCTCCCGGCGAATGGTCGGAAATCCGCTCCTTTTCGACTTTAGCTCTTCCCGCGCAGCCTGCGCTAGTCGAACCGGAAAACAACGCAGCCGAAGTTAACCAGAAACCCAGATTTAAATGGGAAGAAGACGAAAACGCCTACTATTATCATCTGCAAGTCGCCAAGAGCGACTCTTTCGACGAAATGTATATGGAAAACGAAAATTTAACGTTTGGAAGCTATCGAAATATCGCCAAAATTTTCGACCCCGAAACAAAATTCTATTGGCGAGTAAAAGCCGGCAACGACGGCGGCGAGACTGAATGGTCGGAAGTCTGGTCTTTCACTACCGCCGGAGATATCGGAGTAGAAGATATACTGAAACAAAGCAACAATATCGAGATATTCCCTTCGCCGGCATTCGAAATAGCTAAAGCGAAAATCGCTTCCGAAAACAAAAAGCCTATTGAAGTATGGATTTTAACTACAAACGGAAAAACAATTGAAAAAGCCTACGAGGGATATCTAAAGAAAGGCAAAAACATAATAGCTTGGGATACGTCGAAATTAAATTCGGGACTTTATTTCTGTAAGTTCAACATAGACGGATTTATTATAGTCAAAAAGTTAGTAATAATAAAATAGCGGTAAAAAATGAGAAGTATATTAAAGATCATAGCCTTATTAGCAAGCGTCGGAAGCCTGCTCGCCGAAACGGGCGAATGGAAAATTTACGACAAAGACAACTCCGGTCTGCCGAACAACGCGGTTCGGGACGTCGCTTTCGCCGAAGACGGAATTAAATGGATAGCCACTCACGGCGGGCTCGCGAAGTTCGACGGCGAGAATTGGGAAACATTCAACTCCGCCAACTCCGGACTGCCCGACGACAAAGTCGCTTCAGTAGAGTTAGACAAGGAAAACAACGTCTGGGCGGGAACGCTGAACGGCGGATTAGCAAAGTTCGACGGCGAAAATTGGACTGTTTATAATAGAGAAAACTCGCCGCTCGCAACAAATTCCGTCTGGTCGATTACTTTCGACGGCGACGATAATTTATGGGCGTGCGTCAAAAACAGCGGCGTCGTAAAATTCGACGGCGAAAATTGGACTGTTTACAACACTTCTAATTCCCCGCTGGCGACTAATTTCGTTACGCTAGTAGAAGTCGGACCCGATAATTCAAAGTGGCTCGCTCCCGGAGGATACGGACTATTAAAGCTAAAAGACACAAGCTGGACTAAAATACACACGGGCAATTCCAAACTGCCTGAAAACCACGTCGTTTCGCTCGACTTCGAAGACGACGGCAATATGTGGCTTGGCGCTTTCCCCGGATACGGATTAATACATAAAAAAGACACGGCTTGGAAATTCTACAACGTCGTTACCGCCGACGTCCCCGGCAACGGCGCGAATTATATAAATCACGACGGAAAAGGAAACGTTTGGTTCTTCTCCTTCCAAAGCGACGTAGAAAACTTCACCCCGCTCGCTTTAGTTAAATACGACGGCGAGGAATTCACGACATTCGACAGTTCTAATTCCGGACTGCCGAACGTCGATATATTGACTATCAAGGTCAGCCCAAACAACGAAGTCTGGATTGGTCTGAAGACGTCGGGGCTGGCGGTGTATAGAGAATAATTAAAATAGCGCTTATTAACTTACTTTACAATTATCGCCGGTTCGGAAACAACGTCGTCGCTAAGTTTTATATTTATTAAATATACTCCTGTTTTTTGTTCGCCGCAATACCAACTTATTATAGCGCTGTATGGATTTAATCGATTTATTGATATTGAAGGGTTGGTAACTTTCTGTCCTAAAATGTTATATATTGTTATCGAAGCGTCTTCTATATTATATCTTCTGTTCCATAATACTTTACACTTTATTAGTTCGGTTGCCGGCGATGGATATGTAGGATGAGAAAGCAAATATACGTCGTTCGATTCAACTTCTTCTGTATCTTTAACTGAAGTTGGAGTTTTCTCCTTCAATTTAACGATGTTTACTTTAAACATCCAACGAGTTGGTTGAGTTTCCTTATATGATTTCCCCAAACCTATATACGCGTTTGAATCGTCAGTACCAGCAAAAACAATAGAATGTTTGTTTTCCTCCGGCATTCTAATATCGTAAGGGTCCCAATTCGGAAAAAGCTCCGCGAGCGAAATAAAACGCCAATCGCTTTCTTTATCTTCTATATTATCCTTGTAATATATTCTACCGGAATCAGATAGGAAAAATAGTTCATCTGAATAATTGAAAAAAGGCGATTTACTATGCGCGATTTTGAATGGCAAATTCAATGAATCAAAAGTATTAGTTCTGGTGTCGAATGTAAAAATAGTATTTCGATTTGGTACTTCTAAGCTATATATATAAATTTTGTTTTTGAAATAATGGATAGAGTTTATGAAACTGGTAATCCATGGATTACTAGTTTTTGCTTTTATAAAAATAGGCTTTTCTATAGCTATAGTATCCCATTTAAAGTTATTACTGTCCAATTTTATTATCACATGTCTGAATACTTTTAAGCTATCCTCCGTAGAAGCGTCGATATAGTATTTTAACGATAAACCAAAACCGTAAATTTCATCGTTTTCAGTTTTAATAAAATCAAAAACCTTTAAAGAATCAATAACCGCAACGTCGGTTACTCTTCCATACTCGTCGAGTTTATATATTTTTGAATAACAAGAATTTGAATCTTTATAAAAATAGCTTACGTATTTTAAATTAAGTTTACTGGGACCCGTGTCATATTCGCTAGTCGGCTTTAACGCGGTATCTGTAAAATATTCATAGCTCTCGCCGTAATTGGTCGAATACTTTTGCGTTATTCCGTCCGATAGAAAGACAAATCCGTTTCCAGAGCTGTCAAAATGATAATTATGAAACGTGCCGGGGTCGTAGCCTAACGTCGAACTCGTATCATATTTTTTTGGCAACCAAGTCGCTCCGCTATTTAATGTCTTGTAAAAATCTTCGCCATATATTTTTGGAGCGCAAATAAAGTTTTCATTCGCAAATATTGGCAGGAGCCCGCTACCCTTATAACCGGCTACAAAATAATAATTAAAATATGATTTGTAATACCAAGACCTGCCGTTATCCGAAGACATAGCAATCAATTTGTTTTTCCCCGTCGCAATAAGAACGCTTTCGTTAACTCTTTCTAAGTCTTTGTAAGAAGGCAAACCTCTTATTTTGTATTCCGGGGAATACGAAGTGTCGGATATTAATTCGTGTTGTCCCTCATTGTCAAATTTAAATAAGTACGCGGCATGCTCTGTATGAAAACTAAAACCTACAGGACAAACTGGCGATATCTTAAATAGTTCGTTATTAAAAACATTAAAACCGCCTCCCGCCCATTTAGTAAATATTCTCCATGATTTTCCGCCGTCCTCTGATTTTGCTACAATATGATTCTTATAATTATCCTTTGTTTCGTATTCGAATTTCGCGTATAGTATGCCGCCGTCTATTATAAACTTTTGAATTTTAATACAAGAGTCTTTATTATAGTCTAAAGAAGAAATAATATCGTATTCTCTAAGGTTGTATTTTTTCAAATATCCGGTTTCAAAATTGTATGTAAGAAGATAATTATTCGCCGAAATATAGAGGTTTATTCCGTCAGTTTCCATAATTTGAAATTTAAGATTTGTATCTAATTCGGTCGTAACGCTCAAAAAGTTCATATCCTTATCGTACTTTTCAATTTTATTATTTGTGAGTATATATAATTCATTGTTATACATTACGATGTCGTTAAAATAAGCGGTGTCGGAATTTAACTCATAAGACCAAGTAAGCCCCTCGTCCGTAGAAACAATGATTGAAAAAGGCGTAACGGCGTATAGTTTATTATCGTTTTCGAGCATTTCCAAAATGTTATGTTTATCGCCTATATGAATATCGCTCCAAGTGTCGCCTAAGTCAGTGGAACGCGTTATTATCCCGTAATCGCCGTAACATAGTATATTGTTATAGACGACTAACACGCCGTTATAATCGGTATTCATTCTTTCGGGAACGAATTCTAAGTCATCCGCAATCATATTATTGCAAATAACGACAAACAAAATAATAATAAGTTTTCTCATAACTATATCCTTCAAATGACAATTAAGATATTATAATAAGAGGGACGGCTTTCGCCGTCCCTCTTAAAATCATTCACCTTTAAAACATTCTGAAGTATTAAAACACGGAGTTGTGAAATTCTCGTCTAAGTCATAACCCCATATTGTCTCTAAATCTCCACGCAACATATTTTCGTTTAAATCGCAATCAAAGTCACCTATATCATTGTGCTCTACTTCCCCCTCATCCTGTAAATGTATTACTGGAGGATCTACGCTATAATCCACACAATAAGTTGCCACTCTTTCACATTCGGCTTCTCCACAGTATTCCCAAGTTAACAAATTAACTAATTCTCCGTTTTCTTCCCAGACGGTATTTATCCATTTCCTACAAGCTGGAAAAACCATTTTTGTTAGAGTGCCATTTTGCCAACAATCTCCAATCTCACAAGGGTCGCTAGCTAATATTTCAATTATTTTACGCGCAATCCAATCCTCTGAAGGGTCTTCGTCGCATTCACCGCTATAAGGCCAATATTTAATATTTCTAACAGTAAAAGGATTTGGTCCAATACCGGCGCAAGTATAACAAAACTTCAAAGTATATTGGCATTCAGGATTATCTTCCGGGTAATCAATAATTACAGAATAGGGAAAATATCCTTGAGGACAATCATAAGCATTCACATTTGTATTAGCTATAAAAAAGAGTATAGCAAAACTAAACAATGATAATAATAAATTTCTTATAATAAACCTCCACTATAAATATTTAAATCATTTATTAACAGTTCTAATAAAAATTATACATTGATATAACGCGATTTCTGGGATTATATATAAACCGAAGTTCCCAACGCTTCGATTTTTATAGAACAATCATATCGGAATCCTCCAGTTTGTTTCGGTAAACTTAAAGGCGAATATGATTGTAGTGATTTTCAAAGAACGAAATTTAGTATTAAGTTTGTTTTTGCCTTGTACTAGATTATCGGCGAAGCGTACTCTATATCTTAAAAATATTTTTCTAGAAATAATAAAATAAATTATATCGCTATCAGTCCATTTTGTAGCTTTGTAGCTTTGTAGCTTTGTAGCTTTGTAGCTCTGTAGCTCTGTAGCTCTTGTGCCATTATTTAGTTACTCTTATTATCTAATTTCCATAATAGAAAATAACAATTTTTAAATTAAAATCCAAAAAATATTATAATAAATTTATAAACGGCGAATATATTTGTAATAAAGCGAGAAAACGACGTTTAGGGTCGTTCGCGTTTGTCAATAGCAGTTTTTTTAGACAACCGCCGTCTCTGGATTACCGTTTGCGCCGCAATGACTTTCGATTACTATTTTAGTTTGTCAGAGAATCCAGAAACGACGACAACTTTCACTCTCTTACTTTTGCAATAACGATAAAGCCGAAAACTAAATTTTCAATCCTTTCCCGTTTAATGCAACTTATCGGGATGATTGTCAATCGTCCCTTCGATTAACGCTTTTATCGCTTCTTCTATTTCTTTGATTTCGGTAACGATGGGCGTTATATTCGCCGTTTCAAGGTGGTTATAGATGCCGTATCCCATTCCTCTGGAAATGACGTAATCGCAATCCTCGAGGCCTTCAGCCATCTCCATATGTTTCTGACCGCCTCGACCGGTTCCTCGACCTTGACCGCTTGCTCCGCCAAGTCCCATGCCGCCGCCGCCGCCCATTCCGCGACCTTGTCCGCCGCCTTGACCCATGCCGCGTCCTTGTCCGCCGCCTTGACCCACGCCGCGTCCTTGTCCGCGACCTTGTCCTTTGCCGCCGCCCATTCCGCGACCGCCGCCGCCTTGGCCCATACCGCCTTGGCGGATAAAGTCTTCGTCGGGGTCGGCGTTCTTAAATCTATTCCCTTGCATAGGTCCGTGCGGACTGTATTTATCCCTCCGCTCTTTATTAACGATTCCTCCGTTTTCAACAGTAAAAATCTCGAAATACTTTGCCGGTCCGAAGTGTTGGCTAACAGTTCTTCCGTTATTAGTTACTACCGCCGCTTTGAATGATTT
>CAZDXB010000006.1:0-58209 GCA_964509335.1 uncultured Hyphomicrobiales bacterium | reverse complement strand
TCGTCTTGAGTGTAAGCCATCAAATCAGCCAACCTCAAGGCTTCGGCTTCGTCAACCGTCAAGCGATTAGCTTCTATTCGCCTTAGCGGCTCGCCGCAGGGCTTGAAGCATTTCGAAAACGGCTCCTCGCTTACGAATCTACATTTTCTCGGTCTTGGCATCTCGTCTCCTTATTTTGAGCATTTGCTCATAATATAATAAACAAACGATTCAATGTCAAGTAAATTTTAAAAAATCTTGATTTTTCAGATATGGAAAGTTCTTTAGAATTTGGCGTTCTAAATATATATTAACCTCAAAGGGCGAACTATACAGTCCGCCCTTTGGGTTTCATATTATCCTTTTCATCAACCGAAGCGTTTAAATCGAAGTATAAAATCTTCGTCAATTAATCGAAAAAGTCATTATGTCTTTTTCTTTATATTCTTCAATGGAGCCGCTATAAGACTTGGAATTTCCGAATTTTATTATTCTTATGTTGTAACTTTTAGGCGAATAGCCGTAATAATGTCTTACCGTTACTCTGTAGTTTCCTTTTGGGAGATTATTTGTAACGCTGTAGATGTTTTCTACCGCGTATCCTTTGTCGTCCTCCTGCATATCAACGTCTAATTCAAATCCAGACCCTTCTTCAGATTTATTAGCCCAGTATATGTGCAAATCGTCCGGTCCGTATAAATGAATATCTAAGTCCGTTGATTTCGAATCAGTGTTCGTCCAAGTCAGAGTAGCTTGAAAATCTCCGGTTCCAACCATTTTATCGGTTTGAGGCAAATCTTCCGGTCTTCCTAAACTCCAGTCTCCCCCCGAAAGTTGAAGGTCGTACCATCCCGAGTAAGCGTAGTCCAAATCCGAAGACCAAAGTTTGAATTCTAACGGACGGTTTACGTTAACGGTCGCGGGAACTGAATAAGTTGACCATTCGCCGCCGGAAATTCTATTCCAATTTAATCTGCTAACCCATATTTGATAAGTCCCTTGCGGTAAAAACATATGCACGGGATTAATAGGATTCGTCCCCGGAGCGTTTGTGCCGGACATCGCTGTTCTGCCGATTAAATTAGTCCATAAAGGAGCTTGGTCCGGATATTTTAAATTAGCGCTTTTAACCGTAAGGCAATACCAGTAATTCGAAGTTCTCATTCCGTATCTTACGCCGCCGTTGCTTTTAGTTCCCTGCGTTTTGGATTTTTTGTTAAAAATCGCGCTTTCTTCATTTTTCACTAAAGCGTAAACGCCTAAATGTATTACGTCGGCGCCGACTTGTTTTGGATTATCGTTAAGAGAACTTATCGGAATCGAAGTCCATTCTTCTTCAAAATTGTCGTAATACAAAACGCTCAAATTCGTTGGGTCGGGATTTCCTTCTACGGGAAAATATATCTTAATTGGAAAATTGAAAACGAATCCTTGAGGACCGAACAAAACCGTCTTGCCCAATTGGCTTACTCCAGAAGGTAACGGTTTTGGCTTCTCGACGCCAAGCTCGATAGAAAACGAGACGTTAGTGTTAACGGAACTCTCGCTCGACGGTATGGCTCCTTTTATTACCGTCAAGGCGTAGCCGTCCAGTTCTAACGAACCGCCCTCGTCGTTTGAAATTTGAGAGATTGTTGATTTAGTTTTTGAACCGTCGGTCGGCTCGTCGGATTCGGGACAACCTGTTAAAACGAAAATACCTATAGCAATTATGATAGCTAAAGATAATTTTTGAAATAGACTCATTTCTTCATCTCCTAAATAGTTTTTGATTTTTTAGCGAAGATAATTTACAGAAAAAAAACAAATAATATTTATTTTTTTTTTACTTGAACATTTTCGTTTAAGATAAAAAAAAGGAGAATCCCTCAACGTGAAAGATTCCCCTTTTTAAGTCTTTATTTACAATATGTTTATTTTATAACGACCAACTTCTTAACGTCGAAAAACTCGCCGGCGCTTAATCTACAGTAGTAAACGCCCGATTTCAGAGATTTCGGATTCCAGTTTACTATGTATTCTCCAATTCCTTTTTCCTCGGCAACAAGAGTTTGGATTTCTTCGCCAGTAACGCTGAATATCTTCAGTTCCACAAAACCCGCCTTGCCAACTTTAAAATTCACGACGGCTGATTGAGACATAGGATTAGGAGTTATTGAAATTATCTCAAAGTAGTCGGACGATAAACCCGCTATACCGGAAAATACGCCTGTGGTGAATTTTCTCGTCATCGACCACATATCGCTCGCTCCGCGTGAATTTTTCGCCTTTACTTGCCAATGATAGTTCGTTTCGCCGTCAAGATGCGCTATTGGATATTCCGTTTTTGTCCAATTTTCGGCTTCGTCCACTAAATCGTCGGAGAAATCGATGCTGGTGGCAATTTGAATATGGTAAGCGGTCGCTTTGTTCGAATGTTCCCATTGTAGTTTCGCGCTTTGCGGAACGTTTTCGGCGTTGTTTTCCGGAAAGATTAGCTCCGGAGCGTCGGGATAAAGCGGTCTAGAATCGTCGGTGGTTAAGCTTCTGGTTCCCGACCATTCGCCGTAACCGGCGTTGTTCTTAGCGCGAACTTTCCAGTAATATTCAGTTTCCTTTTCTAAATCAGACAATGCAAATTCAGTCAAATTTGTCGTTATTTCGTAATCAATCGTCGAGAAGTCTTCGTTAAAGGATGCTTGAAGATTATATTCTAAGGCGGTTTCCACGGATTCCCACTCGAATTTATCGCTTCTAATACTGACCTCGGTAGCCGCGTCTTCAGGCGCGATTAAAACCGGAGCGGAAGGAACCGCCGCGCTCGCGGCAGTAGTAAAGCTCCAAGTCTCAGACCAATCGCTCGACCCGATAAAGTTAGTAGCTCTAACTCTCCAATAATATTCAGTTTCGCCTTCAAGATTGGCAATTGAGTAGGTAGTGTCGTTCACGTTGTCGTCTTGCTCGATTATATTTGAAAATTCCGAGTCGAGAGCAATGTTCACTTCGTAATTTTCCGCAACTGTTATTTTATTCCATACGAGAGTTTCAGCGTTAATATCGACCTCTTCCGCTCCGTCGGCGGGCGACGCTAAACTTGGAATATCGGGGACTTCAGGCTCGCCCCCTTGGTCTTGTATTAGCTTCACTACGCTGTTTTTTTGCATTCCGTAAAACTCTTCGTATTCGGTTTCCCCGGGCCATCTGACTTCTACTTTTTCAATTGATGCTCCCGACCCCAAGCCAAAATGTAGTCGGAAAGGTTTCTGCATTTTCTGACCTCTACCGCAGCTAACTTCTTGCGTAAAAGTCTTATCGGAGGTATGCACTTTCACTCTCGCTCCAATAATATACTTTTCTTGCCCTTCTTTGCCTTTTAAATCAACTTCTAACCAGTCGTAGTTCAAATCGTATATGTTTTTAAATAATCTGAATTCCCTATTCTCCGACATAGCTAAGTCAAGTTTGCCGTCGTTGTCAAAATCCAGCCAAACCGCGTCTTCGCCAGTTACGTTGCCTTCCATTCCGTATTCGAAAGTTCTATCGAGGAAAGTATGGTCGCTTGTTTGCTGGAAAAAATTAATGAAGCGACAACCGTAAAAAGTAGTAGTGATTATATCGGCTAAGCCGTCGTTGTTGGGGTCGCCCCAAGCGGCTCCGGCGTATGTTTCTTCATAAGTTAATCCAATAGTGGATTTCTTTTCTTCCGAGTCGTATGTGTCTTGAAAATTGTAACTAGGCGCGCCCGTGTTTTTATAAACGGTTAACGGGCGATGGTCGAATTGTAAAAATCTCGGATGAGCGAATTGAGATAGTAATAAATCCATATCTCCGTCGTTGTCGTAATCGAACCAATCGACGCCCGTGCCATGGTTATGTCCCGATTCGTCGTTTACGTCTATTCCTTTTTCGTCGATTATATCTTCAAACGAGCCGTCGCCTTTGTTCTCATAAAATTCGTCCCATTGTAAGAAATAATTAGTTACGTATAAATCCAAGTCGCCGTCATTGTCGTAATCGACAAACTGCGAACCGCGGCTGTTTCGATTTCTATCTACTTTGTAAGCGTCGGGGTCCCATTGTTCGTCGGGATAGTTCCAAGTTCCGTCGTAATTTGGATATAAAGCTGTAGTATTATCTGTGAAATCGTCGGCTCCGTCGTTTAAAAAGAAATAGTTTAATTCAGGCTCGGGGTATGCGCTCCAAAGTTGTCCGATAAACAAATCCGGATATTTGTCGCCGTTGACGTCGGCAATACTGAAGCAAGTAACGGCGTATAAATCTGGAATGCTAAGCTCTTTTTCCTCGAAAGTTCCGTCGCCGTTGTTTTTATATAATTTACTCGAATTTCCTTCGCCTTGCATTAAAAAGAGTATGTCCAAATCGCCGTCGTTGTCCATATCGAGGAAAGCGTTGCCGCTAGGATTTCCGCTTAGTCCCGCTTCGGAAGTTTTTTCTTCGAAGAAATTGCCTTCGTCGTTTTTAAAAAGTCTGCCTTTCACTAATAGGTCTATATAGCCGTCGTCGTCGTAGTCGGCGGCGGCAATTGTTTTTTTGGACATATCCGTCGGCAATCCGTAATCTTCCGTCATATCAAAAAGATGATACGCCGGCTCGGTTCTCGGATAATCTACTATGACGTCTATTGCGTAGGCGTGTTCGCCTAAAGACCAGCCCGTTTGTTGACCGTCGTTTACTAAAAGCGCTTGATATAGATAAGTGCCGCCATTGCTCGATTCGCACCAAGGAGAGTATGTTTCTTGGTCGGTAGCCAAATACATTCCTTGCGCAATCCCCGTAAATCCGACGAAAAATTGATTGCCGGATATATGAACGTTGGGTTCTATATTAACTATATTAGCTACTGCGGTTTGAGATTGTGCGTCAAATTGAACGCCGTTTTGTCCCCATAATACTTTGTTAGTGGCTGAAACAACCGATGGAACTGACGAGCCGGCTTCCTGACCGGCTATATATATATTCGCGGTTCCGGCGTTGCCGTAAAACCAAACGATTACGGTTTTGATGTCGCAAGGCGCTTCGGGATAAAAGTGCGCCCATTGCATTTGAATCGCGGGGTTATTATAAGCGGCAATGCTACCTGATTTGTTCCAGTAAGTGAGCGTGTCCAGTTCCGCTTGAGATACGCTAAAAGCTGAGAAGAAAATCAAAAGGGTGATGAGTTTTTTCATAACGTATGCCTTTCTATAGTTATTGAACTATTTAAATTCTTATTTTTTTAAGTTAAAAAACAGTTAAGTCAAATTCAAGTAGAAAATTAAATTTGTGAGTTGTATGAAAATATTGTAATAATTTGAGATGATTTTGGCTGGGGTTTTTCAACGCTGGAAATCAATTTATGGGAGGCTGTTTTAAACTAGCGTTTTTCATCGCTCAAGGTAAAGAGGCTGCCTCTAAACCTTGAGGTTGACTTTTTTCTCCTAACGCTATTCAGTCCGTTTCTGACAACCTTCCGATTTATTCGAAAGGATTAAAAAAACATAAAATCAAGTTTTGAGCCAGACCCGAGGCAGATTTTTAAATCAAGAGATTTATTCCCATTTTTTAAACTTACTATACTATATTCATTCTCCTTCGTCTTTACGATTAGTAATTAATAAAAAAGGCGAGGAAAAATGGACGACAGACGATTTCTTTTGGTGATTTTAGACGGTTGGGGAATAGGAAACAAGTCGGAAGCGGACGCTATACATAACGCCGATACTCCGTTTATGAACGGCTTAGTTAAGAAGTATCCAAACTCTCAATTACTCACTTGCGGAGAGAACGTCGGTTTGCCCGAAGGACAGATGGGCAACTCAGAAGTGGGACATATGAATATCGGCGCGGGCAGAATTGTGTATCAGGATTTAGTAAAAATAAATTTGGCTTGCGAAAACGGCGATTTAGCGAAGAACGAAACTTTACTGGAAGCCTACGATTACGCTAAAAAGAACGGCAAAAATGTTCATTTTTTGGGATTAGTTTCCGACGGCGGCGTTCATTCCTCCGAAAAACACTTATACAAATTATGCGACATAGCCAAAGACAACGGATTAGAAGACGTTTACGTCCACGTTTTGACAGACGGCAGAGATACCGACCCCCGCAGCGGCGAGGGATTTGTTAGTAATTTACGAGACCATCTGAAAAAATCAGCCGGAAAGATAGCCTCGGTTTGCGGAAGATATTATACTATGGACAGAGATAAACGCTGGGAAAGAGTCAAACAAGGATACGATTTGCTGACAAAAGGCGAAGGCAAACAAACGACCGACCCGATAAAAACTATTCAAGAATCATACGACGAAGGCGTTACAGACGAGTTTATTAAGCCGGTAGTAGTAACCGACGACAACGGCGAACCGCTGGCAAAAATTAAAGAAGGCGACATCGTTATTTGCTTCAATTTCCGAACCGACAGATTAAGAGAGATAACAATCGCTCTCACTCAAAAAGATATGCCCGAAGAGGGGATGCAAACGATTCCATTGCATTACGTTACTATGACCCGCTACGACGACGAATTCAAAGGCGTCAAGGTGATTTTCGACAAAGAGCACGTAAAAACGACGCTCGGCGAATATTTGTCCAAATTAGGCAAAAAACAACTAAGAATAGCCGAAACCGAAAAATACGCCCACGTCACTTTCTTTTTTTCCGGCGGCAGAGAAGCGAAATTCGACGGCGAAGACAGAATATTGATACATTCGCCGAAAGTTCCGACTTACGATATGCAGCCGGAAATGAGCGCGCCAAAAGTAAAAGACGCTCTTTTGAAAGAGCTGGACAAACGGCGCTACGATTTTATTTGCTTGAACTTTGCCAACGGCGATATGGTCGGACATACGGGCGTTTACGAGGCTATTATTAAAGCCGCCGAAACAGTTGATTCTTGCGCTAAAGAGGCTATCGAGACAGCGCAGAAAAACGGATACGAAGCGTTAATTATTGCCGACCACGGCAACGCCGACAACGCCAAGAACAACGACGGCTCGCCCAACACGGCGCATTCGCTTAATCCGGTTCCTTGCGTTTTAGTAAGCGATAGATTCGAGAAAATCAACGACGGAATATTAGCCGACGTCGCCCCGACTATATTAAAAGCGATGGAGTTGAAGCAACCGGAAGAAATGACAGGAAAGTCTTTGATATAAAAGAATCGACATCTAAGGAACAAACTCATCTAGAAACTCGACGAGTTTCTTCTCGTCTATTTCCCAATTATATTTATTCACGTGGGCTTCGTAGGCGCGTTCGGACATTGCTTTTACGTCGGCGTTTTCTACGAAATCAATAATAGCTTTAGAAATTGAATTCGCGCTCTCGCAATCGGCTATTACTCCCGCGCCGGTTTCGTCTATTATTCTTTTGAAAGGCTTGGTAGCTGATAAAAAAACGGGCTTGCCGGCGGCGAAAAAGTCGAATAGCTTATTATGTATCGTATAATCGTTAAAATCGCTCACTTGGTAAGGAATAACGCCTATGTCGAATTCGCCGATTATCTTAGGCAGATTCTTGAATTCGTAAGCTCCCGTCATTTTAACTCTGCCGGAAGCTCCCGATTCTTCGAGGAGTTTAACGTAGTCCTCGTATGATTCGCCCTCGCCGGCTAATATGAACTCAATATCTTTGTTTGTTTCGCTCGCTTTTATGAATCCTTGAAGAAATTTATAAACGCTCTTTTCGGCGGAAGTAAAACCGTGATGCCCAAATATCTTGGGCGGTTGAGAACAGCCTTTTCGAGCTTCGGTAAACGCGTTCAGCCTCGGCGTGTTATGGACTACCGCCGTTCGCTCAAGCGGGAAATTATATACCTTATTTAACCTCTCCGATTGCTCTTCGCATACGGTAAATATCCCGTCCATTAGATTGACGGCTCGCTTTTCGACAAGCTCCGGCAAGTCCAATTTATGAACCAACAAATTTGTCAGAGCGCTTCTTCTATATTTTTTCCAATCTTTCATTGCCGCTGGATAATTTTCAGCCATATCCATTGCGACCGGAACGCCTTTTTTATGTCCTTCTTTGGCGCACGCTTCGGCTATCATTATATCTCTCGGAATAATAATATCGGGCTTAACTTTGCGTATTATCTCTCGAATTTCCCTTATCCAAACGGGATTAATCGAAAGTGGAACCATGAATTTGCCGTTTTTGCCGTATCCAGCTCGGATAATTTTCAATCCGTTAATTTCTTCTTCTCGCGCCTGCCCTCCAGTCCATCGCGCTAATATATAAGTCTCGAAGCCGGCGCCCAGAAGCGAAGAGCATACTTTTTCGGCGCGGACGTCCCACGGATATTCCGACTTCCAAACGTAAACGGCTTTTTTCATAACTAAAGTAGATACTTAACGACAACGAATCCGCCGACGAGAAGAAGAATAAAAACAATCGAGAGCTTGTCGAAATACTTATCGATAACATTTTTAATCGCTGGACCGAAAGCGTAAATCAAACCGCCGACAATAAAGAACCGGGCGGCTCTGCCGATAGAAGAAATAACAATAAACATAAGCAGATTCATCTGCGCCGCGCCGGATGCTATAGTTGAAATTTTGTAAGGTATCGGGGTGAAAGACGCCGCCGCTAAAAACCAAGCGCCGTATTCCCTATAACTCTCAACGAACGCCGCCCAGGCTTCTTGACCGTTGTAAAACTCGACGATGCTTGAACCGACGGTCTCCATTAAACCGTAACCAATGTAATAGCCAAAAATCCCGCCGAAAACAGACCCCAAAGAACACCACAAGGCGGCTTTGAGCGATTTTTTCGGAGCGAGGACTCCTATAGCTATTAATAATACGTCGGGAGGTATCGGGAAAAACGACGATTCGGCGAAAGCGAGAATAAAAAGACTCGCCATCGCGTAACGCTTGTCGGCGAAGCTCTCCATCCAGTTTTTAGTCTTCAAAGACCATTCGGATATGAAATTCAATTTTGCGCGTCTCCCCTTTTATATATTAATCTTCTCGCCAAACGCCCATTTTATAAAACTTATCTCTACGCGCTTTTACTAGATTATCTTTCTCGACTTCGTTTAATTCTTTCAAGTTGCGTGTCAGCGCTTCAAACAGGATTTGATACATCTCCTCCGGTTTCCTGTGAGCGCCTCCTATCGGCTCTTTCACGATTTCGTCAATTATTTCGTGCTTCTTCAAATCCTCCGCCGTTAATTGTAGAGCCTCGGCGGCTTGCTCTTTATAATCCCAACTCCTCCAAAGAATACTAGAGCAAGACTCGGGCGATATAACGGAATACCAAGAATTTTCGAACATCAATATCCTGTCGCCAACTCCCATACCAATAGCGCCGCCCGAAGCGCCCTCGCCGATAACCATTACTATAATCGGCGTTTTTAACTTAGACATCTCGAATAGATTTCTCGCGATGGCTTCAGCCTGCCCTCTCTCTTCGGCTCCTATACCGGGGAAAGCTCCGGGAGTGTCCAACAAAGTAATTATCGGTTTGTTAAATTTTTCAGCTAATTTAAACAAGCGCAAGGCTTTTCGGTAACCTTCCGGATTAGCCATACCAAAGTTTCGATAAACGTTGGATTTGGTGTCTCTGCCTTTTTGATGTCCGACGACTACGACAGATTGACCGTCCAACTTAGCCATTCCGCCGATTATGGACGGGTCGTCTTTAAAGCTTCTGTCGCCGTGCAATTCCCTAAAATCAGTAAAGATGTTTTCGAGATAATCCATCGTTATCGGTCTGGAGGGATGTCGCGCAAGCTGAACTCTTTGCCATCGAGTTAGATTCTTATAAATGTCTTGACGCAATTTTTCTACCTTATCTTCTAATACTTCTATTTCGCCGCTCAAATCAATATCCTCGGATATCGACTTCATCTCTTGGATTTTGTCTTCCAATTCTAAAATCGGCTTCTCAAATTCAAGAACTAATTTTCCCACTTTTCTTCCTAAATAAATATTTCAAAATAATATCCAAATCCAAAGATAAACTATAACGCCGTTTATAAAAAACGTTTAAATTTCTTATCGCTTCCTTCGACAATCTCTCCGGTCTGCTAACTTCCGCTAGACTTATCAAACCTTCCTTGCTCGCGTTAGACGTATCGTTCTCAATTTTATAAATTCCTACAAACGAATATTTTCCAACAAATACCTTCCAAACGTTTCTTATCCTTTTTACTTTATCGCTTCCAAACAAATATAAAACAGGAAGACCAATAGACAAAAGAAAAAAGGAAAGCGCGACGTCGATTGTTCGTTTTAAGGCTCTGTATCTCAATTTATCTATATTGAAATCCGGAACGGTAGCTTGTATTCCCGTTATTTCGTTTATAATTCGGGATACGAGAAGGTCTTCGAACTCCTTAGCCACGTGGAAACGAACGGAAGTCTTAGAAACGCTCGAAGCCAACTTAAATATTTCCTTCTCGGAAATCGACTCGTCCGTAAAAATCACTTCGTCCAGTTCGTTGTTTTCGATTATCCTTTGAAAATAATCGATATTTCCTAAAATCGGATAACCGTGGAACTCGACCTCGGTAGTCTCCTTAGCGCTAACGACGCCGGTTATTTCTATATTTCTAACTTCGGAGTTGGCGAGCGAATCGATAATGTTTTCCGCTTGTTTGTTCAAGCCGACTACGGCTATCTTCTTGTCAGATTGCGAACCTCTTGTTTTCTCCGCTAAGCTAACGAATCCCCTAACGACTATTGTCGCCAACGCTGTCAAACCGACTGTCATTAACAGGACGCCTCTGCTAAAAGCGAAATCCTTAAAGTAATAAGTCAAAGACGACAGCACAAAAAAGCTAATCATCAAACCGAACAAAGCCCTTCTAGCGGTGTATCTATTTTCAAAATACTCGCCTACGGCAATCATCGAGATAAACATAACAACTGAAACCGCTATAAAAACAGTGGGATAAGCGTAATCGGGAAAACTGAGAAAACCTCCGAAACGATATTTAGTGCTTACTAAAAGGGCAAAATTTATGGCGAGGATATCCGCCAATATTATAAATATCTCCCTCTTGCGCCGATTAGCGTAGGCTAAAATCGAACGGAAGAATATTCCCGCCTTTAAAAAAGCGAAAAACAAGTAAAAGCGCCCGTAATATTTTCGAGCGAAAATCTCCATAGCCTCGTAAAAATTGCGAATCTCGTTCACCGAACTTCTTTTGGAGCTTTCGCCTTTGTAGTGAATAATCGAAGCGCTATGAACGTAAGCTATTTTCCAGCCTTTCCGACGCATTCTATAGCACAAGTCCAAATCCTCTCCATACATAAAGTATTCTTCGCTAAATCCGCCAGTTTCCTTCAGAGCTTCCTTCCTACAAAACATAAAAGCGCCCGCTACGGCGTCCACATAATAAGTCTCATTTTCGCTTTTGTAAGTTTGATTGTATTGAGCGAACAATTTAGATTTTGGAAATAATCGTTGCAGACCAAACAACTTGCAAAACGAAGCCCAAGGAGTCGGGAAACCGCGCCTGCAGGCTAGTTGAAAAGAGCCGTCGGGATTTAACGTTTTGCAACCGGCGCAGCCGACTTCCGGATTATTCTTCAAAAAATCGCTCATTACCTCGAGAGTATCTTCTTCCAATATCGTGTCGGGATTGAGAATTAAAACGAATTTGCCTTTTGCCTCGGCTATTCCAATATTGTTCGCCTTAGCGAATCCCAAATTCTCTTCGAGTTGAACAAATTTAACTTGCGGAAATAGAGGCTCTAAAAACTTAACCGAACCGTCCGAGGAATCGTTATCGACGACTATCGTTTCGACGCTCTTACTCTTGCTCGCTTTTTCGATGGAACGCAAGCATTGAAGCAAAAAGTCCTTCACGTTATAATTAACAATAACTATCGATATGTCCGGTTTTTCTTCCACGATTTCATTTTTCTTTTAATATGATTTTCTTTAGACTCATTAGCCTCATTCGCAAATTGAAATTCTCTCTCATTCCCAAATTGGAATTTTGACTCATTAGCCTCATTCCCAAATTGAAATTTGGGAATGAGTTTTAAACCGCAGTCTCAGCTTCATACCCTGTCTCTTTCCCAAATTGGAATTTGTGAAAGAGTGTTAAACGGTCCTTTAATACTACTTTGCAAAAAATCTCAATTTCCACACTAAAAACATAGCCTCGTAAATGATTTTTTTGTTCATTTTCGACTCACCGCTTCTTCTATCTATAAATATAATCGGGATTTCTTTTATCTTAGCTCCTTTTTTCCACAAGCGGTAATTCATTTCAATTTGGAAACCGTAACCGTTCGACTTCACTTTAGAAAAATCCACTTTTTTTAGCGCTTCGGCTTTAAAGCATTTAAACCCGCCGGTCGCGTCTTTAATGGGCATTCCGGTTACGATTTTTGTGTATAAGTTAGCGAAGTAACTCAAAATTAAGCGGCTTAGGGGCCAATTGACAACGTTGACGCCGCTAATATACCTCGAGCCGATAACCAAATCATATTCGCCAATTTTATCTAAAAATTCCGGGAGCAAGTTAGGATTATGAGAAAAATCCGCGTCCATCTCCATAATCGCTTCGTATCCTTTGTCCAAAGCCCAAGTAAAGCCCGCGCAATAAGCGGTGCCAAGTCCCATTTTTTTCGAGCGCTCAATAATATGAATCCTTTCATCCTCAGCCATTCGGCTTTTCACGATATCCGCCGTTCCGTCCGGCGAATTGTCGTCCACTATTAGAATATGAATATCCGGAACGGATTTATGAATCTCGTCCATCAACTTCCCAATGTTCTCCGCTTCGTTAAAAGTCGGTATTACAACTACTTTCTTCATTGATAAACCTATGTTTGTCCATGACCTTTAATAACTAAAAATATCGTTCTAACTATAATTTCAAAATCCAGCTTGAACGACATATTCTCAATATAAAAGAAATCGTCTTTCAAACGATTTTCAATTTCTTCCTTTGATTCGACGTAATGACGATATTTTATTTGAGACCAACCGGTAATTCCCGGTCTTACAATCAATCTTCTTTTATAGTAAGACGCCAATTTGCTAAATTTTTCGACAAAATGGGGGCGCTCCGGTCGAGGACCGACAACGCTCATATCGCCGATTAGGACGTTCCAAAACTGAGGCAATTCGTCGATATGAGATTTTCTTAAGAACTTGCCGAATTTTGTTACTCTTGGGTCGTTTACTTGCGCCCATTTCGGACCGCTGATTTTTTCTGCGTCTTTTATCATTGAGCGGAATTTTATCATTGTAAACTTCTTGCCGTTCTTTCCCACTCTTGTTTGTTTATAAAAAACCGGTCCGGGGGTTTCGAGTTTAATTATTATTGGAATAAATATCCATAGCGGCAGACATATTAAAATCACGATAGCGCTGAAAACAATATCGAACGCCCTTTTTAAAGTTTCCTGCCAAGGCTTTAAAAGTTGCGCGTTAATTTCAATTAAGGGTATATCGTACAAATGCAAAGTTCTTACTTTGCCCGTGAAGTATTCATATAAATCGGGGATTATCTTTACCGATATTTTTCTTTTTGAACATTCGTTCGCTAAATCGAGCAAGTAAGACCTTTTAGGATAATCCAACGAAATAATTACCTCGCTTGGTTTATATTCGTCAAGCAATTGAACGGTGTTTGCGTCGGTTCCCAAAATCGGCAAACCGTTTTCTTCCGCGGCTTCTCTCTCGTCATTGTTTATGTTTTCATTATTTACTAATATAATCCCTAATATCTCGTATCCCCACTTTTTGTATTTGTTGACGTCTCTATATAATCGTTTTGCTCTTTCAAAATTGCCAATAATGAGGGAAGGTATCGCTATTACGCCTTTTTCTCTCAATTTTCTCTGAATAACTCTAACAAAATACCTGCCTACGTTAACGGTGAAGCCGAAAACAACGAAGAAAACTAGGAAAAGTAGTCTCGGTTCTTTGCTTTCGCTGTCTAACAACCAAATAAAGAAAATAACTAGACTACCGATAAAAGTAACGCGAAAAACGGTAAAGAATTCGTCAAAAGCCGAACGAACGTACCAGTTTTTGTATAAACCCGAGAACCAAAACACCGAAATCCAATAAAACAATAAAACCAAACCGGCGGCGAAAAATTCAAAAAAAGTGAAATCTATCGGCGAGCCGAACAAACCGCTCTGGAATCTCAAATAATATTGAATACTATAACTTAAAAAAACGGAAAATATATCCGCAATTAATTGAAAAAAATGCGGAGAAGCTACCGTCCTCATTGAATTATAGCGTTCGTTCATTCTATCGCCAGCCGTTATAAATACATCCTATATTAAAATTAGCTTAAAACTTCAAATCGTTAAATATCCTAAAAATTTCTAATCCATTTAAGTCTATACTATATAAAACAATTATCAATTTCATATATATTCATACTTTCATTGATTTTAACAAAAACGATTACGATTTAAATAAATTTCTTTTTGCTTTCTTCAACACGTTAACGGCAACTGGAAAAAAGCGCTTAGCTCCATACAAACGCCAATTTTTAGCTTTTTTAATATACTTCTCGTCGATTTCTTTTTCGTAAGCCCAATCAATAAAATCGTCTAAAACGGAATTATGAACTCCGCCAAAATCCTGATAATCCGACCTAACGCTTTTTTTTCTATTGTCCGTGTACAATATCAAAGGTTCGTTAATATACGCGAAGTCCGTCAGAGCAGAAGCGCGAATCCAAAAAGCGTAATCCTCTCCCACCTTAAAACGCTCGTCCTCCGGAAACTGATGAATTTTATCTAACAGCGAGCTATGAAATATCGCTGAACAATTAATAACTATATTTACGTAAAGCAAATCCTCAAAAGCAATTATATCCTTATTCCAAAAAATATATCTCTCGTTAGTATTCTTACCCTCGACATAGCGCCAAGCGTTAGAACAAGAAGCTTTCAAACCTGTTTTATTTAATGCTTTAAGCTGCTTTTCAATCTTAACCGGCGTCCAAGCGTCGTCGCTATCGAGTATTGCAATCCACTTCCCTTTACATTTTTTCAGACCTCGATTTTTCGGAACAGCCGGCAAACCGCTGTGCTCGCCGGGAATCCACTTTATTCTATCGTCTCCAATCCGTTCTAACATTTCGAAAGTATTATCGGTCGAACCGTCGTCGCAAACTAGTATTTCCAAATTTCTATACGTCTGAGCGAGAGCGCTTTTCACAGCTCTTTCAAGCAATTTTTCTCTATTCCAAGTCGCAATTATTACCGATACAAGTTCGCTCATTAGCTTCTTTAGTTAATTATCCTTTTATTACTAAAAATCCTCGAACGTAAATTTCAGCCATATTATATTCTCGGGTTCCGCTCCGCTATTTCTGAAGCGGTAATAGCCTTTTAAGCTAAAATTCCGAACTATCTCCCATCCCCCTTCAATTTCAACCTGAAACGTCTCGCGCAAATCGCCTTCCAAAAAAGTTACTCTCTCGGAATCTTCCGGTCTTTTGGTTTGCATCGGGTCGCCGCCGACGTTTTTAATTAAAGCGCCGTCCTCGTCGTAAACGTTCGCTCCATGCCTGTAATAACTCGCTTTTAAGACTATCGGATACCTGCCGCCAAACCACAACCGAATTAATCCCAAGTATTTCTCCGAATTTGGCGGCATAGCGGTCCCTATCAGCATTTCGTCGTTTGTGTAAGAGTTCAGAGAATCGTAATGAGTAAACGTGTAAGGCTCTATTCTAGAGTATTCCAAACCGAAATCGATATTTATCGGCGGAGCGTATAAAAAACCGACATTCAAAGCCGTTTTATTCGCCCAAAAACCTTCGCCAATTTCGCCGAATTTAATGTCGTCGAGTAAAAAGCTTCCCTTCAGCTGAAAATCCCTTAGCGGTCTGACCGTAATATCTCCGCCCATAATTGCGTTGTCCCTGTCGCGCAAAGCGTGCTCCACAGACTTAAAGAAACTGAGCGGATTCAAATATGCCAAATCTACGCTTCTTTTTGAGTAAACGGCGCTCTCCCAAAAAGATATCTCTCCCCAAGAGGGCTGAAGCGCGAATCTATGCATAGCGACGTATTTCTGAGGAAACTGAGAATGAAAGCCCGTTTTATATTTCGCGCTTCCAGTCGCCAAAAGCGAGCCGTGCAAATAGCTATACTCAAAATTGGAAAAGCGCGCGCCCAACTCCAAAGCGTCCATTGGCGGGGCGTTAGCCGATATAAAAATCCTCTCGTTCAATCCCGAACCGAGCAGTCGCGTTTGCCTGCCCAACGAACCGTAAAACCAATCCCAATTAAACGCAATATGCGATTCTGAAAAATCGAAATCGCTGTCCAAGTCGGCAAATTTAACGTTCTGCTTCAACTTATGTATTTCGCTCAAAGCTAATTCTCTATCGCCGGAAAGGATAGCGCCGTTCGTCGATTGTAAATAATATCCGAAATGTTTTCCAAGAGAACCGTATAGCCTCGTTCCCAAATTGCCCATACTAACGGAATTGTTCTCGTCTTCGCCAATTAAGCTAAGATATTCAATAGAAGCGAGCGGCTTTAAGTTGACGGATTTCGTAGAATCTTTATAATGGTAAAAAAACTTGTCTCTATCGCCTATCATCTCTTCGCTAAAGACTTGCGAGGAATCGCTCGGACTGTAAAAAACAACAGCCTTTGGATTTTCGCCCGCCTCGAATTCGCGCAAGAACATATCCAAGGTCCTTTTCTCGGACGACGACAATTCGGCTTTAGCTTCCTCCAACTTCTCGAGAACGTTTTTTATTTGCTTTCTTTGAAGCGGCAGAGAGGAAGTAGAAAAATGCGGAGTCAATCCCTTAGCTTCGAAGCGCTCCAAAAAATCGTAAACGGGATGAACTACCGGAACGTTTTCAACTTGCGCGCTTATATCCCGCTGAAAACAGAATATTAAAAAGCAAACAAGCGATATTGCAAAAAATTTATGTTCGCTTAAATTAATCATCTAGAAGAAATATTAAAGATTACATTAATTAATAAACCGGTAGCCGTAATCGCGCTCGTAATTAAAGACAAGGTCTGTAGCTCTACTTGCGGCGGAGTATATGGAGGCGAAGGCGCGTAAATTTCATCGCCGGCGTAAACGATTGCGTCGGAATCGCCCTCCACCCAAACTTTATTTTTACCGCGTATAATGCTCGCTCTTGATTCGTCGGCGTTTTCGGCGTATCCTCCCGCTCTGTTTATATAGAAATTCATATTTCTTCCCTCTTCGAACAAAACATACCCCGGATTGTTTACCTGACCGAAAACGTAAACGACTTTAGGGTTCTCGGGAATTTTTATTACGTCGCCGTCGTAAAGCGCGACGTTTTCGCTTTCGTCGTTTTTATCGAAAGCGGCGACGAAATCGCAAGAAACGATTGGCTTTTTCAAGAGCGCGTCTATATTAAAATGAAGGGTGTCTTCGACTGTCATAGAGCTATATTGCATTTGCTCTATAATCTTTTTTTGGGGTTTTTCTCCGTCGAAAAAGGATTTATCCCTTCTGAATATCCGAGCCAAAGGTAAATAAGCCCTATCGGTCAACCCGCCGGCATTTTCGATAGCCTCGCTTAACTTAGTTTTACCGGAAGTAATCGGATAAACGCCCGGATTCTCGACTTCGCCCATAATAGATACGACGCCTTTTTTCGACTCAGTTCTAATAATTTCTTTGCCTACCGTTATTATCGAGCCGGGCTCTAAATCGTAATCCTCGCCCAGTATATTCATATTCGAATCAACCTTCAAGTTGATTTCTTTGTCGTTTTGAGGCAAATATAAATGAACGGCTTTCAAATTGGCGCTTTCCCGGAATCCGCCGCCTAATTTCAAAAGAAAAGACGCTTTATCGCCTTTTCTATAAGCGGTCAAATAAGGTCTAACGACTTCCCCGGCTATTGTTATTGTCGGATATTGTTCTTTTTCGTAAGGAACGTAAATAATGTCGCCTTGGCTTAAATAAGGGTTGTATTTTACCTTGTCGGTAACGCGAGCTTTATCTAAATCTACCAATAAAGTCGTTCCGTCGCTTCTCATTAAGCCGATATTTCTGCGAAAATACGAGGAAAGATAAGGAGAACCCGTTTCGGCGAACATTCGTTCGTATATTTTATTTTGTTCAATTTTTTCGGATATCAAACTTGATTGACTTAATGAAATTGACGAAGTAGTTTTTTCCTGATTGGCAAATTGAATAGCCGTGGAAACCTTGAAAGAAGCGGGAAAAGTATAATTGCCGGGAACTAAAACGTCGCCCTTAATCTCCACGACGACGCTACGGGGCTCATACAAAGCTATATTAGCCTCGGCGTTTTTATTCTTTTCCAAAACTTTAGTAACTATTAGCTCCGAAGCCTCCGCTAAAGTCTTGTCTTTGACTTCTATCGCTCCCGTTCTCGGAATAAAAACCTTGCAATCGGGCGTTACCGTCAAATAATCTTTTTCATTTGTGGACAAATTTTGCAGCAACAGAATATCGCCGGGACCCAAATAATAGTTTTCGGGTTCGACCTCGTCGCTAAGAAGCTCGCCCTTTAAATCGCCCAACTCGGCGCTTTTGGTCTTTTCTAAAATATCTTGCTTAAAGACTTCTTGAATATCTATCCCGCTAAAACCTTTCGTTTGCGCCGAAGCCAAGCCGCAGGCAAAAGCCAGCAAAAAGACCGCTAAGCATAATTTTTGCATAATTCCCTTTATCTTCGATTTAATTTCAATTAAACTACAAAATTAAAAAAGAAAACTAAATATAACTTAAAATTCGGTAAATAGTTCTTCAACAATTATTTTCGCTATTCTTCGCGCCGCTTCGCCGTCCCATAAAGGAATATCGCTTTTTCTTGCTCGCTTGGATTCTATCTGTCGCAACGCCGTTCTCTTGACAACGTCTGGCTCGGGCAAAACTAAATAGTTAGTTCCCTTCTCGACGGTTATCGGTCGCTCCGTGCTTGTCCTTAGAGTCAAACAAGGTATATTCAAATACGAAGTTTCTTCCTGAATCCCGCCCGAATCGGTCATAACAAATTCGCAATTAACGATTAACGCGAGAAAATCGATATATCCCACCGGTTCGATAACTATAAAATTCTCGCTCGACTCTATTATATCGCTTAAACCGAACTCCTTAATATTTTTAGCCGTTCTCGGGTGAATAGGAAAAACGATTTTTCTCTTTTCCGATATTTCAGCCAAAACTTTCAGCATCGCCTCCAGTTTCTCCGGAGTATCCACTGCGCTTGGTCTATGCAAAGTCAATAAAATATATTCATTCGACGCTAACCCTAATTTATCAATAATATCGGACCTATATGCCTTCGGAAGAGCGTAAATAAGCGAATCAATCATTGTATTGCCAACAAAAAAGATTCTTTTTTTGTCGAATCCCTCTTTCTTTAAGTTCTTCATTCCGCTTTTTTCGGTAACGAAGCAGTAGTCGCAAATCGAGTCGGTGGCTATCCTGTTTATTTCCTCCGGCATCGAGCGGTCGAAACTTCTCAATCCCGCTTCGACGTGAGCCGTTTTCGCTCCCAATTTAGCGGCGGTCAAAGTCGCGGCGATAGTTGAATTAACGTCGCCGACGACAATTACCAAATCGGGCTTCTCGCCGACGCAAACTTTCTCGAATTCTACCGCTATTTTCGCTAACTGTTCCGCGTGAGAGCCGGAGCCAACGCCTAAATAAAAATCGGGCTTTGGCAATTCTAAATCGCGAAAAAAAGCTTCGGACATAGTTTTATCGTAATGCTGCCCTGTATGAACAATCTTATGCTCTACTTTATCGCGATAGAGTTCGAACGCCCTGCTTAGCGGCGCTATTTTCATAAAATTGGGTCTCGCTCCCGCTACCGTTAAAATTTTCTTTTTCATATATATTCTTTCTCAATTAAATTTTTCCGTCGCCCAATAAAACTATGTTGTCCCTGTCCTTATAATCTTTCAAAGCGTTCCTTGTGTCTATAACCACTTTGCTGCTGTTTACAATTAATTCTAAGTCGAAAACGGAATGATCCGTCGTAATTACGGCGACGTCGAATTTCTTTAACAACTCGGCGCTCAATTCCTTTTCAGAATTTAACTCATCGCCGTTAACTTTAATGCTCGGTATATACGGGTCGTAGTAATATACATTATGGATTCCGTCAAGTCGCAATAACTCCGCCACTTTCAAAGCGGGCGAATGACGCAAATCGTCCACGTCCTTTTTGAAAGCCATTCCTAACAACAGTATATTAGCGGAATCCATAGTTACCGGTTGCTTGGCGATTTCCCTGACTATCATCGAGCGCACGTAAAACGGCATATCCTCGTTTATTTCCGCCGCCAGCTCGATAAATTTTGTTACGAAATCGTATTCGCGAGCCATCCAAGCCAAATAATACGGGTCGATTAATATACAATGACCTCCGATTCCCGGACCGGGATAAAACGGCATAAAACCGAAAGGTTTAGTGGAAGCCGCCTCGACTACCTCCCAAATATTAACGCCGATTCTATCGCAAAGCTGAGACATCTCATTTACTAAAGCTATATTGACGCTTCTAAATATATTCTCCAAGAGCTTCTCCATCTCGGCTACGGCGGGCGAACTAACCGGAACTATCTTATCGACGGCGATGCCCGAAACGAGACTCGCCAACTCGGTGGATTTCTCGTTTATGCCCCCAACGACTATGGGAGTATTTTTTGTAGTCCATTTCTTATTGCCCGGGTCTATTCTTTCGGGCGAAAAGGCGAGATAAAAGTCTTCCCCTGCCTTTAATCCGTTCTCCTCCAAAATCGGCTTTACGAATTTCTCCGTCGTTCCCGGAAAAGTCGAGCTTTTAATAATAATTATCGCGCCTTTTGAAAGGTTTTTCTTGATTTCTTTAGCGGAATTAATGATATAAGTAATATCAGGGTCCTTGTTCGGAGTAAAAGGCGTCGGAACGCAAATGAAAATCGCTTCGCATTCTGCTAATTTTGAATAATCCGTCGTAGCCGTTAAAATTCCGCCCTCGACCGCTTTTTTAACTTTCTCCGAATCTATGTCTTTTATATAATTTTCCCCTCGATTCAAAGTTTCAACTTTTTCGGAATCAATGTCAATGCCGACAACGTTTACGCCTTCGCCCGCAAACTCTAAAGCCAAAGGCAAACCGACGTAACCCAAACCTATTATCGCTACGCTTATATCTTTAGACTCAATCCGTTTTGCTATATCGTCCATACCCTTTCGCTCAAAATATTCTTAAGAATAAATTTCAAATTTAATCAATCTTTGCGAGATTTCGAACTTTCGCTTAATTTTCCCGGCGGTTTCTTTCTTTAATTAGTCTCTTCAGACTTTCAACTATTTGAGGTTTGTAGCCTTTTTCACCGGCTAGCTCGGCGTATTTCAACGCCGAATCCAAATTGGGAAGGTTAACGTAACACACTGATAAATAATAAAATAATCTTGGGTCTTTTGAGTAGTAATTCAAACTGCTTTTGAAATGTCGTATCGACTCTTCGTAGTTTTTAGTATGCAGATTTATCAATCCTAAGTTGTTAATAGCGCTAATAATTGTAGAATCCTTTTTCAGAGCTTTTGAATAATAATAATCCGCTTTAGGCATATCCTTTTTGTCGAAACTGATATCGCCTAAGTAATTGTATATTTCCGCGAGCTTATAATCGTTTTCTTCCAGAAAGCGCAAATCTCTTTCCGCGCCTTCGTATTTTTTCAAGCGCATTTTCAGCATCGCGTTTCTGAATAGATACCTGTTGTTCTTTTCAAACTCGTAAGCTTTCTCGCTCGTTCGCAAGGCGTCTTTATATCGTTTGTTTTCTCTATAATAATACGACAATTCGTCTAAAAGCAGAGCTTTTGCTTTTTCGCTGAATTGAGGGAATTCCGCGAAGCTTTCCGCTCTTTTTAGCGAATATTCTTCGCTCGAATTTACGATTACAAACGGCAAAGTATGCAAAAACGAAACTACCAGAACCGTAACCAAAGCCGTTCGCATATTCTTTTCGTTCTTTACTATTACGATTGAAAAGAACAGAGAAACGGGTATCGCAAAGCAAGAAAACAAGTCCCAGTCGCGAGCGAAGCCTAGTTTTGGATTGAATATCAGCATAAAAACAAAATAAAACGCCGAAGCGACCAATAAAAAGACGTCCTCTCTCTTTAACTTAGCTCCGTAATTTTTCACGACAAACGGAACCGCTACTATGGCGGGGAGTATCAAAATTATTTCGTTCAAAATATCGATAATATGCCAAGAAGATAAAATACCGTAGCCGCTCTCGCCGCCGAAAACTGGCAGAAAAGCCCTATCGCCGGCGGTTTCGAGATACTCGGCTAATACAGATTGCCCTGTGTAAAGCGACACAATCCATAAGGAAAACGCCACGACAAACAACAGAGCCGACGCGGATATTAATAACTTTCCAAGATTTTTATCCTTTCTAAAAGCTACCCAGTAACAATAAATCAGAGCCGGAAGGAAAAATATCGACTGAGAATGCAAAGAAAGAGCTACGCCGTATAAAACAGCCGGCAGAACGCTTAACTTTTCCAATTTTATCGAACTATACGAAGACAAAACAAAAAGCGATAGAAAAACGGCGGCTAAGGAATAACTTTCCACATATCCGAAAAAGAGTTGAACGACGCCCGAAAGCGATACTATAGAGGTCGCTAAAAAAGCTTTGACCGAATCGCCTAAAATCTTGCGCAAATAATAATAGAAAGCCAGTATAAAAGTTGCGCCGCAAAGAAGGCTAACGAAAGCGTAAACGTCCGCGCCGGTAAAACCGAAGGCTGGGTTCGATAAATTGTAGAGAATTCTGTGAAAAAAAGTATCCAACGGCTCGGAAGCCGACAAAAACGCTCCTTTTTCAACGTTGCGGATTCTTAAATAACCGTCGCCCAAAAAATAAGTCGCCGACCTAAGCGCGTAAAAAACCGCCGCGAAAACCGCTCCGTAAAGCCAAAACGGGACTTTTACTACTTTTTTTGATAAAGCTACTAAAAAGTCGGCTGCTTTTCCTTTTACCGAAGGAACGACGCTTAAAATACCAACGACGAGAAAAACAATAGCGAAAAAAGGCGAGAAATACCCCCAAGAATCGGCGCCCCAAAGGTAGGGATCCGCTCCAAAAGAAGCTATAAAATGCAATACCAAATAAATAGCCACAAAAACAGTCATCGCTCTATCTGTTTTTATACTGCCTATCGTAATACGATTTATACGCGCCGGAACGAACTCTTTTACACCAATCCGGATTATTTAAATACCAATCGACTGTTTTCCTTAATCCGCTCTCAAAATCGATTTTACTTTCCCAGCCGAGTTCTTTTTCAATTTTAGAAGAATCTATCGCGTAACGCCTGTCGTGTCCGGGTCTATCCTTGACGAACTCAATAAGCGATTCGGGCTTGTTCAAAATTCTCAGAATACTTTTGACGACTTCGATATTCGCTTTTTCCGAACGCCCGCCTATATTATAGACTTCGCCTCGCGCGCCTTTGTAATAAACAAGCCGAATAGCTTCGCAGTGGTCTTCGACGTAAATCCAATCCCTAACGTTCATTCCGTCCCCGTAAACGGGCAAAGATATGTCTTCGGACGCGTTCAATATCATTAGCGGTATCAGCTTTTCCGGAAATTGATATGGTCCGTAGTTGTTAGAACATCTGGTAATAACTCCGTCAATCCCGTAAGTATTAACGAAAGCCATAGTAAGATGGTCAGCCGCCGCTTTCGAAGCCGAATAAGGCGATTTCGGGTCGAGCGGAGTATCTTCGGTAAACAATCCAGTCTCGCCAAGCGAACCGTAAACTTCGTCGGTCGATATTTGAACGAATCTTAAATCATAATCTCTGGCGGCTTCCAACAACGTCAAAGTCCCGCCGATATTAGTGTCGATAAAAGGCTTCGAATCCATTATTGAACGGTCAACGTGCGACTCGGCGGCGAAATTAACAATCCCGTCAATTTCGTAATCCTCAATTATTTTGCGGACGAGACGAGCGTCCTGAATCTCTCCTTTAATAAATCGGTAATTGGTCGAATCTTCTATTTCGCTTAAGTTTTCTAAATTGCCGGCGTATGTAAGCGCGTCCATATTTACGATAAAAGCGTCGCTTTGATTTTTCAAGATATACCTTATGAAAACGCTTCCGATAAATCCCGCTCCGCCGGTTACTAGTATTTTTCCTTTGCTCATAACAATTTCTTAAGTCGTTAATAATAATAATATCTACCCTCCTTCCCAAATTAGAATCTGGGAAGGAGAATATCTTTTTAAACTTATCTTCTTTCTAAACTAATTCCCAAATCGGAGTTTGGGAATTAGATTATAAGACCGCGCTTTCTACCCTCCTTCCCAAATTACAATTTAGGAAGGAGAATATCTTTTTAAACTTATCTTCTAAACTAATTCCCAAATCGGAATTTGGGAATTAGTTTATCGTTCCCTTACTTTAAATTAACTTCTCTGCCGGAAAGAGCCAAAATCGTAGCCGCTACGCTCGGCAAAGAATCCGAAAACGGCGAAATAATCAAGTCCGCTTTGATTTTTTCTTTCAGATAAGGATTTCCGAACAGAATAGCGATAGTTTTCTTTCCCTTAGACAAATCCTCGTAAGCTTTCAAAATGCTATCGGGAACCTCGAACGCCGAATAAGCTTTCGGTCTAAAGAAAAACGCGAAAATCATTATATCGGCGTTTTGAACGCCGTGCCCTAAAGCAAATAAGTCTTTATCCTTGATATCTTTATCGATAAATCCGTAATCGCATTCATTTTCAATAGCTTGACTCAATATCCTGAAAAACATCGTTGGAATTCTTATTTCCTCGCTTTGCAAGAAAGCGAAACCTCCGACCCGCTTTTCTTCCTCAATTGGTATAATACTTTCTTCGCCAGAGAATTCCAAAGCGTCGTATGCGGTTGACAGAGCAATCTTTTCATTCTTAGCTCTCGGTATTTCAGCTTTTGACGGCGACTTAAACTTTTTCTCGAAAAGCCCTCGCCACTCTTTCGCGTCTCTTAATTTCGCCGCCGACCTCTGAAGCTTCTCTTTAATTTTAGGATTACTCTCGGCGGCTTCGGATATAGCTTCAATAGCTCTAAAAGGCGACGGCGGCAGCAATACAATATCGACGCCGGCTTCTATCGCTTTTACCGCCGAATCTTTGCCGTCGTATTTGTCCGTAATTGATTTCATATCCAAAGCGTCCGTTATAACCAAGCCGTCAAAATCCAGCTTCTTACGCAACAAATCCGTAACGATTGGTTTCGAAAGCGACGCAGGCGTTCCGCTATCCTCGAACGCCGGAACCGATAAATGCCCGACCATAACCGAACGCACTCCGTCTATTACGGCGCGTTTAAATGGCTTAAGCTCTGTTTCCTCTATTTCTTCGGCGCTTTTATTCAATACCGGAACTTCCAAATGGGAATCAATATCGACGGCGCCGTGCCCGGGAAAATGCTTGGCGCAGGACAGTATTCTTTCCGAATGCAGCCCAGCTATATACCATTCTATATGTTCCTTAACTTCGTCCGGGGTTTCGCCGAACGCTCGAATATTGATAATAGGATTTTTGGAATTGGAATTCACGTCGCAAACGGGCGCCAATATCCAATCGACCCCGACAGCCTTTGCTTCCGAAGCGATAGTTTTAGCCGCTCGATAAGAATTCCTCGCGTTCTTGGACTTGCCCAAAGCCATAGCGTGCGGAAATTCCGTGCCGCCCTCCAATCGCATCGGCAAACCGTTTTCAAAATCGGCGCAAAATAATATAGGATACGGAGCCGCGTCCCGCAATCTTTTAATCATCTCGGCGACGTCGTCGGGCTTCCCGTCGAAAATACAAAATCCGCCGATTCCCTCTTCGGCTAACTTTCTCATTGAATTCCGGTATTTCTTATCGGAAAAGAAACTATATGTCGAAAGGCGAGCTATTAAGCAATGCGCCGCCAGATTCCGAACGTCCATAGTCGAAATGTCGTATAAACCTAATTTTTTCATTTGTTTGACTCCTTAAAAATAACGTTGTCGCCTTCAAATTCGCGGATTTTATCTCTTAAATCGTCTGGGATTCTTTTGGGCGTTTTTTCTTTGTAATCCAGATAGACCAACGCGGCGGAAGCGAACGCGATTAAATCGCCGTCTTTAAATTTAATGAGATTTTCAAATCTCAGAGACGAATTCTTCACTTCGGCTATTCTCGATAAAACTTCGTATTCGTCGCCAAACCTCGCGGCGTCGAAGTAATCCATTTCCGCGCGAACCACCATAAACGGGTAATCCTTAACAAAAGTCGTCGGCGTCATTTCCACGCCGAGAGTTCTAATATACTCGGTTCTAGCGAATTCCAGCCAATAAAAATACTGAACGTTGTGAACGACGCCGAACGCGTCTGCGTCGCTAAATTTCACTCTTCCTTCAATCTTAGCTCTAAATTTCTTATAGTTTTCCAGAACCTTATTCAATATCGCGTCTTTACTCATAATTCCTTCTTAGCGCTAATCAATTATTTGAATTTAATCAAAATTTCGACATAACAAGCGCGAAAATTTAATATGATTAATTTCGGCTCGTAATTCAAACTTCTGGGCTGTCTTTGCGTCAACCTTCGGGTTTACCCGAAAGGTTCGATATTCTTAAAGTTGGGTTTTGAGACAGCTCCTTTACAAACTTTCCGCGCAACTTTTCACTATCTCAGCCGCTTGTCGCGCTTCTTTTTCAGTCTTCTGAAAATGAAATACCGCTCGAAAAGCAGAGCCGCCGAAATTAATAATTTTTAAGCCGTTATTCAAACAGCGTTTCTCGAATTCAGTCGGACTCGCTTCTTGGCTTATCCTAAAAATAACGATATTAGTTTCGACGGACGAAACGTCGAGCTTAATCTTATCGGATTCGGCGATTAACTCAGCGAACAATCTAGCGTTCGCTTGAGCCGACACAAGCAAAGCAAAATGATTTTCTACGGCGTGCAAACCGCCCGCGGCAATAATTCCAACTTGTCGCATCCCGCCGCCGAGCTTTTTTCTGACTCGCCTCGCTTTCTTAATAAGCTTACTCTTAGAGCAAATTAAAGAGCCGACCGGCGCGCCCAGTCCCTTAGAAAGACATACGGACACAGTGTCGAAAGGCTTCGCGTATTCCTTCAAAGAAATTCCGGTAGCCGCGCTCGCTTCCCATAAACGCGCTCCGTCGCAATGGAAATTCAAACCGGAGCTTCGAACTATAGTCTCTAATTCTTTAATTTTATCGAGCGGGTAAATCGTTCCGCCCTTTTTATTGTGCGTATTCTCGACGCAAACGAGGCTAGTTCTTGGAAAGTGGTCGTCTTCCGGTTTAATCAATCTCTCGATTTCTTTAGGCTCGTAGGCGCCGTTATCGGTTTTAACAGATAGGATTTGAACGCCGGAAATCATAGCGGGCGAGCCGGCTTCAAAGTTAAAAATATGCGAGTCCGCTTCCGTTATAATTTCGTCTCCCGGTTCCGTTAGAATATTTATAGCTATCTGATTAGCCATTACTCCGGAGGAGACAAACAGCGAGTCTTCCTTGCCTAACGTATCCGCGACGCGCTTCTGTAGCTCGTTCACCGTAGGGTCTTCACCGAAGACGTCGTCGCCAACCTTAGCGGCGGCTATCGCGCGACGCATATCTTCAGTCGGAACAGTTAAAGTATCGCTCCTTAAATCAATCATCTTCTTAAAAATTAGTTCAACAAACTACAAGAGTAAATCTAAATAAGACAAGTTCCAGTAAATTAAGGAAATATAAGAGCCAATCCACATAATTATTGCCGTACTAATTGGTATCGCTAAGTTATCGTCCACTCTCATCATAGTCGAAGCCGATTCGGCGACTCCCCCAACCAAAACGCCTAAAACTCCAAACGCGTAATAAGTCCAAGGCGCTTGCAATATTAAACCTAAGATAAAAATAACGATTATTCCCGACACCCAGAACGCGACCATACCCTCAAAGCTTTTATCGACAAAAATCTTATGTTTGCCGTATCTTCTGCCAATCAAAGCCGAGCAAATATCTGAAATAATCAAAACGGAAAATCCGGTTACGACTAGTATCTTAGGAAAAATAATAACGCAAATCGTAGCGGAAATAAGCACCCAAGTCGCACCGTTTAAAGCGAAGACGTCGTAATATTCGTGGGGTCTTAAAATTTTGCCAAAAAGTTTATGGTAGAATATCCTAAATTTGCTTTTTTTGCGACTAGCGTAATCGGTTATTATCGATAAAATAGTTAAAGGAATTAGAATGCTTAAGGCGAACTCTTTTGTAACAAAGGAATAAATTATGGGAATAGACAAAGAAATCATATGTATGGCTTTTCTCCGTAACTCTTGCTTGTACGATATTTCAAATTCTCTATTCATTCATAATCCCGTAAAAGATTAAACTATGCTAACTTTAGACGCTCCAGCCAAAATCAACCTCGGACTCCAAGTCTTATATAAACGAGACGACGGATTCAGAGAAATAAACACTATTTTCGCTCCAATTTGCATAAAAGATAAAATCAAAATAACAAATAACCCGGAGCTTTCAGTCGATTGTTATGGCTCCGCTAAAATACCCGAACCTCAAAACTTAGTTTTTCAAACTGGCAAGTTAATTCAAAAATACTTTGATTGCAAATCGAAAGGAGCGAAAATAACGCTTGAAAAGAACATTCCGGTAGGAGCGGGGCTTGGCGGAGGCAGTTCCGACGCCGCCGCGGCGATTAACGGATTAATAGCGTTTTGGAACTTGAACGCCGATTACGAAGACAAATTCAAAATCGCTCTTCAGCTAGGCTCCGACGTTCCGTTTTTCTTGAGAAATGGATTGGCGGAAGCGAGCGGCAGAGGCGAAATACTTAAATACTTCGACTTCGAGCTTCCGTTTTCGACCTTAATAGTTAATCCCCGCTTCCAAATCTCAACCAAATGGGCTTACGAAAGCTTATCCTTAACGAAAGACAAACGCAAAGCGGATTTCAAAACCGCTCTGTTAAAATACTCCGTGAAAGATTTGGACAACTTGCAGAATCACATTTTCAACGACTTTGAGCCGACGCTCTTCGAAAAATATCCCGTTATGAAAAACATTAAAGAAACGCTACTCGATTGCGGCGCCCGCCTCGCTTTAACAAGCGGCTCCGGCTCGTCCCTTTTCGGTTTGTTCGACGAAAAAACCAAGCTGGAAAAAGCTAAAAGCGAACTTGAAGATTACTCAACTTACGTTTGTCTCAAAGATTAAATAAGTAAAATCATTAATTATTCCTTAATTTAGTGTTTTTCTAAATAAAAGTTTTAGAATATTATATGGAAATAGCGGTAACGTCGGCGGAAGTAACTCCCTTTGCAAAAGCGGGGGGGCTTGCGGACGTCGCGGCTTCTTTGTCTAGAGAATGGGAAAAACACGGACAATCGGCTACTATAATAATGCCGAAACACGCGAGCATTAACGTCCACGAATACGGATTTAAACCCACTTATTTGGTGTTATACGTTCCAATGGGAACTTGGGTAGAGTTCGCTCATCTTTGGCGAGGCAAACTGCCCGACTCAAACGTCCCCGTTTACTTAATTGAAAACAACGACTATTTCAATAGAATGGGGATTTACGGCGACCCAGACGAATATCCGGACAACGATAGAAGATTTATATTCTTCAGCAGAGCCGTATTCGAAGCCCTTAAAGCCTTAAATATATCTCCCGACGTTATCCACGCTCACGATTTCCATACCGCTTTCTCGATGGCGTTTCTTAAATCTCAATACGCTTCAGACCCTAGCTTCTCAAGGACGGCGGGCGTTTTCACTATTCACAACTTGGCTTATCAAGGCTGGTTCGACCCGAAAAGAGCTATGAATTTTTCAACTTTTGGTATGAAAGAATTCTATCCCGGCTCTTGGTTTGAAAAACACGGTTCGGTAAACGCTATGAAAACCGGCATTATGTTCGCTGATAAAATTACGACCGTAAGCCCGACCTATTCCAAAGAAATTAGAATGCCTTACTTTAGCGAAGGAATGCAAGACGAACTTAACTTACGAGGGTCGGACTTGATAGGAGTTTTAAACGGCGTCGATTACAACGAATGGAATCCCGAAACCGACAATTTTCTTTATTCAAAATACACAAAAGATTATCTGGCAGGCAAAGCCAGAAATAAGAATATATTTTTAGTAGAAAACGAAATCGAAAACGAAATAGGCGCCGACGCGCCGCTCGTTGGTATGGTTACGAGACTAACCGAGCAAAAAGGCGTAGATTTAATAATGAATAAACTAGAATGGGCGCTGGACAACAACTTATTCAGATTCGCTTTGCTCGGCTCCGGGGAGAAAAAATACGAAGATTTCTTTAAATATATCGCTTGGAAATTTCCCAACAAAGCGTTGATTAAACTAGGGTACGACAACAAACTAGCGCATAGAATAATAGCGGCTTCCGATTTCCTAGTTCTGCCGTCCAGATTCGAGCCTTGCGGATTAACGCAAATGTACGCTCTCAAATACGGCTCGATACCAATTGTCAGACAAACCGGCGGCTTAGCGGACACGGTAAAGGAATATAATTATGAAAAGGGCGAAGGAAACGGATTCCTGTTCTGGCAATACAACGCCGAAGACTTCGCATACGCCGTAAGAAGAGCGCTCTCCGTATATCAAAATCCGCCGCATTGGGAAATTATCAAAAGAAACGCTATGTCGGAAGATTTCTCCTCCGGCAAATCCGCTATGCAATACCTCAAAGTTTTCAAATGGGCTTTAGCGAAAGCGCGAAGAAAAGTTATTTAAGAGCCGAAACCATACATAGAATCTATCAAACTCGCGAACTTTCTTTCAACAACGTGTCGCTTCACGCTTAGCTTTGGAGTCAATTCGCCGTTTTCTATCGTAAAGGGTTCCGAAAGCAAGGAAAACTTCCTGACTCTTTCGAATTTAGCTAAATCCTGCTGAAGTCTGTCGATATCCCGCTTAATAAAGTTAATCACTTTCTTGTTCGATATTAATTCGTTTTGCGACTCGAAAGAAATATCGAAGCCTTCCGCCAACTTTACCAACTCGTCAAAGTTCGGAGCTATTAAGGCGGTGCAATATTCCCTCCTATCCCCAATTAATATACAATGCTCAATATAAGGGCTTTGTGTCAATAAATTTTCGATTGGTTGCGGCGCTATATTCTTTCCGCCGCTGCTAACGAATATATGCTTTTTCCTATCCGTAATTTTGATATTGCCTCTTTCAGTCATCTTGCCAACGTCGCCCGTATATAGCCATCCGTCTTCGTCGATAGCCTCTTCGGTAGCTAATTTGCCGTTCCAATATCCCATCATAACGTTAGGACCTCTTACTAACAATTCGCCGTCCTTTAAAAACTTAACTTCGACGTTTTGGAAGGGTTTGCCAATAGTCCCAATCTCTATATCGTCTTCCCTGCCTGCCGAAACGACAGGCGAGGCTTCCGTTAATCCGTATCCTTCAAGAACCGTGATGCCCGCGGCTAAATAAAATTCGCATACTTTAGGAGCGAGAGCGGCGCCGCCGGAAACAAACATTCTTAACCTACCGCCAAACTTCTTTTTAATCTTTTTAAAAACCAATCTATCTGCAACGGCGTATTTGGATTTTAGCGAAAAGGGTATTTCCGCACCTTCGTTCTTCTTTTCCAAAATATCTTTACCTAAATTGACAGCCCAATTGAACAATTTTCTTTTATACTCCGGCTCTTTTTCGATATTCGCGTATATTTTCTTTTTTACGATTTCAAGAAGGCGCGGAACAGTAGTCATAATAGTAGGCTTTACTTCCTGCAAGTTCGCGGCTACCGTATCCAAAGCCTCCGCTAAAGCCGTAGTTCCGCCGCTCGCCATCGCGGTATAGTATCCGGCCGTCCTTTCGTAGGAATGACACATTGGCAAAAAGGAAAGGAAAGTGTCTTTATCGCTCACGTCTATCGCTTCAAATACGCCTTCTATGTTTGATAGAATATTCTTATGACTCAGCATAACTCCTTTAGGATTCCCTGTAGTCCCGCTCGTATAAATAATTGTGGCGAGGTCTTCAGGTTTGATTTTACTGATTTTTTCTTTTAGGAAATCTTCGCTTTTTTTTGATTGTCTTAACTCCTCTCCCTTATCCATCACCTCGTCCATAGTTTTAACGCTTACGTCGTCAACGCTGAACTCATTGTTCATAACAATGACGTGTCTTAACGAAGGCAAATCGTTCTTAAATTCCATTACTTTCTTCAATTGCAACTCGTTGGAAACTATAATAGCCGTCGCTTGGCAATTGTCGAATATATAGCGCTCCTGCTTCGCTGTCAAAGAAGGAAAAACCGGAACGTCAATAGCCCCGGCGTTCAAAATTCCCAAATCGGCTATTATCCATTTAACTCTGTTTTCGGAAACTATGCCTATCCTATCGCCTTCCCTGACGCCAAGCTCCATTAAACCGAGAGCGAATCGCTCCACCATCTCCCTGAGTTGATTGTGAGTCAAACCTATATACTTGCCTTTTTTCTTATACATTACGACATATTTAGAATCGCCGTATTTATCGCATAGGTCGTAAAACATATTGGGTATCGTAGTATAAGGCATAGTAGTCTCCCACGTTGATTTAAGTTCTTTTGTTAATAATTAATCAAAAATAAAAAAAAGTTTGGTTAAAATAAAAACAAATTATTGCGATTTAATTATTTAGCTGTCTCTAAAGCAAATTAGACGAAGCTAAATTTCTTAAGCGGTTTATATCCTCAACTTTTCCGGCAACAATAACGCTATCGTTTTCTGTGAATTTGTAATCGGGTTTGGGTATGGCTTTCGGTTGACCGCCGCTTTTCTTGGCGCATTTAATAGTTATTATCTCGACGCCGTATTCGACTCGCACGTTCAGTTCTTTAATAGTTTTTCCGACAAATATATCCGGAACGGGGATTTCCGACATTACGTAACCTTCGAGAAAACGCACTTCGTGCTCGGCGTTTGCTATGGATATTTTCTCCGCTAAATGCGATGTCATTTCGTGATATTCAACCTCCGCCCTGTAAGCGTTGTCTATATCTTGACGCCAGACCATACCGATTTGCTTTTTGTCGCTCTCGGAATTTACGACGGGCAGTCCGTCGTAACCGTCCCTTTCCATTTTTTCCAAAACCGAGCGGCAATCCTCATTCAACGTTACCGTTTCAACGTTTGTATCGCAAATATCGCCGGCTATAAAGATGTTCTGAAGAACGTCTTTTTCAAATATCAAGTCCTTAATATTATTAAGCGAAATCAAACCCATAAAATTACCGTATTCGTCGTTAACGGAGACATACGGCGCTTTATTAGAAATCATCGTCTCCACTATTTCGTCGAACCTTTTGTTTTTAGGTATAGAAGCAAAGTCTTTTGTATAAATGTCTTTTACAAAAATGGACTTAATTATATTTAACTCGGCTCTGTCTTTGAGGTTAATATTTCTAAGCAATAATTTTAAAGTGTAAATCGATTCTCTGGAAAGCTTCGCCGAAAGTATCATACTGATAATGCAAGTAACCATTAGAGGGAGAATAATATTATAATCCAAAGTCAATTCAAACACGATAATAATAGCAGTTAGAGGCGCTCTCGTAGTTCCGGCGACTAGCCCCCCCATAGCGACTAAAGCGTAAGCTCCGGGCGAGGCTGTGTATTCGGGCAACGCGTAATTAGCCAAGACTCCAAAAGCCAGTCCAAGCATAGCGCCCATAAACAAAGACGGAGCGAAAATGCCGCCTGAACCGCCTGAAGCCAAAGTAATAGACGTCGCCAGTATTTTAACGAATATCAAAGCCAGCGCTATATGCCACATTGTCTCGCCCGCTAAGGCAAAGTCTATCGAATCGTAACCGACGCCCATAATTTGAGGGAATACCAGAGCGATGCCGCCTATCATAGCCCCGCCGATACCGGCTTTAATATAATCGGGAATTTTTATCTTTCGTTCCCAATAATCCTCGAAAAAGTAGAGCGATTTGATAAATAAAAACGAAGCTAATCCGGCGACTATTCCCAAAGGAAAGTACAAGAAAATTTCAAAAGGCGTTACTAATTCGTAGCCGGGAACTTGAAAAGCGACCAAATCTAAACCGAAATAATGCGTTACGACGGTAGCCATAACCGAAGAAATAACTATCGGCGAAAATTGCGCGGCGGAAAAGTCCATAAGTATAACCTCTACGGCGAATAACGCTCCGGCAATAGGAGCGTTAAAAGTAGCCGCTATTCCCGCGGCGGCTCCGCAACCGACGAATGTTTTCATCCTTTTAGACGGAACTTTTAAAAACTGACCTATCATAGAGCCTAAACTGGAACCTATCTGAACTATTGGTCCTTCCCTGCCGACTGAGCCTCCCGAACCTATACATAAAGCAGAGGCTATAGATTTGACGAAAGCTACGCGCGGTCTAATATTGCCTCCTTTAAGCAAAACCGTTTGCATAACTTCGGGAACGCCGTGTCCCTTAGCCTCCTGAGCGAATAAATATATGATAGTTCCCACCAAAAAACCGCCTATAGTGGGAGCCAATATCTTCACGTACCAAGGCGCTTGTATAATATTTTCCAAAACAGTTCCGTCGCCCGCGAAGAACAGTTCCGAAATAGAATCTATTAACATCCGCATCCCAATCGCGCCAAATCCTCCGAGAATACCGATGCAAATCGCCGCTAAAATCATAAATATGTGCTGAGTCATCTTCAGCTTATTAATAGCGGCAATAACTCTATCTGATAATTTAGAAAACAGTTTCCTAAAGTATATACCGAAAGTTCCTACCTTTTGTTCGCTTCCATCCATTGTCCTTATATCAAAATTATTGTTCCAGTATCAATTATATAACTAAAACTTCGTCTTTAAGAACGACAAAATTAAGAATTTTTTCAATAAATTGAATATTTTAGGAAATATAATTAACGCTAAAGCTTAAATTAAATCGAATTTGGATTGTCTAAGTTTCAAAATTTATTATCTTTGTTAATTATCTTAAAATACTGGAAGACTTGAGCAAATGAAACTATCTACTATAGGACGCTGTTTCGCAACTATTTTGATTTTTATAATCGGAACTCAACTAAGCGGGCAAAGCTATGGAAGATTCGGCAAAAACATAGTTCAATACCAAACCTTCGATTGGAAATACATACAATCCGAACACTTCGACGTTTATTACAACGACGGCTCCAAATATCTGGCGGAAGTGTCCGCGAGAATAGCCGAAGAATCGTTGAAATCCGTCCAAGAGCTATTGAATTATAGAATTAACAAAAAAATCAAACTCATCGTTTACGACACTCACAACGAATTCCAGCAAACAAACGTTATAAATCAATTTATGCCAGAAGGCGTCGGAGGCGTTACGGAGCTGATGAAGAACCGTATCGTAGTTCCTTTTCAAGGCGACTACTCGCAATTCGAACATACATTGCATCACGAGCTAGTCCACGGAGTTATGAACGATATGTTTTACGGCGGCACATTCCAAACCGCCCTCAGTAGCGGCAATTTGGGGAAAATACCAATATGGATTAGCGAAGGAATTTGCGAATACGAGAGCCTCGACGGTTACAGCGTCGAAACTGATATGTTTATGCGGGACGTCGCTTTAAACGAAAAACTAAGAGACTTAAAACAGATGAACGGCTATTACGCCTATAGGGGCGGTCAAGCATTTTACTGGTTTATCGAACAAAAATACGGCAGAGAAAGAATCGGGGACTTGATTAATCGATTGAAAGTTCAGCGCTCTCTAAACGACGCCTTTAAAAGTTCTTTTAACAAAGACATCGAAGAATTTTCCGAGGATTTCAAAAACTTTATGAAAAAGTATTATTGGCCAGATATTACAAAATTTGAAAATCCCAAAGAATTCGCCGAGAGAATAACGGACTTTGAAGAAGAAAAGAGCTATTACAACACGTCCCCGGCGATATCCCCCGACGGCAAAAAACTAGCCTATATTTCGGCTCCCGGCGGTTTATTCGGCATTTTTATAAAAAACTTAGAGAAAAAAGACGCCGAGCCTAGAAAACTCGTTAGCAGTTTTCGACAACAAGATTTCGAAGATTTGAACATACTTACTCCCGGTATCTCCTGGGGACCGAATGGAAAAAGATTAGCCATTTCGGCGAAATCGGGCGGCAAAGACGCATTATTCCTAGTTGACGCCAAAACGGGCGAATATAAAAAACTTACTTTCGGTTTGAAGTCGATAACATCCGTCAACTGGTCGGGCGACGGGGAAAAACTCGCTTTCGTAGGCTCTCAAAAAGGGCACAGCGATATTTATATATACAATTTGGAAAGCGAGGAGTTCAGATTGCTTAACAACGACGTTTTTTCAGATTCATACCCCGTGTGGTCGTCCGACTCGAAAAGTATTTATTTCCTCTCCGACAGAGGCGACAAAACAAAAGGAGACTTCTCGCTAATCTCTTTTGATATATGGGACTTCAATTACAATCAAAAAGACGTTTACAGTATTGATTTAGAAACTGGAAAAATCGACAGAATTACTAATTCGCCTAAATACGACAAAAAGTCAATAGCGATTTCTTCAGATGAAAAAACGTTATTATATACATCCGACCAAAACGGAATATTGAACGTTTACAAAAAAAGCATTGACGGCGGCAAGTCAATCCCGATTACAAACTCCGTTGCGGGTATAGCTCAAATAAATTTATCCAAAGACGACAGCAAACTGTTCTTCAGCGCTCAAGTAAACGGCGGCTACGATATTTTTATGTCAAGATACCCGCTGGACCCGAAGAAAAGTAGAGATTCTATTCCCCTTACAAAATACAGAAAGAAGCTGATAAAAAAATCCGATTACATAGAAAAAATTAAATTAGACAAAGACACCGCCAAAAAAGCGGAAGAGGAAAAAGAAATAGCTTACGGCGAATTCAAAGTAGAATTCGAGCGGCAACAAGTGGTAAAACCCAATCCCGACGCTAGAAAACAATCAGAGGAAGATTACAGAGAAGCGTTGAAGGGAGCGACCGACAGCGTTAAGAAATTCGTAGAAAAAGATTATAAAATCACTTTCACCCCAGACTTAATTTCCGGCAATCCCGGTTACAGCACCTTTTGGGGCTTCCAAGGCATCACCCAGATGTACTTCAGCGATATTTTGGGCGACCATACGATAATGTTGCAAGCCCATTTAATGATGGACTTACGAAACAGCACTTTCTTTGCCGCATATCAGTATAAACCAAAGATAATAGATTACCTAATATCCGCTCATCACGCCGCGGGATTTGTTTATTACGGACAATCCCCAAGCGGAGAGGATTCGCTTTATAGATTCCGCGATTACGGCGCCTCAATCGGAGCTTCGTATCCTTTCGATTTATTCAACAGAATAGAATGGGGACTTAGCTGGAAGAACTTAGCCAAAGAGAACGTATTGCAAAACGACGTACCGAATATAACCAGAACGCTTTTTATTCCCGAAGGAAGATACGTTCACGACGACGTTCTTTACGGTCTGTTCGCGCCCATACGCGGCACAAGATATTTTGTCGGATTTAAAGGGACGCCTAAACTTAGCTCCGAAAGCGTCGGCTTTTTGAGCGTTACCAGCGATTTCAGGCATTATATTCAATTGGGCGATTATTCGAGCATAGCGATTCGAGGCGCGGGCGGCGCGAGTATGGGACCGAATCCGCAAAATTTCTACTTGGGCGGCACCGACTATTGGATAAACAGTTGGTTTTCTTACGATAGAATGCCGTTCAACAACCCCGAAGACTTTGCTTTTATAAATTCGTCTATAGTTATGCCGCTGAGAGGTTTCGGAGTAGGAAGGCTAAGCGGACATCGATATTTCTTAACAAACATTGAATTCAGATTTCCCTTTATCGGTTGGTTTATGGCTACCCCTATTCCTTTAGCTCAAGCTTTTCTCGGAAACGTATTCTTAGATGTAGGCGGCGCGTGGAGCGGAGATTGGATGTCTTTCAAAGCGACTAAAATAAACGCCGACGGAAAAGCCGCCCCCAACAACTTGCTTATGAGTACGGGAGTAGGTTTGAGAACCGTGTTGCTAGGTCTTCCTTTAAAACTCGACGTAGCTTGGGCGTATTTGTATCATAATTGGTCGAAGCCTCGTTATCTTGTTTCGTTAGGATTTGATTTTTAACGCCGATACATATAACGACACATACATAAAAACTATTTTGGAAATTTGATTAGACCGTATTAGATTTGTCGTTTTCAAAAAAGACGATGGAAGATTATGGAAATAGACGCATTTTTTACGCCGTTTTTCGCGGAAGAAGAAAAAGAGTTCGACAACTCCTATATCGTAATGATAGACGTTCTTAGAGCGTCCACTACGGTATGCGCCGCGCTCTATAATAAAGCCGAGGAAGTTATTCCTTGCGAAAACGCGGAAAAAGCCGGCAATATTTACAACAGTTTGAGCAAAACAAAAAGATTTATCGGAGGCGAAAAAAGAGGAGTAAAACCGGAAGGATACGACGCCGGTAACTCTCCTTCCGAATACAAAGAAGAACTAATATCCAAAAGAACGGTGATTCTTTCCACAAGCAACGGAACAAAGATTTTCAACAAATTCAAGCAAGCCAAAATGAGAATCATCGGCTGCTTCGCGAACTTGAACGTTTCGCTCGAACTCATAAAAGACAAACTCGAAAAAGAAAATTCCAACGCCAAAATCGTTTTCTTATGCGCCGGCTCCGACGGCAGGCTATCATACGAAGACGCTTTGTGCGCGGGCGCTTATATCGACTCAATCGCCAAGAACGTCCCCGAATACAAAATAACGGACACGGCTCTTGCCGCTCGCGATTTATATAATCTCCATCGCGAAAATCTACACGATTATTTGAAAGAAAGAGAACACGCTAAGTTTCTCAAAAAAATCGGTCAAGAAGACGATATCGACCTTTGCCTTACCATAGATAAGTATCCAGTCGTTCCAATAATCGAAGGAATTCACATAAAAAACGCGAAAAATTTTGATATTTAGTAAATAATTGAATATATTTACGTAAAGTAAAGTTTCGCTGCAGCATAAAGGGGGACATAGAGATGGAAACTTACGCCGACGAAAACGTCGTAATTCGCCGCGTAAAGCCGTATAGCTCTGGAAAGTCCGAGAAGGATTCAGGTAACGGTAACGCTTCTAAAAAATCAAAATTTGAAGAACGCTCTTCCGAATTGGAAGAAAAGAACGTTCGCGTTCGATTCAAAATAATGTCGATACTGCTCTTCGCGCTGTCGATATTTATTTTCCTGTCGCTTCTTTCATACAATACAAGAGACGAGGCGGCGACGCAAATCGCCTTCTCCGATTTAATGAAGCTGTTGGCGGGCGACGAACTTGTCCGCGCTAAATTCGAGAGCGTTTACAATTGGCTGGGCGTCGTGGGAGCTTTAGTTTCCAACTTTCTTTACAATTCCACTTTCGGTTACGTAATTCTTTTGTTCCCAATTATATTAGGCTTTTACGCCAAAGATTTGTTTTTCAGATTTTCAATTTCGGAAAATTTGATAAAAAAAACCTCGCAGTATTTAATGTTCGCTACTCTCTTTTGCGCCACAATCGGCGTTTTGCAACAAATTTCCGTATTCTCCTCAATCCCCAAAGAATGGAGCGGAGCTATTGGAATGTTTATAGCCGCTACTATTTCTAGCGTAATAGGCGTTGCCGGTGCGACTATACTAGTAATAATGCTTTGGAGCGTATTCGTTATCCTTATAGCCGATATACAAGTCGGTCAGATATTCGATAAAGTGAAGTCGAGCGACAATGAATTAATAAGAAAAATCGCCGCCGCTTTCTCCAAATTCAACGATAAGTATTTTTCAAAAATTAAGGCGCAATTCGAGATAAACGACGAAGAAAAGAAAACCGAAACCCCAGAAAGCCAAGACGACGAAAAAGAAAGCAGTTCAGAACAAAAAAGAACCGCGGCTACTTCGCCGGACATCGAACCGGCTAAAATCATAAAACGAAACTTGTTCGTAAGCCAAAAACAAAAAAGCGAAGCGAAACCTGAAGAACAGCCGGAGACAAAAGAAACCGCTCCAAAATCAAGCGATTCAGTAGCGGAACCGGTAATCGAAGAAAGCGAACCCGCTATAGAAAAAGATTTCGACGAAGCAATAGAACCCAATTTTGAAGAATCGGATAACCCGCCGGAAGAAAGCTCAACAGAAACAAACGAAGAAAACGAAAGCCCGATAGAATATTTAGAAAGGAAAAAGCGGGAGCTACTTGAAAAACAAAATAAAGATACGCCGAAGAAAGAGGAAAACACAAATTATTTTGAGAGCGAGGCAGAAGAAACGGCGCCCAAAAAAGAAACGAGCGACGAAACCGAACTAGAAACCGACAAAAAATTGACGGTAACGGTGAATCAAAAAGAAGAAAAGAACGAACAAGAAGAAGAACCCGCTTACTGCCCAATTAACACTGCAATACACGAAGAGGATATCAATTTCATTCCGCCGGGATTAGATTTACTCTCGGAACAAAACGAAAAAGCGGACGTAAACGACCAAGAACTAAGTATGAACGCGAAAATACTTAAAGAAAAACTCGAAACTTTCAACATAGAAATCGACAAATTAAACGTAACTCCGGGACCGGTCGTTACTCAATACGAATTCGTTCCAGCTCCGGGCATCAAAGTGAGCAAAATCGAAAATTTAGCCGACGACATAGCGATGGCTCTTAAGGCGAGAGGGATTAGGATAATAGCGCCCCTGCCCGGCAAAGGCACAGTCGGAATAGAAATACCCAACAAAAACCCGATTATGGTAAAATTCAGCGAGATAGTAAAGTCGCAAGTATATCGAGACAACAATTTCAAATTGCCCTTGGCTCTCGGCAAAACTATCGAAGGCGAAGTTTACTGCGCGGACTTAGCAAAAATGCCGCACCTTTTAATCGCCGGCTCGACCGGCTCCGGCAAGAGCGTCGGCATTAACACGATAATCGCTTCGCTTGTTTACAAGAAAAGACCAGACGAGTTAAAATTCGTCATCGTTGACCCAAAGAAGGTTGAGCTAACGCAATATAACAATCTCGAAAATCACTATTTGGCGGTTTCGCCGGACATCAATAATAACATAATAACCGACCCCGAAGAAGCCGTAATAACATTAAAAGCCGTTTGCGAGGAAATGGACCGACGCTACGACATATTATCCGAGGCGGGACAGCGCAATATCGCTGATTACAACGAAAAAGTTCGAAAAGGGAAACTGAAAAAAGACGGCGAATTAAATCACAGACCAATGCCATACATCGTAGTTATCGTGGACGAGCTAGCCGATTTAATGCTAACGGCGTCAAAAGAAATCGAAGCTCCGATAGTCCGATTAGCGCAACTCGCCAGAGCGGTTGGCATTCATCTTGTCTTGGCTACTCAAAGACCTTCTGTGGACGTAATAACCGGCTTAATCAAAGCGAACTTCCCCGCCCGAATATCATATCTGGTCGCTTCAAAAGTCGATTCGAGAACTATATTGGACGCTTCGGGCGCGGAAAAACTGCTCGGCAACGGCGATATGCTATTCTTGCCGGGAGGCTCGCCCGAACCGAAAAGAATGCAAAACGCCTTCATCAGTTCCGACGAAGTTGAAGCCATTTGCGAACATATCGGCGAGCAAACGGGATACTCTCACCCTTACGAACTGCCTAGCTTAATAGATAATAACGAAGAAGGCGGGGCTATTTCAAAAGACGACAGAGACCCGCATTTCGCAGAAGCCGCGAAACTTGTCGTCAGGCTTCAGCAAGGCTCGGTGTCAATAATACAAAGGCGGTTGAAAGTCGGCTACGCGCGAGCCGGCAGAATAATCGACGAACTAGAAGACGCCGGAGTAGTAGGGCCGCACGAAGGAAGCAAAGCCAGACAAGTCCTATTAGAAAGCGAAGCGGAACTGGAAGCGATTATATAACACCTCCTTTCACTGAAGAAAACGGATAGCTTCAGCCATCCGCCATCGAAAAGAAGCCCAAAAGGACGCCAGCCAACGGCTAAAGCCGGTCGGTTTCCGACGGAATAAGTAGCGAAGACGCCCCGTCTTCGTAATAGGCTACTCCCCTTCCGGCTTCGTTCCCGGCTTGCCCTCGACGGCGTTGTAATATATTCTTTGCGTGGGATAGGCGAAATCTATGTCGTCGCATTTCGCGAACTCGTTAAGGATGTTCTCCCATATAGCTTGGTCGGTCGCCCTGCGTTTCTTGGCGTGGCAAAGATAGCGCATCGTCAGCAGAACGCCGCTGTCCTTCACGGTCGTGTAAACAATAGGCGTCAAGTTTTTGTAGAATATCATATATTTTGTAGCCGTTTCGCGAATTTGATTCGCCGCTCTTTCGCTAAAGTGAAGCGTGTGTTCTTTCACTACTCGCTCCAATATCTCCTTGGCTTTCTTCCAATCGCTCTCGAACGTTAACAGCGTGGGAATTTCGTTCCAGATAAATTCAAATCCTTGGGTATAATTGGCTTGCTTTTGAGTGAAAATTATTCCGTTGGGAATGTGAATTATTCTTCCGGCGCTTTGGTCGGCGTCCACCCAATTGCCGACCTCGACGACGGAAAACTGGAAAATGCGTATGTCTATAACGTCGCCGGTAGTCCCGCTAATCTCAATTCTGTCGCCGACCTTCAGCGGCTTCCGTATTATTATAAAAAGCCAAGCGTTAAGTTCACGAGTAAATCCCTAAGAGCGATAGCCAAGCCCGCCGAGAGAAGCCCGATATAAGTTCCCAGCGAACTGAATCCGCCCAGCCAAATGATTATGAAAATAAATATAGATATAAAAGCCGTGAAATATCTGTTATTCTTAAACCAAGAGTATCGCGTACTGTCGTTCTCTATTCGATTGATTATCAATTTTGAGAAGAGCCTGCTCAGAACGAACATCACGACTATCGTAATGACGGAATATAGGATTTTGTATTGAATTTCAGGGCTTATTGCTAAAAGGTTTTCGATATACTCGGTCATATCAACTCAAGATTTTAATTGAACAACGATTTCAGCCGATTATTTTTACTAACCGATAATCTATTTATAATTTAGCGAAAAGAAACATAAAAAGAAAAATTTATTTGATGTGCTATTCTATTTACTTCAGTAACGAATCCCTTCTTTCGACTAAAAAAACCATTCATCGTAAATAAACCAATCCAAAAGTTAGCCTTTGTCGATTCAATTATTTTAGCTTCTTTATTTATTCTCTTTCCGATTTTCTTTACTTTTTTATATTTTAAACTTTCGATTAAATCGACTTTGATAATAATAAAAAAGATATGCTCGTAAGTTTATACATAAAGAACTTCGCTCTAATCAGAGAACTCGAAATAGATTTCGACAAGAAGTTCAATATTATTACCGGCGAAACGGGCGCGGGCAAATCCATTATAGTTGACGCTTTGATGATGCTTTTAGGCGAGCGCGCTTCGACAGAATACATCAGGGAAGGCGAGAAAAAATCGATTATCGAGGGCGTCTTCGAAATTCGCAAAAACCATCCCGCTTACAAAACAATCAAGGAAAACGACTTCGAATCATACGACGAGCTGTTTATTATACGTCGAGAGATAACTCGCTCGCACAGCCGAAATTTCCTTAACGACACGCCTATCCAAGTCGCTCTGCTGAAAAAACTCGGCGATTTATTAGTAGATTTCCACGGACAACACGACCATCAATTGCTACTGAACAAAGACTCGCATATACGCCTTCTCGACAGTTTAGCCGACGCCGAGAAAGAGCTGAGCGATTATAGCGATAAATATTGCGAGCTTCTCGGCGAATTGAAAAGATACAAGTCTTTACTGGAAGAAGACAAGTATTTGCAAGATAAGCAAGAGAGCTATAAATTCGAGTTAGAGCAAATCAACAAAGTTAATCCGAAAGAGAAGGAAGACGAAGAAATCGAGCGCTCCTTGAAAATTAACGAGAACGCCGAATTTTTAACGGAGACGAGTTACGGAATATTCTCCGAACTATACGGCAAAGAGACGTCGGCTTACAACAAATTAAATCAGGCGCTTCAAGATTTAAATTCGCTTAGAGACATAGACGAGGAATTCGAGCCGTTCGTAAAAGACTTAGAATCGGCTATAATAGCGGTGGAAGAAATCTCGAAGTTCGCCAACGACTATCGCTCGGGAATAGAGTTCAATCCCGAAGAAATCGAAACTCTAAGAGAAAGGATGTTCAATCTAAACCGCTTAATTAAAAAATACGGAGGACTTAACGAAGCGATAAAACGCCGGGAAGAATTAACGAACGAACTAGACGCGATAGAAAATCGCGACGAAATTATAAAAGAAAGCGAAAAACGAATAATCGAACTAAAAAAGGAACTTGGAAAAATCGCCGAATCTATTAGCGAGAACCGGCAAGCGGCCTCGCGAAAAATCAAGCGGTCTATAGAAGGAACTCTAAAACAATTAGGAATTCAATACGCTCAATTCGAAACGAAAATAAAAAGAGAAGAAATAGAAAACACCGAAACATTGAGCGAGCTTAGCGTTATAATAAACGGCAAAAACTTCAAAGCCTATCGCGACGGAGCGGACAGAATAGAGTTTTTCATTAGTCCTAACAAAGGCGAGAAGCCCAAACCGCTAAGCCAAATAGCTTCCGGCGGAGAAATATCCAGAATAATGCTGGCTCTTAAGCACGTTCTCGCCGACAGCGACGAACTTCCTATGCTCGTATTCGACGAAATAGACGCCGGCATTAGCGGCGGAATTGCTCAAAAAGCGGGAGTGATTATGAAAGAACTTGCCAAAAGACACCAAATCATCTCAATTACGCATTTAGCGCAAATTTGCGCTCTAGCCGACAAAAATATCCACGTGAAAAAATACGAGATGAACGGAAGAACGATAATAGAAGCCAGCTCGCTAGATGAAAACGAAAAACTGGAAGAAACCGCGAGACTTATAAGCGGCGAAAAAATCACCAAAGCCGCTATAGAAAGCGCCAAAGATTTGATGAATATTGAATAAAAAACTAACGGCGTTTCAACTAAGCCGAATCATCATAATTTAGATTAACTATCCTCTCCCGTTTCCTTTGGAATGTAAACCTCGCCTTTTGCGTAAGCTCTCGCGACCACAATAAAAACGCTCAAAAATAAAGATAAAAAGAGAGCGAGAACTACGGTCATAACTCGACTGGGCGAAGACCTTACGTACGGCGGAACGGCTTCGTCTAAAACTTGAATAGTAGGCACGTCGCTTTCGGCTTGAATGCCGTGTTGATGTTTTTGCGTTTTCAGATATAAATTCACTTGAGTTAGTATTTCTTGCTCGCGCTTTAAGTTAGTATATTTTCTTATTAATTCTGGAACGTTTGTTAGAGGAATTGAAAATTTATCTTCCTGAATCAAACCGCCCGATTGGATTTTTTGATATTGGCTTCTTAAATCTTCGACTTTTCTTCTGAAAGCTTTTACAATCGGCGAACCTTTTTCGAATTCTTGCTTAGACAACCCCAATTGGACTTCCGCCTTAGATAGCTCAGTCCCAATTATAATGGCGTTTTCCAGAATGGCTTTTGTCTGTTCGTCGAGCGATAGAACCTTGTGCTGCCGTTGAAACTTTTCAAGCTCGGCGTCAACCGAATCCAATTTTCTTTCATTTTCCTTTAAAACTATAGCGATATATTCTCTTTTCTTTTTAGATTTAAAATTTGTCCTTCTTTTATTAACTTCGTCCAAACCTTCTACGGCGGCGTTTACAAATTCAGAGATAAAGTTTGCCGCTTTAGCTTTTTCGCTCGAATCCGGGAAATAAGGAGTTTCAATCGAGGAATTAATAATTATTATTCCGCTCCTTCTTGATTCCGCTTCTATCATACTGGAGACCATATCGTATAATTCAGTTTCATTGCCGACCTGAAACCTTTCTCTTTCGTTTAATTTACACTTTTCGGCTATATGCTTAGCTACGGCTCGGCTGTTCAACATATCCAAATAAAGTTCAATATGGACGCTTTTACCCATAGCTTCGCCTATAGCCACGCCGCCGGAAAGACTTTGTAAAAATCCCGATAGCCCTCCGGCTCCCCCATCGGTTTCCGGAGGGAAAACTTTCGCGGAAGCTGAGTATTCATAAGACGTTATATATGTGTAAACGCCCGATAAAACAACGAAAGCCGCGACAAATATAACAATGAACTTTCGTCGCTGCTTACACAGATTCCATAAAGTTTTTAAAGAAAACGCTTCTTTTTTATTCTCTGAACTCATTAACTATTTCCGATTTTTATAATTAGTTCCACCTTTGAATTAAGCTAAATACCGCCGCGAGCATTCCAAGCATAGTTGTTATTTGGGTGCTTAACATCCACCAATTAATTCTTGTCTCCTCTTCCGGCGGGACTAGTATATTATCGCCAGGCTCTAAAGTGTAATTCATCTCGGAAGCTAAAAATTGCTCCCCTTTTCTTTTTACTATGAACGTCTCGTCTTCGTCGGCTCTATATCCAAAACCGCCCGCTTGATTTATGTAATCCATATAATCATAATCTTCTTTGAAAGTCGCAAGACCCGGATTATTCACTCTACCTTGAACGTTAATGAAGTTAGTGTTCGGAGGAATATAAATTGAATCGTCGTCCATAATCAATATATTGTCGTCGGACGACGGATCGTTTAATACTTCCTTGAAATTTATCGCCATCACACCCTTCTGTTCTAATTTTCGGGCTTGATAATATTTTCTCTCGTTTTCGGACATTTCGGAAGAAGGTATTGTCCCCAGTCTTTCCATCTCTCTATCGATTTTCTTTATCTCTTTTTGTCGAACGAAAACTGCGTTTTCTAAAGAAGCTTCGTCAGTCGGTCCGCCGGCTCTCATTAATATATCGAAGACTCTCGAGTCGGTTTTATTTATTGCGAATTTACCCGGTAAATTAACCTCGCCCTTAGCAATTATATGCCTTACTTGAGGCCAAGTGGGCTTTTTGCGAACGTAAATCCTATCGCCCGATTGCAATGGAAAATCTTTGGGAAGCTTGTTCGACACATAATATAATCTGCGCCAAGAGCTTAAATCGACAAACCATCGCTCGGTTCGGTTGTTTTTAGCTGAAAACCTCGCAACCTCAACGGAATCCAAAAACGAAGAATTCAAAAATCCGTGAGCGAATTTGAATAAAGTCGATAAAGAATCGCCTTCGACGAATTCATATATACCTTCGTTAGCCACCTCGCCCCAGATTTGTAAGCTTTGCTCTACGTTGCTCTCGGGAACGACTACTTGGTCGCCGCCCAAAACGGTCGGGTTCGCTTCCTTGTAGCCAACGTTGAATTTTAACAAATCGACCGGAATGATTTTTTCGCCTTTATCTCTCAATAACATTATATGCCTTAACGAAGCGTTATATTTCAATCCTCCCGCTCTTTCAATAACTTCTGAAACTCTATCCGCCGCGGTAGCTGGAACTATTGAAGATTTGCGAACCGCTCCGCTCACTATTGCCTTGAATTTCCTTAACTTATGCAGAACAACATATAACTCGTAAGAACGATAAACCTCGTCAATCAATTGTCTAATCGCTTCTTTCGTCTCTGTCAAACTTTTTCCTTTACAATCTACTACGCCTACGCCTTCGACTAGTATTTTACCTTCGGGCGAAACTTTAACTTTGAAAGTCTTGGTCTTGGTAGATATAATGGAAATTGCCAACTCGTCGTTAGGGCCCATAATATACTCGTCCGGGTCAATCTCCCGCTCCAATAAACCCGCCGTCTCCTCGGCTAACTCCATAGATTTTTCCAACTGAAGAGTATCTATTTCGTCTTCCTTTGCGCCGGTGTAATAAGAATTGTCTATAAACTCTTCTTCCTGCGCTTGAGTAGAAGCTACAGCCGCCGTTAAAAAAACGGATAAAACCGCAATGGTATAGATATATTTCATCTTTCTTATCATCATAATAATCAACTTAATTTATCAGTATAATCTACAAAGATAATGAATTTATTTTTCTAAAATAAAAAGAATATGTATAATAGAAAAAGGTTGGGATTACATTTTTCTTAATCCCTGAACGTTTTTATTCATAAATCAAGGAATGACAAAGAAGAAAATATGCTGAACGAACTTACTAATTGCGCAAAAGAAACGTCTATCAAAGCCGGAAAACTGCTGAAAGAAGGTTTCGGAACGACTTTTGAAATCGCCAACAAAGAAGGCAGGAACAATTTAGTAACGGAATACGACAATTTAGCCGAAAAGACTATTATAGAGAACATTAGCTCCAAGTATCCCAATCACGTATTCCTAGCCGAAGAAAGCGGGAAAACCGGAACCAAAGAAAAGGACGTCGTCCAATGGGTAATTGACCCTCTCGACGGTACGGTGAATTTCGCCAATTCACTGCCGATTTTTAGCGTTAGCATCGCGGCTGTAAAAAACAAAGAAATACTGTGCGGAACGATTTATCATCCTTACTTAGACGAGCTGTTTCACGCCACAAAGGGACAAGGAGCTTATCTAAACGATAAAAAGCTGAAGGTTTCCGAAAATTCTGATTTAGACGCCTCTTTTTTAGTAACGGGGTTTCCCTACAACGTTAATGAAAATCCTAGCGGCTGTATCAACCAATTTGTTTCTATTATCAAACGCGGCATCCCCGTTAGAAGATTAGGCTCGGCGGCGTTAGATTTAGCTTACGTCGCGGCTGGCAGATTCGACGGCTTCTGGGAAATCAACTTGAATCCTTGGGACGTAGCGGCTGGCATTCTTCTCGTTAAAGAAGCCGGCGGAAAAGTTACTCAATACGACGAAACTCCTTACTGGATAACCGACGAATCGATTCTAGCGACAAACGGCAAAATTCACGCGGACATCGCAAAAACGCTCGGCGAGCGGTCCCGCTGATTTAATTTTTAGTTAAATAATCAAAAAACGCTAATGGAAAAATTGAAAGTAGAATTAGCTTATATGTCCGGCGCCGGAAACTTATTTACGGTAGTCGATAATAGAAATCCGAAGATTGACGGCGCTTTCTACGAACTGCTCGCCCCTATCTTATGCGGCAAAAATGAATACAACGACAAAATGACCGAAGGATTGGTAGTTATGAACGAAGGCGAAGACGATTCCCAATTCGACATTTCGTTCTACAATCCCGACGGCTCCAGCGAAACGATGTGCGGCAACGGAGGCAGATGCGCCGTTATGTTCGCCGTCGATAAAAAATTCGTTCTAAATCCGAACAAAAACGATACGATACTTTTCAATATGGCGGGAGACAAATACCAAAGCGAATTCAAAGGCGATACAATCAAGTTATATTTTCCACCGCCGAAAGAAATTAAAACTAATATCGAAGTTGTAACCGAAAACGGAACTTTTGTAGGAACTTTCGTGAACGTAAACTCGGAGCATTTCGCTATAAACAAGCAAAGCTCTGATAAACTGAAAGATAAAAAACTAGACGACATTTGCATAGAAACAATAGCTCCGGCGATAAGGTTTAACGACGAGTTTAAGCCCAAAGGCGTAAACGTTAATATTTACGAAATGGTTAGCCGAAATAAAATTAATTTAAGAACTTACGAAAGAGGCGTTGAAGCGGAAACCGGAGCTTGCGGAACCGGAGCTTTATCAACTATGTTAGCGGCTCTGTTCGAAAAAGATATCGACTCGCCTATTGCGGTCGTTCCTCCGAGTAAAAGCGAATTAACGGTCGATTTTCAAGGAGAATTCCCAAATGAAATCCAATCTCTTTCGCTCGAAGGAAAAGCAGTTACTTTGGGCGAAAAAACTATTGAAATTCCCATAAACATAATAGAAAGGAGCGTTTAATATGAATACGTTTTTGGAAAAATCAAAAGAACTATTCTCCGACATAGTTAAACACCGCAGACATATACATAGCAATCCCGAACTCTCGTTCCAAGAAAAAGAAACGTCGAAATATATCCAATCAGTACTCGACGAATTCAATATTAAACACCAAACTGTCGCTAACACGGGAGTCGTAGCTCATATAGGAAAAGGCGATAATTGCGTCGCGCTGAGAGCGGATATCGACGCCTTGCCCATAAAAGAAGAAACAGGACTGGAATACGCTTCGAAGAACGACGGCGTAATGCACGCTTGCGGTCACGATATGCACGCCGCTATGCTGCTAGGAGCCGCCGAACTATTAAAAAGCGAAGAAGAAAAACTAAAAGGCACGGTAAAACTGATATTTCAACCCGCTGAAGAAAAACTTCCCGGCGGCGCGAAAGCTATGATAGAAGGGGGCGCGCTTAAAAATCCAAAACCGAAAGCGATTTTCGGTCAGCATATCTTCCCGCATCAAACTACCGGCACGGTAGCAATCTCTCCCGGAGCGGTTACGGCGTCTTCGGACGAGCTGTATTGGAGAGTTACGGGAAAAAGCGGACACGCCGCCCAACCGCAATTAAGCGACGACGCGATTTTAGCTTCCTCGCAACTTGTAGTATATCTTCAATCATTAACGTCGAAATATAAAGACCCGGTAGAGCCGGGAGTTTTATCAGTTACGTCTATAAGAGGCGGCGAATATCCCAACATATTCCCCGAAGAAGTGAAACTTATGGGAACGCTTCGCTCTTTCAACAACGATTGGCGGATGAAAATACACAGCGAAATAGAACGTCGCTCGATTATCGCCTGCTCGCTCTATAACTCAATATGTAGCTTAGATATTAAAAAAGGACATCCGGCGACAATCAACGAGAAAACATCGACTGAATCGGCTATTAATTCCGCAAAAGATTTACTCGGAGAAAATTCCGTGCTGGACTTCAAGCCGGCTATGTGGGCGGAAGACTTCTCTTATTACGCTCGCGAAGTTCCCGGCGTGTTTTGGTTTCTCGGCGTGCGCCCGCCCAACGAAGAATTTATGCCCGCGCTGCATAATTCAAAACTAGCGCCCGACGAAGACGCGATGATTTACGGAACCGCTCTGCTCGCAGAGGCGGCGTCTAATTTTTTGAAGGAATAAATTATTTATCGCCGACTATGGAATAATACGCGTCTAAAATCTGCTGGGCGTTTACTTTCCAGTCGTGTTTCTCGACGGCTCGTTTTCTCGCGTTTTTACTCAATTTATCGGCTAAGTCTTTGTCGCTATAGATTTCGTGAACCATCTCGGCTAACTCTTCCGGCTGTTTTTCGCCGTGCAGCAAGCCGTTTACTTTATGGTCGATAACGTCCCCCTGTTGACCGACCGAACTAGCGACAATCGGCTTGCTCATCGCCATATATTCAAAGAGCTTCACCGGCGAATTGAAGAATTCGTTGTCGGGATTGTTCACGCAGGGCGAAACGAGAACGTCGCAAGCCGCCAAGTAATTCGGTATCGTTTTGAACGGAACGAAACCCGTAATCATAATATTTTCGAAAACGCCGTCTTTTTTCGTTATTTCTTCTATATTCGGGCGCAGATTGCCGTCGCCGACAAAAAGAACGACCGCGTTCGGTATTTTATCGACTATCGGCTTGACGGCTTTGGCTAAGTCTTCTACTCCGTGCCAATACCCAAAAGTTCCGGTGTATCCGACTACGAACTTATCTTCTACGCCGAGCTTTTTCCTTAAGCCTCCGTCGTCGATTTCCGGCGTGAATTGGTCTGGATGAACGCCGTTCGGCGCGACTATTATCTTGTCTCCTTCGACGCCGTATTCTATAAGCTGATTCTTCAAAGCGTTCGATACTACTATAATAGCGTCGCTCGCTTGCAATTGTATCTCTTCAGCCCACTTGAGCAAACCGCTGAAATACAGCTTGCCCCAATTTTTCTTTACCCAATACTCGATTCCGTCCACGTGCAGAATAAAAGGCAAGCCCAAATCCTTTTTTATCTTCGCGCCGCCGTAATGAAAGTCGTGATGATGCTGATATATAAAATTCGGTTCTTCTTTTTCGATTATCTTCTTCATCTCTTTTATCGAGCGACCGTTGTAATGCGGCGCGAGAACTTCGGGAAAATTCCGGAAAAGCTTAGAGTAAGGAATCTTATATAATTTAACGCCCTCCGGCAAGTTCATAGGTCCGCTGGAAACGTAAGAAACCTGATGGCCAAGCTTTTGAAATCCCCGGATTTTGCCCACGTGAAGCGAGACGGTGCCTCCTTCCGTTAAAGCTCCGTAAAACTCCGTGCGCCAAAATAGAACTTTTACTTTTTCTTTATCAATCGCCATTTTAAAATCGGAAATTTAACGTATGAATAAATCACTACAAAAAACGACGCTACAGCTTCTACTATTATCATAGGAACTTCGACGAACAAATATCGCAAAAAGCCGAATCTCTTTACTTTGCAGTCCTCGTCGATTATCGCGCCTTTCCAATAACCCGAAATCAAAAAGTAGGTTTTCATAAAGAAATGGAAACGCTGATAGTCGAGCTTCAAACAACCGAAAAAAACGTTCTCGTATTTTCGCTTTTTCATAGTCGATAATATAAACTTCGGCTGGGCGAGCTTTTTGTCGTCGATTTTGACAAACTCCGCCCCTTCCCTGTCGAAGCCGTGAGCCTCGGACAAAGCGTCCTTTTTCGCGTCGAGTAAAAATATCAGTTTCATAAAAACTATAACTATTCGTTTTCAGTTAAAGAACTAAAATAAGGGAAACATCCGAGAAATTCATCATTGAATTTTGATAAAGGTATCAATATTTCAATCATCCGACGGCTTGGAGTCATCTAATGAATTCCGACTACTTCACAACTACAAACTCACCCTCCTCGCCAAACTCCGATTTGGCGAGGACGTTTTCAGAAAAGCTTCGCTTTGATTCGCGGGAAAATACAACTTTATTGAATTAACCTTACAAAATCGGAGTTTTGTAAGGAGGGAAGAGAATTGGAGTTTTGTAAGGAGGGAATGGGATTGCAAAATGGGAATTTTGGCGCGTCCTAATCCTCTAACAAATCCGGGCGCCTGTTTTTAGTTTTTTCCAAAGATTTCGCTTTTCTCCACTCGCTTACTACTTTTGGGTCGCCCGAGCGCAGTTCTTCGGGAACTTTCATTCCTATGAAATCCGCCGGTCTGGTGTAATACGGCGGCTCTAACAGCCCTTCCATAAACGAATCTTCCAGAGCGGACTCGGCGTCGCCCAGAACGCCGGGAATCAATCTAACTACGGAATCGACTAAAACCAAAGCCGGCAACTCGCCGCCGCTGAGAACGTAGTCCCCTATCGAGATTTCCTTCGTTACGAGAGCGTCCCTTATTCGCTGGTCGATACCTTTGTAGCGCCCCGCAAGTATAATGATGTTTCTATTCAAAGATAATTTATTGGCGACCGGTTGCGAGAGTTTTTCTCCGTCGGCGGTCATATATATAATTTCGTCGTATTCTCTTTTCGACTTAAGCTTTTCGACGCAATTGAAGACGGGTTGGCACTTAATCACCATCCCCGCTCCGCCGCCGTAGGGAGCGTCGTCTATGTGTCGGAATTTATCTTCGGCGTAATCGTGAAGATTGTGAACTACTATATTCACCAATCGCTTCTCCCGCGCTATTTTGATTATACTGTGGCTCGCTACTTCCATACATAAATCGGGAAAAGCGGTAATCAAATCTATTCTTAGTTTCTCGCTCATAATAAAATTAGAATTTCTTAATCGTCTAAATTCTCGTCAATCAACCCTGGAACAAGCTCGACGTAAACCTTGCCTTTCTTCCAGTCGATTTTCTTAACTATATCGTCCACGACGGGTATTAATATCTCCTTGCCTTTGTAATCGACGGACCATAATGTTTGCGCGGGATACTGCAGTTCGTTTTCTATGCTCCCGATATAACGTTTCGATTTTAAATCGTAAATAGTGAAACCAATTATCTCGTCTTCAATATATTCTTTCCCTTCGGACTTTTTTATATCCGACAAATTTACAAAAACGCCTTTTTCTTTGAATTTTTGCGCTTTTTCTTTACTATCAATCTCCTTCGTTTGAATAGTAAATCCGTCTTTTGTTTTTCCGGCGCTATTGAGCGTATAAGTCTCGGAAAATTTCTCCGAGTAGCCGACGTAAATACTAGCCCCCTTCTTTATGCCGGATATAGCGTTGTCTCTGCTTTTTACGTTCCAAGCGCCGTCCACGCCCTTAGTTCCGGTAATGGTTCCGATGAATATCTTTTTCATATCAATCGTTCTCTTTATCTATTAATAAAGTTACGGGTCCGTCGTTTATTAGTTTGATTTCCATCATCGCTCCGAACTCCCCGTCCGCTACTTTAATTGGGTAGTTGCCTCGCATATGCTTCACGAATCTCTCGTAAAGAGGCTTGGAAATATCAGGCGGCGCGGATTTCATAAAGTTTGGTCTGTAGCCTTTCCTAACGTCGCCGTATAGCGTAAAATTTGAAATTAGCATTATATCGCCCCCGAAGTCTAAAACGGACTTGTTCATCTTTCCCTCTTCGTCGGGGAAAACCCTCAAGTTGGCGAGTTTTTTCGCCGTCCACTTAATAGTCTTGTCGTCGTCGGATTCGGATATCGCCAGAAAAACTAGCAATCCTTTCCCGATTTCCGAACTGGGACCGCCTTTAACCTTTACTTCCGCTTCTTTAACTTTTTGCGTTATCGCTCTCATAATTTAGTTTTATTTTAAACTACGTTTGATTTTCTACTCAAAATTAGTTATTAATTAATAATTAATATAATTTTTTGTAACTTTAACGTTCTAAGATTTAACATTTATCTTATTTTAAATGAGCGAGCGCGCGATAAAAATATTGAATCTATACTATGCCACGCATAGAACCTGCAATCTCGATTGCAGCTATTGCTATATTCCGCCCGAAAGCAGAAAAGAACGGAAAACGAGCGACGGGGAAATAATAGCTTCGCTGGACAGATTAATCCGTAAGTTCGAAAACGAAGGATACGCTTTCGGCAGCTTCTGCCTTCACGGCGCCGAGCCTTCGCTTTCCGAACCGGGAACAATCGCCGAGATAATAAGAAAAGTAAACGAGCATTGGCGACGAAACGACGTCAAGGGCAAAGACGTAGCGATTCAAACCAACGGCGTAAGGTTTACCGAAGACTACCTCCGCCGATTGATTGATTTAATAGAAAGTCCGAAGCGTTTTAGAATCGGTTTTTCGATAGACCCGCCAAGAAAAGTCCACGATTATTTAAGAGACGGCTCTTTCGACATAGCGGAAAGAAACTACGAAACGTCTTTGGAAATGGGCTTTCCAACGTCAATATTATCGGTAGTAAGCCGTCCGACAATCGAAAATATAAACGAATTCGGCGATTGGATGAAAAAACAGCTTAATCGGAAAGAGAAATTCGGCGAGCCGTATAAAGTAAAAGTAAAATTCGCTACCGGCGATTTAGCTTTGAACGACGAACAAACGGCTCGATTCGCCGATTATATCTATGAAAACAAACTCACTTCCCTGCCGCAATCCTTGACGCCGGGATACTGCCTTAGCGAAGGAAACGAATGCCTCTGGTACGAGTTCAGCCACGACGGGCTTTGTTACTCTTGCAACAAAGCTTACTATCCGGGAGGCGAATTTGCCGACTGGTTCAAGGAAAGCCTGCCGGAAATTGAGAGAAAAAGAAAATCGCTTTACTCGGATTATCCAACTAGCCGCGAATGCGCCGAATGCCCATACGAATTCCTCTGCAACTCCGGCTGTCCGATTGATCGCGTTAAAAACAAAACCAGCGGCAAAGCCGTCGATTGCGTTTTAATTAAAAGAATTTTCGACCGAGTAGCTAAATCAGACGAACATATAATTAATTTTTATAACAACAATTTGTAGGGAACAATATGTATTTCAACGGAAAACTTGAAATCGACCCGTCCCAAATCACGATTTTTAAGAAGGTTAAGCCCACAAAACTTTTCGGCAAGCTCGTGGACGCCCTTACTTTCGGGACTTTAACCGAAAAGCAAGAGCACGAGACTTTCACCGCCGTGGCTATTCTTCAACAGATGAATATGGGACTTAGGTCGATAAGGGTAAAAAACGTTATAAGACTCGCCGTTGACGATTATGATTTCTATTTAGATAAAAAAGGAGTGGACGACGATTTAGAGCAAGCGATGTTTGAGTTCAAAGCCAAAGTGGACCCTTTGGAATCGGAACTATTCAACGTAATCTATCTCGTTCTGGAACACGAAGACGACTATTTAAAATACTTAATTGAAATTTCAATTCAAAGAAAGCACAAAATCGGCGAGTATCCAATAATCATTAACGTAAACGGGGTCTTGAAAAACTTTAAATACTCTAAAAGTCAGACAGACCCCAACAGGTTGCGGGCGAAAATGAAAGAGCTGTTCAAAGACCAAAAGAAATACGACTCATTCGTAAACGAAAAGAAAATTATTTTCGACAACTTCATCGACAAACTAAATCAAGGAATTCGCAAATTCGTCAGAATGGACGACGTTAAAAAGAAAACAAACGCCCAAATATTCAGACCAAAACAAAAAATCGAAAAACCGGAGCAAATATCGCACGGCAAATACGCCGAGCCGATTTACTACGGCTACTATGGAATAAACGATTTCTTCTTCTATACTACGATGTGGGCGGGACTTATGTATAGCCACAACATCTACTGCCACAACTGCACTGTAGTTGACGGCGCGGGCTCGCCGGTAATGGAAGTAGGCGACCAAGGCTTTAACGCCGGAGAGAGCGACGCTCTCAACGTTGAAGCTCCCTTCGAGCCGCCGGCGGAAGGCGACATCCAATACTTTGGCGACAACGAATTTTCTGATAAATTAGAGCAAGCGAACTTAGTCGAAAAAACCGAAGGCGAAGAACCCGTTTCAGAAGAACAGGTTCAAGACGAAAGCTGGCTAGATTCGGCGGGAACGGGCGACGAAGCCTCTTTCGCCTCCTGCAGTTCCTGCGGCTCTTGCGGCTCTTGTTCCGCTTGCGGCGGATGCACATAATTTTTTTTAAATAAATAAAAGGTGATTACTATGGCTTTAATAGTACTGGGAATTATTGCTATCATTATCGGCATTCTAGGTTCAAAAGAAGGCGGACCTATAGCCAAATTCAAACTTCTATTCGTCGGCGGCGGCATAATAGTCGCTTTCATCGGGCTAATAAGCGCCGCTCTCGTGCAGGTTAATTCCGGACAGGTCGGCGTTAAAGTTCTCTTCGGAGATGTACAACAGGAAAGCGTGCTTTACGAAGGTCTCAATTTCGTTAATCCTTTAATACAAGTACAAGAAATGAGCATTAAAACAAGGAACTACACTATGTCGTCAACTACCAGCGAAGGCGAGAAAATGGGCGACGACGCTATCAAAGTGCTTAGTAAAGACGGATTGGAGGTTGTTATCGACCTGACCATACTTTACAGAATGATTCCGATAAAAGCGCCGGAAATCTACCGGAATATCGGTATCGATTACGAAGTAAAAATTATAAGACCGATGACGAGAACACAAATAAGAGAAAACGCCGTCGATTACAACGCTATCGAGCTTTACTCGACTAAAAGGCAGAATTTCGAAATCGCCATCAGGAAAAATTTAGCCGAAGATTTCAAAAAAAGAGGCATTATGCTAGAAAAATTGCTAATCAGAAATATTAACTTGCCCGCTTCGGTTAAGCAGAGCATAGAAAGAAAGCTGACCGCCGAGCAGGAAGCCCAAAGGATGCAATACGTCCTGCAGAAGGAGAAACAAGAAGCCGAACGTAAAAGAGTCGAAGCCAAAGGAACGCGCGACGCGCAAAGAATACTCAACGCCGGCTTGACCGACAGAGTTCTCCGCTACGAAGCGATAAAAGTGCAGAAACAATTAGTCGATTCGAAAAACTCGAAGATTATTCTGCTCGGCTCGGGCAAAGGAACCCCGCCGTTTATTATCGGAAAATAAATATGGCGGATATTCGCGCCTATCGATAATCTGCGATTAAGAAAGCCGACGGCTCCAAAGCCGACGGCTTTTTTTTTTAATTGTTTGTTTGTTTAACGATTTTTTTGTAGTATAATTTAAGTTGTAATAATGAATAGCGTATTTTGGCTTCAAAAGAATACATAATACAAATTGAATTTGAATCTTATATTGACGACCTTGCTATTATGTATTTTGGTTGGCAGAGCTTCTACGTATTTATTCCCGACTACGGCGGCTATTTTAAAATTGTCGCAATTTAAATAAAAAATAATTTTGTATTGTTAAAAATAATTTGTATAATTGAGTTATCATTTTAACCTCTTAGTCTAAAGCCTTACTTCTTAGCCTTGGGTTCACACCTCTACCCAAGGCTTTTTTTATAATTCCCGCCCGCCCCACCA
>CAZDXB010000005.1:0-145416 GCA_964509335.1 uncultured Hyphomicrobiales bacterium | reverse complement strand
TATTTTTGATATTACCAAAGAAAGAGTATTCCCCACGCACGTGGGGGTGAACCGTGCAATGTGGTTTAAGAATTTCGAGCGCATAGGTATTCCCCACGCACGTGGGGGTGAACCGCAACATTAGAGGGCGGGCAAGACGCGACATTAGTATTCCCCACGCACGTGGGGGTGAACCGTTGACATATCTGTTACCGTTTCTATTGTAGATGTATTCCCCACGCACGTGGGGGTGAACCTTTTATGTTTATATCCAAACAATTTTTGGAAAAAGGGCGATATTTTTTACCCTTATTAGAAAAACAAGGGCTTTTGAAAATATCTTTTTAGCCTTATCTTTTTAATTTAAGGCGTCTTATTGAGCTTAACAATCTTATTACAACAACCTTTTATAAGCGATCGTCTGATTCTTCAGCGTCGCAAGATCTTTATTAGTTTAAATAAGCGCGGGATGCAACCTAAATTAAGCGGTCAAAATAAATATTCCGCCGCAGGAATTAGAACGCATTTACCCGCTTTTAACGTCTTTTCGATTGTTAATTTCAATATACGCTTTGCCTCTCCTATTTTATTAATAAATTTGTTTAATTATATACTTAATTGATTCCTATAAGGTATTCTTTCTCGTTCCCAAATTGGAATTTGGGGACGAGACTGTTTCATGTCCGCTCTAATTCTATTTATTCGAATTATATAAATGCACGTCTTGTTGCGGGAACGGGATGCTTATTCCGTTCTCGTCGAATGTTTTCTTTATTTTTTCTTGTATTTCGAAAAAGATATTCCAATATTCGGAGCCGTAGCACCAAAAGCGGGAGTAAATATTGATTGAACTGCCGCCAAGCTCGCCCACGGCGATTAGCGGCGCCGGTTCAGCGTCGATTCTGTCGTCTTCTTTCGCTACTTTTTCAATCAAGCTTTTCGCCTTTTCGATATCGTCTTCGTATCCAATGCCGAAAACTAAATCGAGCCGGCGTTTAGGCTCGGTTGTGTAGTTGATTATTGGCGAGTTGGAAAGAAATCCGTTGGGAACCGAAATTGTTTTATTGTCCGGCGTTTTTAATATCGTGTTAAATATTTGAATATTTTTAACCGAGCCTGAATATCCTTGGGCGTCGATGTAATCGCCCGTCTTGAACGGTTTGAAAATAAGAATTAAAACTCCGCCCGCGAAATTGCTTAAACTGCCCTGAAGCGCTAAGCCAACGGAGAAACTCGCCGCCGCCAGAACGGCTACGAAAGAAGTCGTCTCGATTCCGACCATAGCGATTACGCTCAATATTAGCAGTATTTTTAAAACTACGTTAATTATAGCGCGAAAAAAGCTTCTTATTGTCGCTTCAACTTCTCTTTTCTCGAAAGCTTTGTCGGTTAGTTTCAGTATTTTTTTAATTAATAGCCAACCGACTATTAGAACAATTATCGCCAATAATACTTTTGGTATATAAAGCGAAGCGTATTTTACCAGCGTTTCCCAATAGTAATCAATTTGAGTCATAATATGCCTCCTATAGAGACTGTCTAATAACTATGTTTTTACTGCCCTCAGGGTAAACCCTGAGGTTGACTTAATCTTGAAAACACGCGCCAGTTGTGAAATTACGTCAACCTTCGGGTTTACCCGAAGGGTTAGATAATCGATATAATTGAGTTTTTAGACAGTCTCTATAGGCGTTTGCGTTTAAAATATCCTTTTTTGTTATCTTTTTGCCGTTTTCCCTTTATCTCATTCCCAAATTTCTGTTTTCTCATTCCCAAATTGCAATTTGGAATGAGGCTGTTAGACTGATATTTACCGTATTTCTCATTTTTTTGTTCCCAGATTCTTTCGCTCATTCCCAAATTGTAATTTGGGAATGAGTTTGACATAGAATTAATACAACTCGTTCGATATTCGTTTAATAATTTCGCCCATAAGTTCCGCTCCGCAGGTAGCCTCGCCGCCTAATCTATCCGCGACGCATATGCAGGCGTCTTTATCATTGCATTCGTCGCCGCACTCGCCCCAGCAACCTTTTATTACGCCGCCTCCGTCCGCCTCGGAGAAACACTTGTTAAAAGCTTCCCAATAAGTCAAACTCGGGTCGTTTTTGAATTTCTTTATCAGTCCTACAATGTTTTCTTCGGCTTCGTCCACCATATTCTCGATTTTCTTGGCGAAAATCCGTCTGCTGACGTTTTCCATATACGCCACTTTCGGCTCGCCCTTTAAATCGGTGAATTGTACGTAATAAATCTGTTTGGTACGGTCGAATTGGATGTCTCTCTGGAAATAGGAAAATACTTTTTTGCATGCGGCTTTTACTTTGTAAACGTTAAATTTTTTCGCAAAGTATTTAACGATTAAATATTGCGAAGGGTAAGCGCAAGGTTTCGGCATAGTGTCGATTTCCATAACGGCGCTGTCCATAATCGCTTCCGTAGAATCGACGGGCGCCTTAGTCTTTAATTCGGGCTTGTTCTTCTGAGCGCTCGCTACGGCGGTCAAGCAAAGAATCAAAGCCGTCGAGAGTATGATAAATTTTCTCATAATCGTCTCCAGTAAGTTCAAAAAACAATTTATAACTAGTCGGACTAGTCGCTTTTTAGTAAAATAATCAAAACGCCTTTGATTTCAAAGTTCGGTCGCGAAAAAATTATCTGCCAATTATTTCCACTTCGACTTTAGCGACGCCGCTATGAATCATTCCCAACTCTTCCGCCGCCGCTCTGGATAAATCGATTATCCTGCCTTTTACGAACGGTCCTCTATCGTTTATTCTGACTTCTACGCTCTTGCCGTTTGATACATTTGTTACGCGGACTTTAGTTCCGAATGGCAGCGTTTTGTGGGCGGCGGTCATCTTGCCGTTGTCGAAGATTTCGCCGTTAGCCGTTTGCCTGCCGTGGAACTTGTCGGCGTAATAAGACGCCTCGCCGTAATAAACTTCGTCCGTTAGCTTGTTTCCCTTCGCGGCTTGCGTTCCTTGGCTGACGGAAACGTCGGGCGAATAAAACCGCAGAAACGGGGCGCAAGACGAAAGACCTACCACAGCCAATAATATCGCCGCTATTATTAATTTTCCGGTCATTTTCCCTCGAACTATCAAAGCGATTTCCCCGCTTAAAGATACCTGTCGTTTTTCTTTCTTTTCATAAAGTTAATTATTTTCTTGACCGAATCCGAATCGTTCCTTTTGCAGACTATTATCCCTCTTTCGTCTTCCACTATTATTAAATTCTCGACGTTAACGGCGCCTATCATTTTCTCTCTCGAACTGATGAAGCAATTTTTCACGTTTATCGGCGTAACTTTGCCTTCTATATAATTGTCTCGGGCGTCTTTCAGCGATAAATCGAAAAGCTCGTCCCAGTTGCCCAAATCGCTCCAGTCGAAAGTTGATTGCACGACGAAGACGTTGTCCGCCTTTTCTAAAATAGCGTAATCGACCGATTCGGCGGTTATTTGCTTATACACTTCTTCGGCTATGTCGTTAAAAAAACTTCCGTTTATATTTTTTTTCAAAAAATTGAACAAACGGTTATGCTCGGGCAGAAATTTTTCGAAAGCTTTCCAGAAAGTATTGAAACGCATAGCAAAAATGCCTCCGTTCCAGAGAAAATCGCCGGAGTCGATAAAGCGTTGAGCCGTTTCCAAGTCCGGTTTTTCAGCGAACGCCGAAGAGTAGCGAACGCCGTATTTATATAGCTCGCCCAAGTCTTTTTCGTCCTCTTTGATTTGAACGTAACCGAAGCTAGTTTCTGGGCTTGTCGGCGCGATGCCTAAAGTTACTATTCCGTCCCTTTCGTAAGCGGTCTTACAAGCTAAAACAAGGCTACTGTGGAATTCGCGGACGTTTTCAATCACGTGGTCCGCGGGGAAAGCCGCTAAGACCGCGTCGCCGCCGTATTTCTCGCCTATCCTCGTCGCTGTCATCGCTAAGCAAGGCGCCGTGTTGCGTCCGTACGGCTCGCTTATTACATTCTCTTTTGGTAGAGACGGCAGCGAGTCCTTTACCCGCTCGACGAAATCCCGTTTAGTAACGACGTAAATATCGTTCTCGTCGAAAAGCGGTTTCAACCGAGAATAAGTGTTTTGTATCATCGTGCCGTAGCCGTAGAAATACTCAAACTGCTTCGGCGAATTTTTGGAGCTGCGGGGCCAAAGGCGTTCGCCAACGCCGCCCGCCATTATAACCGCCGCTTTCTTTATGTCTTCTATGTTCACTTCAAGCATATCGCTTGTTTCTCTTAATTAATTTCAAGCTAGCAATATATAAAAATTTGCCGTGTCTAGCTAATTATTAATTGGAGAGCGCGCCAATCCTGAATTACAATTTCGGAAAGAGGAATAGAAAAGGGCGGGCGGATACGAGGGCGTCTCCGCCCACCGTCTTTATTTTTCGCTTACGTCGGGCTATCGCTCATCGTTAAATATCAAATCGCTCAGACCGCTAATTTCAAAAAAAATTATTGAAATATCGTAAAAATCAGTAGTTTTAGATTTTTGGAATTTAAGATTAGCGAAAAAAGACGAGGCAAAGATGTTGACAAATTCGGCGGCTTTCGATAAAACCGACGTTAAAGCAGTCTTCGGAGACGGCGCGGTTCTTAACTTACCGGACGATTGGCAATGCGAAGGCGTAAGAACGAACAGCAAGGAAGTTGAGAAAGGAAATCTTTTCGTAGCTTTAAAGGGCGATAAAACCGACGGACACAAATACGCTCTCGACGCTTTGGATAAAGGCGCCGCCGCAGTCGTCGCAAGCAAGCGGTGGTTCAAAGAGAATTACGACGATGTTAAAGATTTGCGATTAATAGTCGTTCCCGATACTTTAGCGGGGCTCGGAAAATTAGCAAAGTATCATCGCAAAAGAATCGACGTTCCGGCTATCGCCGTGGCGGGTTCCAACGGAAAAACGACAACAAAGCGTATGATAGCCCATTTACTCAGAGAAAAATACAACGTAATGGAATCGCCCAAAAATTTCAACAATAAAATCGGCGTTCCTTTGACGCTCTTTCTGTTAAAAGAAGAACATCAAGTAGCCGTTATAGAAATCGGAACGAACGAGCCCGGCGAAATAGCGGCTCTTTCGGATATAACCGAACCCACGGCGGGACTAATCACAAATATAGGCAAAGAGCATCTCGAAAAACTAAAGGATTTAGACGGGGTGGAAATCGAGGAAACTTTCCTTTTCGGATTTTTGCACAAAACCGACAGAACGGCGTTTATCAATATAGACGACGAGCGATTAAAAAGATATACGGTAGTTATAGACAACAAAATCACTTACGGAACGAGCGACGAAGCTCACATAAGCGGCAAAATCGAATTGGACGAGAAACTTCGCCCGACCTTGAATATTAACGCCGAAGATAGAAGCATAAAAGCGGAAATGAAAACTTTCGGTTACGAGTCCGGTTTGAACGGCTTGGCGGCGACGGCTGTCGCTTTTTACGCTGGGCTTAGCGAAGAACAAATAAAAAGCGGGTTGGAGTCGTTCGAAACTAAGAAAGACGAGGGATTCGGCAGGATGAGCTTGGAAAAAGTCGGCGGTTTTAATATTATAAACGATTGCTACAACGCTAATCCCGTATCTACAAAAACCGCTTTGGCGACGTTAAAGCAAACGCCGAAAGAAGCCCGCAAATTCGCCGTCCTCGGAGATATGCTCGAACTGGGCGAAAGCTCCGAAGAAGAGCATAGAGAAATAATAAAATTAGCGGCGGAAAGCGCCGATGAAGTTATCCTTTTCGGCGGCGAAATGAAAAGCGGATTCGAAAATATCGCGAAGCCGGACAACGTAAAATTAACCGCCACAAAAGCGGAAATTATCGAGCTGATTTCCGATAAAATCAAAGACGGCGATTACGTATTAATCAAAGGCTCCAGAGGAATGAAAATGGAAGAAGCGGTCGCAGGTTTAAAAAACAAATTTAAGGACTAAGACCCGTTATGTTTTATTATCTCGCCGAATGGCTAAAAGATTTGTTTGACCCTCCCGGTTTCGGAGTGTTTCAATATATTACGTTCCGAGCCGCCGGAGCCGCAATAACCGCGCTCATCATCAGCTTTTTCTTCGGACCGAAAATCGTTAGATACTTAAAAAGCAAACAAATAGGCGAACAAGCCAAACAAGAACTCGACGAAGTTGGCAATCACTCGACCAAAGCCGGCACCCCGACTATGGGCGGACTTATAGTTCTTCTGGCGCTTCTTCTGCCCACTTTGCTCTGGGCGAAAATGGCGAACGTTTACGTTATACTCATATTCGTCGTAACGGCTTGGATGGGAGCGGTCGGCTTTCTTGACGACTATTTAAAAGTGATTAAAAAATACCCGAAGGGCTTAATCGGCAAATATAAAATTGTTGGACAGGTCGCCGTGGGATTAATCCTCGGCGGAACGATTTATTTCTTTCCCCAATTCTTCTCGGATAATTTCGAATCGGTTAAGACTTTGACTACCGTTCCGTTCGCTAAAAACCTGAATTTTAATTTCGGCGTTTTATATATTCCCGTCGTGATATTTATTATTACAGCGACCTCCAACGCCGTAAACTTAACCGACGGACTGGACGGTCTTTCTATAGGAACCGTAGGAATCGCCGGTTTGGCTATCGCCATCATCAGCTATTTCACGGGCAACGTAAAATTCGCCGACTATCTCAATATAATATATCTAAACGGCTCTTCGGAACTGACAATTTTTTGCGCCGCGCTAATAGGCGCTTCTTTGGGATTTCTCTGGTTCAACGCTTATCCGGCGCAAATATTCTTGGGCGACACGGGCTCCTTAGCGCTCGGCGGAGCAATCGGAGCCGTTTGTATTTTAATTAAAAAAGAAATAATATTGCCGATTATCGGCGGCATATTCTTCGCCGAAACCGTTTCGGTCATCATCCAAGTCGTTTACTACAAATACACAAAAAAGAAATACGGCGAAGGGAAAAGAATATTTCTTATCGCTCCTCTTCATCACCACTTCGAGAAAAAAGGCTTGAGCGAACCGAAAATCGTGCTAAGGTTTTATATTGTAGCGGTTATGCTCGCAATCATCGCTATGGCGACCTTCAAAGTCAGATAAAAAAAACTTTTTTTTGCTATTTGACTGAAAAGTATTATATTTTCTTTAGATAGTTAAAAATAAGTTTTTTATTTCATAAAAGGAGGAGCTATGAAGACTTTCATCCTGTTAACTAAACTATCGCCGGAAATATCCAAAAAAATGAAAGACCGAAAAGAGCTAGGCAGAAACTGGCTCGATAAAGTAAAAGACAAATGCCCCGAAGTAAAATTCATCGCTCATTACGCGATTTTGGGCGAATACGACTTTATCGACATCTACGAAGCGCCCGACGCGGAAACCGCGGCTATGGTTTCCATAATCAGCAGAGATTACGGCGCCTCCGAAGCGAGAAGCTTGACCGCTATTCCTTATAAGGAGTTTCTCGAATTAACTAAGGAACTTTAAAACGCCTTAATAAAAACCGCCCATCTTTTTAAAAATAATCTCGTTAACTTTAACGAGAAGGGATAAAAACGCGTTTTTTCGCTTTTCAGTCCAAAAATAATTTTTAACCCCAATCCTGCCGTCCAGTAAAGCTTCTAGCGAATTAATCAAAAATAGCTTAAGAAAAAATGAAATTTTTTTTCTAAAAAGTGAAACAAAATGGACTTTCCGTTGTTATTACTATTAGAGATGGAACGAAATATAGAAAATCTGAGCGACGAGGAACTATATCGCGTCCTCGAGGAAAAAGCTCCCGAAGCGGAGGAAGCTTTTACGGAGTTGTACGCTAGGTACGCGCCCAAGATTTTTGCGTTTTGCCGGAGGTTCTTGGGGCAGAAGGAAGACGCTCAGGACGTATTTCAGGAAACCTTCTTTAGGTTTCACAAAAGCGCGGACGACGCGAAGGCTATGGAAAACGTAAAAGCTTTTTTGTTCACGATTGCCAGAAACCTTTGCATCAACGCTAGTAAACAGAAGAAAAGAACGGTAACTTACGAAGACTATATGTCGGTTAAAAGGGAGACTAGGAAAGAAAAAGACGATTTGCTTAACTTAATTAAAACGGCTCTGGATTTATTGTCGGAAGAAGATAGAGAACTTTTTATTATGAGAGAATACGACAATTTGTCCTACGACGAAATAGCCGATATAACGGACAGAAACGTAAACACGATTAGAGTTCGACTGTTCAGAGCCAAAAAGAAATTAAGAAAAATATTGAAGCCGTATATGGCTGATTTACTAAACGACTGAAACAAATGTTTAATTAATTGATAAGAAATATAAAATGAACGAACTAAACTCGCAAAATTACTCGGAAGCTTTACAGCTCCTAATCGACGGAGAACTGAATCCGGCGCGAGAGACGGAGCTTTACTCGGCTTTGCTCGAGGACGAGGGGCTTCGTGAAGAACTACGTGAATCCCTCGCCATCAGGGAGTCTATCAGAAACGACGCTGAAGCGTTCGCTCCGCCGGCGCAAGCCACCAGAAACGTATTCGCCGGCTTGGGCTATTCCGCGCCTCAAGCTACGAAACAAGCGGCAAACGCGGGAGCGGGCTCTAAAGGCTCTTTCTTAGCGACTCTTAAGTCAAAATTGTGGAACCCCCTAAGCTCCGCTATTATTGCTTCGGCGATAACAGCTCTGCTATTTATTGGATTTTACGAACCAGAACAGGTCGGCGACGCGCAATTCGTAAAACAAACGTCTCAAGCCCAAAAAGCGGCGAGCGCGCAATCCGTCGAGAAAGCCGAAAAGCAAACGGACGCGAAACAAACGAGCGACCGCGCTAGCGCCGTCGTCAACACCAAGCGCCCGGCGCAAATTCATACAGTCGCGTCAAAAAGCCTCGAAGACGAAGGCAAAGTTTTAGCCGCAAGAGAAGACGCTCTCTTCGACGGCAAAGAAGTAGCGGCGGAACCTAAAAGAAACAAAGATATCGCGACAAACGCGTCTTTGCTTACGCCGGTTAAACCGACTTCCCAACAATATTTGACGCTGTCGCAATTAATCGCAGACGCGAAAGACGATAATATTATTAAACGATACGGATTCGCTTCCACTCAAAGCGGCGGGCGCTCTTTATTGCTATACGTCAGGGGCTTGTCGGCTCAATCTTTCCCCAATGTTAACGTTAATCCCGACGCCCAATCTCCTTTGGCGAATATCTCAATCGGCGCTTTCGTTCCAATTTCCGAGAACGCATACTTCGGATTAGAAGCCGGTCAAGAAGCTTTCGGGCAGGTTTTTTATAATATTGAAAACGAGAAGATGTTGCGATATAAGCAAAATCCGTTGCTGATTTGGGGCGGCTTCGGATTTAAATACGCTTTCGACACAAGAGCCGAATTCTTGGCTAACGCTCAGCCGTTCGCCCATTTGACCTTAGCTTCCACTAAGCTCGGTCCATTCGCGAAAGGAGTAATTGGCGCGCGCTTCGTTTCGGAAAACGGTTTGGGCGTCTCCCTCGGTATCGAAGGAAGTTCGCTTCTTTATCAGAACGCCAACGATTTTTACTGGTCTCATAAATTAGGTCTCGTTTACGGATTATTTATGAAGTTTTAATACGAATTTATGCGAATAATCAATCACATATTGCTTATTTTAATCCTAGCGGTTTTCGGTTGCTCATCGCCGCTGGACGTGGACACGCCGCGCGAAATAGACCCGATGCAAGAAGACGACCCTATCCCGGTTTCCCTTAAAAACGCTAACTTCGAAATAAACGGAACGAGCGAGAATTTCGCCATCGAAGAAGCGTCCGCGGAAATCGACACAAGCAAAGACAAACCGCTTTTCTGGGGATCCTTCAGCTTTAAAACTAACAAAATAACCAGCTTTAACAAAAAACGATTAATCGTAACCGCTATCAAACTAGAAATAGACAAGATGGAAATAACCGTCGCTCCAAAAATCTTAGGCAAATACGACAACGAAAATTCGCTCGCCCAATTTGATTTATGCAGAGGAGTGAGCGCCGCTTATAACGTTACGGTAAATTCGGACACCTCCAGAAACAAAGTTAAGATATTTTACAGTCTCGACGAGGAAAGCAAGCAAATCTTTATGACTTTGAACGCAAAAGTCTATCAAACAAAATATTGGTTGGATAATAACGACGAGATAAAACAAGCCCCGGACTCACTGTTTATCAACGGCGAATTGAAATTTAATTATTAACGTATAACAATAGATACAATCGACTTAATTTAACGAAATGGCGGCGGTCAAGCGCTATAACGGGAAAGATGCGCTCGTATCATAATAAACGCCGCTTTTGTCGCTATGAATTGCGCCGTTTACTTGAGAAAACTTAGTAGAAAAACAAAAACAACATAAATACAAAGCGCTGGTTAGAATATGAAACGAAAAAAACTTACACAACTCATCTTAACGCTCCTAATCGCTCTTATGCTTCCGCTAAGTTCGTCGGCGAAGGAAATCAACGAAGAAGAAATACAGAAAAGCCTGCCGAAAATGCTGGGGAGCGGCAATGCGGGAATGGAATTCTACTTTTCTTTTATACCGGCATGGGGAGGGAGCGGAATGATTAAAATATACGTAACGTCTAATGTCCGAACTAAGGTAAAATTGGAAATAACGGGTAAAGGATTCGAGAAAATAAAATATACAGAACCGAACGACATAATTCAATTCGAAATATCGCCCTCATTAGGAGAGCCATACAGAAAGAGCGGTAGGGACAAGCCGTTACAGGATCAAATTTGGCCCAACGCTGGGGTTTGCGTAAAATCCGACGCACCAGTAATATGTTATGGAGTAACAAATTATAACTACACTAGCGAAGGTTTTTTAGCTCTACCGACAGCCGCTTTGGGAACTGAATATATTGTCGCGTCCAATGCCGAACCAACTGATAATACTAGTCAAATTTTACCGGGATATACTAGCGTAACCGCCCCTTACGACGACATTAAAGTAGAATTCACTATGGGCGGCAGCGATTATTCGAAAACAGCGGGCGGACAAATGCCCGGCGAAACTACAACTTGGCGGCTTAATCAAGGCGACGTTTTGTTGATTGCAAGTTCTGGTTCTCACGCGGATTTAACTGGAAGTAAAATTAAGGCGACAAAACCGGTAGCCGTCGTATCGGGCAACTTCTGCGCTTACGTCCCAACCAATTGCGGTTGCTGCGACTTATTAGAAGAAATGGAATTGCCTATGAAGACTTGGGGAACGGAATATCACGTAACGAAAATAATAAAACGACAGAAAGCCTCGATTATACGATTATTTGCGAAAGAGCCGAGTACAAAGATATATAGGGATTACAAACAAATAGGGTTTTTAAATAATTCAGGGGGAGTTAGAGACGTAGGTTGGCTCGAATTGCGCGCTAACGAAGGCGAGCCGAGACCCATAGTAATATCCAGCGACAAACCAATAAGCGTAACGCAATACAATACCGGTCAATCCGACGACGGCGTCCCCAGCGACCCGTTCCAAATGGTTCTTACGCCCGTAGAGCAATACCAACGGGAAATAACGTTCATCACGCCCGAATATACAGAGAACTATATCAATATATGCTATATAACTTCCGGATACGGCGTTATACCGGATAATTTAGAGATAGCGAGGGCGGAAAAAGGCGAATTCGAATGGGAAAAAATAAAAAATATATCGCCAAAACCGGGAGTACCGTTTGAAAAAAAACAGGGGAATAACAAATTATATTACCAAAAAACTTTACTTTTACAAGGTAACCAAGCATACATAATAAAAGCCGACGAACCTTTCGGAGTTTACGCACACGGTTTCAAAAACCATTCAGCTTACGGTTTTCCGGCGGCGGCTAATCCAATCGATTTAACAAAAAACGACAGCCTTCCGCCAAAACCTACTTGGGTGTCCGACAGCGCCGGCGCCTTTGGAATAGGAAAAGGCGAAGTGGAAGATATGCCTAACAATCCCGATAGCAGGTCGAATTTGAGTTCGATTTATATGCATTCCGACAAAAGCTACAATTACGAATTCGATTACGGCGACTTTATGCCCTGCGAGGACAGCCGAACTGGTTGGAGCCTGGATAGAATTGATTGGGAAGAAGACAGTTACGCCGTTATCACTTTCTCGGATTGCGCCGGCAACGACACTACAATATTTATTATATATCGCCAAGTAAAATTAGACATTGTTCCTAAAACTTACGACTTTGGCTTAATTCCGCTTGGCGAACTTTCTGAGAAAAAGTTTTACATAGTAAACAAATCTGAGACCGCCCAAACGCCCGCTATGTTAATCGACGCAAGACTTAAACTATCGGATGAATTAGGCAAGGACCAACATTTCAACATTTACGACGAGACCGGTAGCCAACCGCTGTCGTTGCCTCAATTTATAGAGCCGTTGGATTCGCTGCCGTTTATAGTCAAATTCGACGCCGCCGAACAAGGGATATTCTGGGATTCGATAGGCGTCGGCGACACAAATTTCTTCTGGTATAAAGCTTACCTCGACGCCGAAGTTGGGGCGCCCGTTATTAGCGTCGAGAATGTCAAATTCGACACTATTGTGAAAGGCTCCGCAGTTATCAAACAATTCGACGTTAAAAACATAGGCGTAGTCAACTTAGAGGTTTACGATTACGAAGGTCCGTTTTTGAAGGGCGATTTAGGCGAAGGAGAGTATAATATTTTTAAATCTGAAGACTTAATAGAACTCAATATTGGCTACGACTATCCTCTCGTACTTAAGCCCCAAGAAACGCAAACCTTCGAAATCCAATTCCAACCCGACGACGATAAATTTTATCAAGATTCTATATTGTTCATTAGCAACACGGCGAAAAAAGATATAGATGACAAAAAGGCGGATAGCGTTTGCGTTGTAAAAGGAACAGGCAAGATTACGTCGATTGAGGACAATCCAACGAACGCCGCGAAGAAAATAGAAATATACCCAAATCCGGCTGAGAACAACCTAAAAGTGGAAGCGAAAAAGCCCTGCTTAATTGAAATATACGATTTGCTCGGTAATAAGCTGTTTTCCAAAGAATACAAGAAACCGGAAATAAGCGTAGATTTAACGCCGTTCAGAAGCGGCGCGTATTTCATTAAAGTCGCAAGCGGCGATAATATTTATACGAGAAAGTTTACTATTAATAAATAGATTTTTTCGCTTATGAAGCCCTGCATCGCTTGTAAACCTTCCGAGGGATCGATACCTTCGGAAGGTTTTTTTATTGAAAATTTTAGTTTACACGTTAAACCATCTCCCAAAAATTGAGTCTAAAAAAACAAAAGCTATTAGATATAGAATTTGATAAAAAAAACAATTGATTTTGTTCACATAAAAGGAGTATTACTATGAAGAAGTTATTTTTTGCGTCGGCGATTGCGTTAATTTTCGCTTTGGTCAGTTCATTCGCTCAACCTCGCGGAGGATGCTCGTCGTTTGGTCCGGAACATCGCTTTGAAGGCGTTGGACATCATTTTAGCGGCGGCAAATTATCCGGTTTTCATTTCTATAAAAAGCGCGCCGAAGACCTTTCGCTTAGCGACAGTCAAATCGATAAAATGAAAGAAAAAGTATTCGCTTTCGAAAAAGAAATGATTGATTTAAAAGGCGCCGTCAAGAGAGCGGCGATTGAGATGAAACAAGAAGCGTCGAAAGACAAAATTAGCGAAGGCAAGCTTTCTCAAGCGCTCGACAATATGCTTAAAGCAAAAAACAAAGCCGTTAAAAAAGCGTTCAAGCATAAAATGGATTTATATAATATGTTGAACGACGAACAGAAAAAGAAACTAAAGGAATTGCGCAAAGAATGTCGCGGCAAAATGCGAGAAATGCGTTTCAGAAGAGGTAGCGACGACGATTTTAAGGAAAGAATAGAAAATCATCGCAATAAACGCCGCCATATGGAATAGTCTATTTTAATAATGACAATATTGCCGTTCCGAGATGAAATTCGCGATTGCGAAATCATAGCTCGGAACGGCTTCTTTTTTGCTCGTTTCCAATTAACAGTCAATCCTTCCTTTTTTCTATCGTCTATTTAGATTGCAATGAACGAGTATTTTGCGACGGAAAATTCGCTCGCGTTTCTCGTTCGGATATTTTTAGTTAAATTTGAAAAAAGTTAAGTTAAACAATTAATAGACGACTATGAAGAAATTCGGAATAGTAGCTTTCGCCCTAATAGTAGGCGCGTTAATCGGATTTTATATTCAACCGCTGATTTCCGGCGACAATTTATTCTCGAACATTAAGAAGTTCAACAACGTATTAAATCTAACTTATAAAAATTACGTCGAGAAAGTCGATTCCCAAAAGCTAACCGAAGCGGCGATAAAAGGAATGCTCGACGAGCTGGACCCGCATTCGGTATATATATCCGCCAAAGATATGAAAAGCGTCAAAGAAGATTTCGAGGGTAGTTTCGAAGGTATAGGCGTCGAGTTCGACGTTATTCACGATACGATAACGGTTATATCGCCTATCCCAGGCGGACCTAGCGAAGAATTAGGCATCCAAGCGGGCGATAAAATAGTCAAAATCGACGGCGAAGACGCGGTGGGAATCGAACGTGATAAAGTGCCGAAAAGGCTGAAAGGACCGAAAGGAACCATCGTCGAAGTAGATATATATCGCGAAGGAGCCGACGAACTTTTGCATTTCTCCATTAAGCGAGACAAAATTCCCCTATACACAGTTGACGCCAGCTTTATGGTGGACAACTCGGATATCGGAGTAATCGTAATTAACAGATTCGCCAAAACGACTTACGACGAATTCACCGACGCTATGGATAAATTGAAGAAACGGGGAATGAAGAAACTTGTGCTCGACTTGCGCGGCAATCCGGGCGGTTTCCTTAGCCAAGCCGTGCTATTGGCAGACGAATTAATAGGAGCGGGAAACAAAATAGTATATACAAACGGCAGAAGAGACGAATTTAACAAAACGTTTAACGCCGCCGCCAACGGAAAATACGAAGACATACCGATAATCACTTTAATAAACGCCGGCTCCGCTTCGGCGAGCGAAATTGTGTCGGGCGCTATTCAAGACTTAGACAGAGGACTAATACTCGGTCAAACTTCTTTCGGCAAAGGATTAGTTCAAAGGCAATTCGAACTGAACGACGGCTCGGCTTTCAGATTGACCACGTCCAAATACTATACGCCTTCAGGCAGGTGCATTCAAAGACCTTACGAGGACAAACACAATTACTATAACTTGCTTGGCAGACTTGACTTAGAGGAAGGCTCTTATATTTACAATTCAATCGAAAAAATAAAGATCCATATCAAAAACTCGGAAATCGAAGAAGAAGTTAACTTAGACTCGCTCCCCGTCTATAAAACAAAAAGCGGCAGGCTCGTATTAGGCGGCGGCGGAGTTACGCCGGACTATATAGTAAAAATGGACACGCTAACGGATTTAGGCGTCGGAATAAGAACTAAAAGAGTATTTAACGAATTTATAAACGACTACCTAAACGTCGAGTCGATTAAAGAAAAATACGGCGACAACGGCTTTATGAAGTTCTATAGAAACTACGAAATCTCGCAAGATTTAATAGCCGACTTTAAACAATTGATTAAAGACAAAGGAATCGAATACGACGAAGAACTATACAAGAGAGACGAGGACTTTATACTAACCTCGATTAAAGGCAACATCGCCCGCTCCGTTTGGAGCAGGAGCGAATACGTGCAAACGTTCTTTGATATAGACGACCAGTTCCAACGCGCTTTGGAACTTTTCCCGAAAGCCGTGGAAATAGCCAAGTTAAATAAGAACTAAACCGCGCCGGCAAACAAAATTAAGGAAAGCGAATGGATTATATCGAAGCGATTATTCTCGGTCTATTGCAAGGATTAAGCGAATTTATACCGATTAGCAGCACGGCGCATTTGACTGTTGCCGGTAAATTATTCGGCTTGATTAATCCCGACAGCCCGGAAAAATGGACGGCTTTTATTGCCGTCATTCAACTCGGAACGCTCGTAGCGGTTTTAGTGTATTTCTCAAAAGAATTGAAGCGCGTTCCTGAGGCTTTTTTAAAAGAAAACGTCGGGAAAAACGCCGTAAAATTCCGCCGACAAAGCCAAGATTCAAAAATGGGCTGGCTTATTATAGTCGGAACTATTCCTATTGTAATAATCGGCTTAGCGTTTAAGGATTTTATCCAAGGCGCGTTCACGAAAAACCTAACGGTAATCGCTTCTAGTTTAATTGTATTAGCGTTAATATTAGCCTTAGCCGAGAAAACGGGCAAATTCAGAAAATCTATCGACAAAATCGGCGTTTGGGACGCTTTAATTATCGGCTTCGCTCAATGCTTGGCGCTTATCCCCGGCTCTTCACGCTCGGGAACGACTATTACGGCGGGATTATTCTTGGGCGTTAAAAGAGAAGCCGCCGCCAGATTCTCGTTTTTGCTTAGCGTTCCGGCGGTGTTCGCAAGCGGAGTTTTGGAATTTTATTTGTCTCTCGAATACCTTACGATGGACCAATTTGGTAAAATAATAGTTTCGACGGCTGTAGCGGCGGTATCCGGTTACTTCGCTATAGACTTTTTGCTAAAATTTCTTAAAAGCCGAACGACAGCCGCGTTTATTATTTATAGAATCGCTCTCGGTTTATTAATTTTGTTGTTCATATATTTTAACATAATAGAATGAAAATAACGTCTAAATATCGTTTCGCTTATTTCGCCGCTATGATATGCTTAGGAGCCATTTTAACGTATTGCGGCGGAAGAGAATATCGAGAGCTAAAAAACATCGACGGAGATTCCAAATCCCCGAAATATAGCGAATTGGAAAATATAAAGCCGCTTTCTCCGACCGATACCGCCGTCGTTACGCATATCGCGGCAGTTAAAACTACTATGGGCAACTTCAAAATCGGTCTCTTCGGCGAAGACGTTCCAGAAACAGTCGCTAACTTTATTGGTTTGGCTAAAATGAATTATTACAACGGCGTGTTATTCCATAGAGTCGCTAAGGACCTCTTAATTCAAACCGGCGACAGAACGACCCTGTTCCCCAGCAGAAAATCCGAATGGGGTTACGGCGGCGAAAGCTTTTACGGCGAAAAAATCGACGACGAATTAAATCCCAACTGCCCGAGTTACCGCCGCGGCTACGAAAAAGGAGTCGTAGCTATGGCTAACAAAGGACCGAACACTAACGCCAGCCAGTTTTTTATTTGTTTGGAAGAAGCCAAGAAACTAGAACGCAAATGGACGATTTTCGGAAAGGTCGTCGAAGGAATGAACGTTGTCGAGAAAATTTCGAGCGTCCCCGTCGAGCAGAGCGCGAGAGGGGAAAACGACGGGCTTCCTAAAAAAGAAATAAGAATAAAGACTATAAACATAAAATTAATAAAACCGCCCGAAGTGGATTAAAACTTAATTATTTATAAAAAAAAGGAGTTATTTATGGAAAAAATGTCAATATTAGCTTTAGCCTTTAGTTTATTCGCGTTTTCTTGTTCTATCTTAACCTCCGGAGAAAAAGCGGACGATTTAAACTTAGAGAACGCCGACAAACCGCGCTATGAAATCTCGGTTAGCCAAGGCGACGAGTTTTTCGGCAAAATAATAATCGAAACGTTTCCGACTGTCGCTCCAAAAACCTGCGCGAACTTCGACAGCCTAGTGAAAATCAATTTTTACGACGGAACCGCTTTTCATCGCGTTATTCCCGGTTTTATGATTCAAGGCGGAGGCCCCAATTCCAAAAATAAGCCGAAAAATATGTGGGGGAGAGACGCTCCCGGTCAGAAAACCGTTCCCGCCGAATTCAGCGACATTTCTCACGAAAGAGGCATAGTGTCGATGGCGAGAAAATCCGGCGATATTAACAGCGCGACTTCCCAATTTTTTATTATGGTTGACGACAACTCGCGTTTGGACGGCAAATACACCGTTTTCGGCAGAGTCGTAAAGGGAATGGAAGTAGCGGACAAAGTAGTAAACGTTCCCACGGTTGGGAAATCCTCTCCAAAAGAGAAAGTTGAAATGAAAATTGAAAGAATAAAATAGAATACGGCGGAAAGACGGCTCTCAAACTTTAATTTTGGGAGTCGTCGCCCGCTTTGGCGCCGCTTTTTGGAACGCGCCAAATCGAATCGTAGCGGTTCGCTATCATTTTTTCTATTAGCTTATCTATCGCCGCTTTTAATTCTTCTTCGCTAAAATTGAATCCGGCGTTCCTAATAATTAATTCGCGCTCTTCTTTCGTCTTCGCTCTATTATGACGAATCCAGAAATCCTCGTCTTCTTTCATTTTCCTCAAAAAGCTTTCGGCGCTTTCTATCGACATAAAACACCTCCCATTAAAATCCCAAAAAGGAGATTGTTAATCAAAAGTAGCGCCAGAAAGCAATTACGAATTCGTTTTTTTAATCACAAAACAATAACAACGGCGGGATTACCAAAAAAGTAACGGAGACGCCCTCGTCTCCGGCCGCAATTATTCTAGCGGCTTTTTATATTCCTAAAACTGCTTCAACGCCCGTAAATCGTTCTCGTAAAAGACTCTGATGTCGTCCACGCCGGTTCTAAGCATAGCTACTCGCTCAATGCCAAAACCAAAAGCGTATCCCGTATATTTTTCGGAATCGATTCCTCCCGCCTCCAGAACGTTGGGATGAACCATACCGCAACCGGCTATTTCCAACCATCCGGTATGCTTGCATATTCGGCAACCCTCTCCGCCGCATAGAAAGCAGGAAATATCTAATTCCGCGCTCGGCTCCGTAAAAGGAAAGAACGACGGTCTAAAGCGAAATTCAGAGTCCTCGCCGTACATCTTCTTGGAAAAAGATATTAAAGTTCCCTTTAATTCCGCTAAAGAAACTTTTTCGTTAATATATAAACCTTCGATTTGATGAAATTCCGCCAAAGAGCGCGCGCTTATCGCTTCATTTCGATAAACTCTGCCGGGAATAATACATCGAATCGGGGGCTTCTGCTTCCTCATAACTCTTATTTGCGCGGGCGAGGTATGCGTCCGCAATAGCAAATCTTCGCCCGAAGCTAAGAAAAAGGTGTCCTGCATATCTCGCGCCGGATGATTTGGGGGGAAATTCAAAGCGTCGAAATTATGAAAATCGTCCTCGATATCCGGTCCTTCGGCGACGTCGAACCCGAGTTCCTTGAAAATCTCCGTCATCGTGTCGATGATTTGAATCACGGGATGATAAGAACCCCTGAAATTCCTCCTGCCCGGCAGCGACAAATCCACGTCGGGAGTTGATTCCGCCTCGCTACTAAATTTAACGCTTAGCTTCTTAAAACCGTTTTCAATCTCGTTTTTTAATTTATTTAGCTCTTTGCCGACTTGCGGCTTTTCCTCGTCGGGAACTTCGCGCATCTTAGCGAAAAGAGACTGTATTTTCCCTTTTTTAACTAAATATTCGAGACGGAAATCGTCCAGCTCGGAAGCGGATTTAATCTTGTTAAGCTTATCCAACGCTTCTTGTCCGACTTTCTTTATCTCTTCAAGCATAAAACTTTCCGTTAGTATAATATTCAAACTCGGAATCTATCGCTTACTTAGCTTGCTCGACGATTTCGGCGAAAGCCTGCTTGTTGTTCATCGCCAAATCCGCGAGAACTTTACGGTTTATCTCGATATTATTTTTGTTTAAGCCGTTGATTAATCTCGAATAAGTTGTGCCGTTCTCTCTGGCGGCGGCGTTAATTCTAGTAATCCATAATCTTCGGAAATTTCTCTTCTTTAGCTTTCGGTCTTTGTAAGCGTGAAGCAATCCCTTTTCGTAATGATGCTTCGCTATTGTGTAAACGTTCTTCCTCGCGCCCCAGTAACCCTTGGTGTTTTTAAATAACTTCTTTCTTTTTCGGCGCGAAGCTACTTTGTTTGACGCTCTCATAATAATTCTCCGTTTAATTTAACAAAAAAGGCTTAGGGAGAGCCTCGCTGAACGCCCCTTTCGCCTATATATATAATTGTTTATCCTTGAGCTAATAACTTCTGAACTTTCTTCTTATCGACTTTATCCACTATAGTCGATTTTCCAAGTTCTCTTTTACGCTTTCTTGTTTTCTTCGTCAATATATGACTTTTATAAGCTTTTTTTCTTTTATACTGTCCGGTAGCGGTCTTTTTGAACCTTTTCTTTGCCGAGCAGTTCGTCTTCATTTTTGGCATCGTACGTCTCCGCAACTATTTTATTTTACAATTACTTTTTACTTTTCCCTTTGCTTTTTATTTTTCCTTTATCGGGAGCCATTATCGCTTGCAAGGTTTTACCCTCGCTTTTAATCGGTTGGTCTATTTTTGCAATATCCATCAAAGCGTCGATGAAATTTTCTAATACTTTCCTGCCAACCTCCTTATGAACAATCTCTCTTCCTCTAAAAAACACTGTGCCTTTTACCTTGTTGCCGTCTTCTAAAAATTGTCTCGCGTGCCTAACCTTAAAATTAAAGTCGTGCGTGTCTATTCGCCATTTAAACCTCAATTCTTTCAACTGTTGAGTGTGCTGTTTCTTTTTCTGCAACTTCTCCTTCTTTTGTTGCTCGTATTTGAATTTACCGAAGTCTATTATCTTGCAAACAGGGGGGTTCGCTTTCGGAGCTACCTCGACTAAATCCAACTCCCTTTCTTTGGCGATTCGCATCGCTTCTTTCGGATCCATAACCCCGAGCATTCCCCCTTCGCCGTCCACGACTCTAATTTGTTTCGCTCTGATTTCGTTGTTGACTCTTACTCTTTGCTTCTTATCCTTGCGCCCGCCTCCGTGCGAACGCTGCGCGAAATATGCAAAAGATGGAAATTTCAATTATAACCTTTTTTTTTATACAAATTACTTAAGTTTACAAATTTAAAAGTTATAAGTTAAAATAAAAAATTATTTTGATTAAATTGTCAGTTTATTTGGTTTTTCAAAGAGGAGAGATTTTGCTTGGCGGCTTTATGATTAGTATTAAGCCGCAAAGCCGTTTTAAAGAAAGACGCCGCGCGGTTCAAATCGTTGCGATATTTATAAAGAACCCCAATCATATTGCACAAATCCGCGTCCTTTTGATTAAACTTATAGCTATGGAGAAAATACTTCAAAGCTAAATCGTATTCTCCCTTTCTGAAGTAAGCGTCTCCAATGAATTTATTCAATACGGGATTGTTTTGTCCGTATTTTGAAGCGTTTAACAACACATTTAAAGCTTCTTGAGGTTTGTTTTGATTCCGCAAAGCCAGGCTTTTATTGACCGCCGCCTTAACTATTAATTCGTTCGCTTGATGCCAAACGGGATTTATAGTCGCTCCGCTGTCCATTTTCGCCGCTTTTTTTAGTTTAACTAACGCAGAGTCCCAATTCTTTTTGGCGAAATAATAGTAGCCGAGAAAAAAATGTATTCGAGCGTGATAAGGATGCTCCGCGACTAATCGTTTAAGCTCGTTCCCGCCTTTATTTAAAAGCTCCGTCTTTAATTTCGGATTATTCGTCTTGCGAGCCGAATCTACTAAATGAACCGCGGCGTACCAAGGGTCCTTGACTTTTTCCCCCGTAGGAACAATCCAAATCCACCAATATACCAGCGCGGCTACAATAAACGGCAGCGCCGCTCTAAACTTTTTGTTTCTAAAGCTGAATTCAAATTTTTCTTCTTTTTTCTTCGGATCGCGCTCGCCGCTCGAATATTTTCCCGGTCTTCGCTTGGCGTCCGCTTTTCCCTTCTTTTTAGCCATCTTCTTTTTATTTTTTTATTACTTATTTAATTTTCATCTTTGTATTTTCAAAGATAAAAAAATAAACTTTAAGCTAAAGGAGGATTTTTATTTAGTTATGAAAAACAAACATAATATTTGGAGCGAATCTATAGCTTTCGTTTTGTTCTTGCTGCTTGGGTTCTCGCAATTAGCGTCGAAAAGCAAAGTCATAGTAGATTCGGATATGACTTTTGAGGAATCAATCAAAAATACCGACGCGCCTAAAAAAATTATCGACGAGCTTGTTATTATCGACGTCGAATACTATTCCTTCGACGGAAAGTTGCACAGAGGGCAGCTCGTTATTAACAAAGTTCTGAAAAAAGACCTAGTCGAGATATTCGACATTATCAAAAAAGAAAAGTTCCCAATAGCGAGAGCTATTCCCATAGTTGAATACGACTGGTCGGACAACGCGTCTATGGCTGACAACAATACCTCGGCTTTCTGCTATAGAACAATCGCCGGAACGAAGCGACTTTCCAACCACGCTTTCGGAAGAGCTATCGACATCAACCCGTTCAACAACCCCGCCGTTTACAAAAGCGGCAGGATAGCTCCAAAGGGCGCCCAATACGACCCTAATATTCCCGGAACTTTAAAGGCAAACGGCGCAATAGTCAAAGCATTTAAAGAAAGAGGTTGGCGATGGGGCGGCGATTTTAAATCGCTAAAAGACTATCAACATTTCGACAAAAGATAATATTTCAGTTTTCCGTTTTTCGTTTACTGAAAAGAGAATACATAACGTAAAATCTCATTCCAATTAGTGGAAGCAAAAACTTTATAACCCAAAACCGCTCCGAAGGCTACTAACGCGTAGCCGGCGAATTGGTGAATTCGAGCCAATACCTTAGTGGACATCTGTCCTTTATAATGAACCAATACCTTTGAAACAGTGTATAGCCAAGCGGAATTCCCAAATCCAAAAGCAAAGGCAAAAGTCAAATTAGTCAAAAAGCTTCTGTCAGCGAGGATGAACTCATGGGCGTTTAATGTAATGTAAGCGAGCGAAGGTAAAAAGGTCGGGTTAGCGACGTTGGCAATCGCAACTCCAATACCGAGGAAGAAAGGACCGCGATGCGATAGTTTTTTTAAAAACTTAAACTTACTGGGAGGTCGTTTTTTTTCCGGATTCTCAATTTTATCTTTAAGTTTAATATTTACTATACCGTAAATAATAACGGACGCTACGACGAATATTTGAAATCCAAGTAGAAGAACAGGGTAATCGTTAAAAAAGCCGCTGGCTAAACTTAACATCGCCGACGTTGCGAATACGATAATAAGACAATATATAAAATCCATCGTTCCAGCGCCGGTAGCCGCCAAAACGCTATGCTTTATGCCTTTGTCCAGACTTAAACGCATAACCGTTACCCCCACCGGTCCCGGCGGAATCGCCAAAATATATCCTATTATAAATCCCGCAAGTAAAGCTACTATCATTAATCGCTTAAAATTGTAAAACTTACTTCCTTAATTCCAGTCCTTTTAGACCTTCTATTCCTCCTTTTATTTTAATTTTTCTTAAAAGTGTGTAAATTTTTACACATATAATTTAATAAACTGATACAAAAATCCAAAATATTCATAGGAGATTAGCGTAAATTTCCGCGTACATTTAAAGCGATGTCGCGGCTGCGCGCCTATTTAAAGAATCAATTTGGGGAACGTTTTTTGAGTTTAACTTATTGCTTAAAAGACTATAGTAGTTATTTTTGTATTTATTTTTCACAAAAGCCGCTGGGTAATGAAAGAAAGCGCTGAAGAAAAGAACGGCAAGCTTGTTCCCAAACTAGGCATATTCATAACGACTTCGATTGTGATTGGAGCCGTTATCGGTTCGGGGATTTTCAAGAAACCCTCTACTATGGCGGAGCAGTTAGGCTCGCCGGAGCTGTTATTAGCGCTTTGGGCGGTCGCGGGCGTAATCACGTTGTTCGGAGCTTTAACTAACGCTGAAGTCGCGGGGTTGTTACCTCATACGGGCGGGCAATACATTTATTTCCAAAAGATGTACGGAGACTTTTTTGCTTATTTATACGGTTGGGCTATCTTCGCCGTTATTCAAACCGGCTCTATCGCTTCCATCACTTACGTTTTCTCTCACTACGCCGGTTACTTCTTCGACTTGCCGAGATTTTCCCCGGAAGTGGAAAACCAAATATTCATCCATATACCGTTCATAGGGGATATCTTCCCAGTCAGAAACATAGGGGAAAAGCTTCTAACGATAGGCGTGATTTCGTTTTTATCCTTCGTCAATTATCTCGGCGTGCTGTTCGGCGGTAGAATAGCCGGAGTGTTCACGACTATGAAAGTCGTAGCGATATTAATCATCGTCGCCGCTGGATTCTTATTTGGCAACGGCTCTAGCGATAATTTTTCGTCGGACGCGCTGACGAACGTAGAATACGGCTTAGCCGGCGGAATCGCTTTGGCTCTCTCCGGCGCTTTCTGGTCTTACGACGGATGGAATAACATTACATACATAGCGGGCGAAGTCAAAAAAGCGCAAAGAAACATCCCCTTGGCTCTCACCGTTGGTACTATAATTGTAATTTCAGTTTACATTCTGATTAACCTAGCGTATCTTTATATCATTCCTATCGACGAGATGGCGGGCTCGAAATTAGTCGCCTCGGATTTAGCGGAAAAAGTGATAGGACCGATTGGCGGCGGCTTAGTCGCGGCGGCGGTTATGATTTCGACTTTCGGAACCTCGAACGGCGCTATTATGGTAAGCGCGCGCGTTTACTACGCAATGGCGAGAGACGGCGTTTTTTTCAAGAAAATCGGCTTCGTTCACCCTAAAAACAAAACGCCGGCTAACGCTCTGCTAATTCAAGCCGTTTGGTCTTGCGTTCTCGTTCTGAGCGGCACTTTCGATATTCTAACCAATATGTTGATTTTCGTTAGCTGGATATTCTATGCAATGGGAGCTTACGGCGTCTTCGTGTTGAGAAAGAAGATGCCTAACGCTCATCGCCCCTACAAAGTAATAGGCTACCCGTGGCTGCCGGCGATTTTTGTCGCTTTCGCCACGGTATTTGTTATATTCACTCTATACAACGATATTTTAAACTACGTCGAAGGAAGAACCGAAATAATTAACTCTGTCTTCGGATTAGCGCTTACGGGAATAGGCATTCCAATTTATGTTTATTACAAAAGAAAAAACAAAAAGCTAAATAAAAATTAAAAATAAATTCAACCGTCAATACCGATAGACAGTAACTTTGCTGAAGGTAGTATTAACAAAAAAGGATTTTTATGGCGAAAGAGATATTCACCGTCCATTCAAAAACTCCTGAAATTAGAAAGATTAAGAAAGTAGCGGAGGCGATTAAGAACGGAGCCGTAACGCTTTATCCAACGGACACGGGATTTACTTTAGGATGCCAACTGTCAAACAAAACAGCGATTAGTAAACTTAGAGCGGTAAGAAAGATATCGCAAAAGAAACCGCTTACTTTTCTTTGCGATTCCTTGTCGAATATTGCTGAGTTCGCTAACGTCGATAACAAAGCTTACAAGACTATTAGAGGATTGATTCCGGGACCGTTTACTTTTATTCTTCCGGCAACCAAGAACGTTCCAAAGTTCGCGCAAAACCCCAAGCGGAAACACGTAGGAATAAGAGTTCCCGACCACGATTTATCTCAATTGCTTTTAATAAACGTAGGCGAGCCGATTATATCTATTTCCGCTAGAATCGAAGGCGACGAATACGAAAGAGACCCCGATATAATATTGGATTACTTCGCGCCGAAGGTGGACGTAGCGGTTCGTTCGGAAGAATACCATTTTTTAGGCGAATCTACCGTGATTGATATGACCAGTCAAAACTTCTACATACAAAGACACGGAGCGGGAATTCCAAAAGTCCTCGAATTTGTCGATTTAGAGGAAGATTAACAATTTGACGGCTAAATATTTGCAATAAAACGACCCGAACTTTTTTATACTTTTACTAACATCACATCGTAGCGACAGGTCGAGACCTGTCGCTACTAAAACCTTCCTCGACGCGCCTATGATGTATCAACTAGTATCCCCGACGTCGATTTATGAGCCGCTCCTAAATAAACATTTCGCGTCTTATCACTCGAGCAAATCAACAGCCTCCTCGGCGGATGAAACGACCGTCCAAAGATTCGCAAATTCTTCCTTAAGAAATCTCTCTTCAATCGATTTGTTTAAGGCGTCTAACAAATGATTGAAATAGTCGTTTACGTTAACGATGATGATTTTCGAATTGATTTGCCACAGCCGCTTCCACGTTATCGCTTGCAATAGCTCGGAAAAAGTGCCGATGCCGCCCGGAAGAGCTATCTGGCAATCCGACTCGCGCAGCATAATCTCTTCGCGCGGGTGCAGTCCCTTGACCACTTTCATCTCTAATATATCTTTATGCGCCAACTCCAGATGGCGCAGAAACTCCGTTATCACTCCGATTACTTTCCCGCCCTCGTCAAGAGCGGCGTTTGCCAAAGCTCCCATAAGCCCTACCGAGCCGCCGCCGTATATTATAGTCCTATCGCCGCGGGCAAGCGCTTTGCCTAACTTAGCCGCCTCCTCCAGATATATTTTGTCGCATCTCTCGCTGGCGGCGCAAAATACGCATATTTTCTCGTCTTTCATCTTTTTCCTCAAACGCGATTCAACATCAGTTCTAAACTAAGAAAATTCGTCTTACAAATAACTATAGAAGCTGTCTAATAACTCTGTTTTTACTACCCTCAAGGGAAGCCTTGAGGTTGACTTTTCTTTGAAAACACGCGCCAGTTATGAGATTACGTCAACCTTCGGGTTTACCCGAAGGGCGTTACAATCAATATATTTGAGTTTTTAGACAGCCTCTATAGCTTCCATAGACGCAAAACTATGAAATAATTATAATAACTTTGCAAAATCGACGAGCGAGTTATATATTTGTCGTTAATTTGTTTAGCGACTATAAACTAAAGTTTTATCGTTTATAATTATGAAAGGCAAAGTATGGAATTAAAAGGCAGTCAAACGGAAAAGAACTTGCTGAAATCGTTCGCGGGCGAATCTCAGGCGAGGAATCGCTACGAATTTTTCGCTAAAGTCGCGGGAAAAGAAGGCTACGTCCAGATAGCCAACATATTCACGGAAACCGCTCTGCAGGAAAAAGAGCACGCTAAAAGATTTTTCAAATTTCTCGAAGGAAGACCGGTGGAAATAACGGCTACGTATCCAGCGGGCAAAATCGGAACGACGACGGAAAACTTAAAAGCCGCCGCCGAAGGCGAAAACGAAGAGTGGACGGAACTATATCCCGAATTTGCCAAAACGGCAAAAGAAGAGGGCTTCAAAGATATAGCTACGGCTTTTAGTATGATAGCCAAAGTCGAAAAGGAACACGAGAAAAGATATTTGAAACTGCTCGAGAACATCGAGAAAGGCGTCGTATTCAAGCGAGACGGCAAAGTATTCTGGAAGTGCAACAACTGCGGCTACGTTCACGAAGGCGACCAACCGCCCGAAAAATGCCCCGCTTGCCTACACCCAAAAGGATACTTCCAAGTCAAAGAAGAGAATTATTGATTATAAGCAGCTTGTTTTGAAAGTAGAGGCGAGCGTCGGCTCGCCTCTATACTAAAATAAGAGCCATAACTCATACCATGTATAACTCATTCCCAAATTGTAATTTGGGAATGAGGATATAACTTATCCTCAAGGTAAGCATTCGACCATCGCTTTTATCAAGACTCTCGGGGTGAAATATTGTCACGGGCCGCTTTTTACGTCTTCGGCGTTTTTTTCCAGAAGTCCCTCGTAAATACTGCCTTTTAGTTCGGATCCCATACTGCTCCACTCTTCTTTGTCCACCATATCGATAATTTTGTAGAGTTTCGCCGGGTCTTGTATTTTGTACTGCGATTTAATAAAAATTTTGCCGAGCATACCTTTAGTTTTCGAAAGCGCCCGTAAAGTCTTAGCGTAATGTCTGTCGAGTTCGTCCCCTCTCTTGTTCTTAAAAGCGTTCCAACGTAACCTTCGGGAATTGGAATTTCTCGATTATGAGGCGGTTTGGAATACTCGTCCGCCATTTTCAGAAATAAAAGATAAGTGAAATGTTCCAAATAATTTCCATAGCCGATTCCGTCGTTTCGCAATATGTGAGCGAAGTTCCATACTTTAGAGAAGTAATAGTTGATTCGTTACTCATTCTTTACTCCTTTGCTGGGGTTATTAGATAATGTTTGATTAAACCAAGCAATAGCGGCTTCTCCGTCATGTTTTTCTATTTCTGAAACATCTCTTGAATGACGAATATTGTTTCTTAACGTAGATAATTGATTAAATCTGTTTTGTAAATTTTCCTTATTTTGGAATATATCTTGAAAGTCGTCCCAGTTCTCCTTGGACACGATTGTATCATAATATTCAAATAAGTCGAAGTATTTAAGTCTTTCTGTAAAATTATCGAAAGTGTCGTGAGTTAGTCCGGGTTTCTTTTTCAATTCAGTATTAATACGCTTTTGCACTTTTTCTTGAATATGTCCGGGAATTGTCTTTCTATAAGTTTCAAAATCGTTTGAGTAATTTCTCGAAATTAAACTACGTAGCTTTTTTTCTATATCTTCAATACTTTCATCTAATTCCCTCAATTCTATTGGGATTTCCACTTTGTCTTTAATAAGTAAATTGTCTATAGCATTCAGTATCGTGTTTTTTCTTTCACGTAAGAAATCATCAAAATCTTGTTTAGTAAATGGCTTACGCAACAAAATTAAAACGGCTTTCCTGCTTATTAAATGAGATTCTAATATCTTATAAACTTTTTCATTATCGTTATTGTCAAACATCTCTTTTAAGTATTCATTAGGCATTCTGTTTCTAATTCTATGCTTGTTTGTTGAAGATGATAGAGGAGTTCGATTAAGAATACAATTGATGCTTTTACCGGCTTGTTCGTGAAATATCGAATGCGGAACTATATGATGGTCGTCGAGCGAATCGTATTCGGGCAATTCAAAGCTAGACCAATCTCTTGCCTCGTTAATAACCAGAAGGTTGAATATAGCGTTATAAATAGCGGAACCCTTAGGATTATCATTTATCAAATCAATATTTCTATATGAACTGATAAATTCACTTATAACTTCGGGTTCTTCGTCGTCGTCTTCAAACCATTTCTTCAAATCTTGAAAATCTTTAGCCGCGGTAGATTCAACCGAACTGGAATATTTATTTGTAAAAATTGAAGCCCAATACCATTTTCTAATCTTAGATTGTATATCCAATTTATTTGGAGTTTGTAGGATTTCAACGTAACTTTTTATAGCCGCAAAAGGCGGAATAATTGAAGGATAAGGAACAAATTTAGGATGTATCGCGCCAAAATCTCTAGGGCTTTTGAGATTCTTTATAGCATTTTGCAAGGCTTGAACCGATTTTTCCCAGCGACGTATAAAATCTTTGCTATCTTCAATCAAGACAACTTGTTCTTTAGAACCGTCCTTGTTCTTAACGGTTTTTTTTGCTTCGGGTACTAAATAATATAGATATTTAGGGCTACAATAGGACTGCTCAAGTATCGACATAACTTGCAAAATATATATTTTCATTTTCTTTGAATCGGTATATGATAAGTCGTCCTTCTTCTCTTTCCACATATTCTTTAAGTGAATTTCTTTAGGTCTTAAAATAGCGTTTAACAAATCAAAAATATCTAATCTTACGCCTTTAGAGTTAATTCGAGTAAAAATATCGCAAACTTTAGCTATCTCAATGTCTCGGTCGAGTTCAATATAACTTATAAAATATTGATTAAAAAGTTCTTCAATTGCTTCTTTAAACGTTCTGGCGTTATTTGATAGTTGTTCATAATATTTCTTTTTATCACTTCCTTCTTCATCGTCGGCTTTTTCTCGCTCAGCCTTCTCGTTCCAATAGTCTCTATAACCTTTAATCCAATCGCTAGTTCCCCAAGTCCCTTTCTTCATAACGCCTAAAGGAAAGATATGGTTTTCGTATTGCTGGTCAATATTCTCAAGCAAAGCGATATTCTTTTTGGTTAGCGAGTCATACCAAAAAGTCTTTTCATAATCCTTTTCTAAAAAAGCTTCTATATTGAGGAAATAAACCATAGGTTTCGCTCTGTCAGGAAAGGGCTTGCTGGGTTGAAAAAAGGAATAATAAATAGCCGTTAATCTTTGCTGACCGTCGAGAATAATATGTTGACGGTCATCCTCGTCGTCATATCCATAAATGTTTTCGCAACTTAACATCTTGAAATTTTCTTTACTACCCTTCCAAAGTAAAAGCGTCCCTATATAATAATCCATAAAGATAGATTTTATCAAATCAAGCACGTCCCAAGGTTGCCATTCAAACTCTCTTTGAAATTCGGGAATTACAAATTTTCCTTGTTTCAAGTCGTCCACTAGACTACCTAAGTGAATTCTGTCCGCTTTTTCAACATTTTTCATTTTTCAAACCTCTTTTTATTCTTTTTGATATTTATTCTCTCTTTTTCTTCAATATTGTCGAACTCTAGCATTTTGAAAAAACGTACATCGTTAATCATTTTTATGGACTCCATTTATTTTGGGTGCGGATGACGGTATGTTTTAACTCATTCCCAAATTGCAATTTGGGAATGAGTTAGACAGCGTCGTTACATATTCTTGAACATTTCGTCCACTTCGTCTTTATCGACTTCCGTAACGAATTGAATTCCGCTTCGCTTGTGAGCTTCTTCGGTGAGAGCGGCTAAATCGTCTCTGGATAGGTAATCGATTCCGAACTTTCTCGAGCCTGTCATCAACTGCCTCAAGCCCTGAGCCAAGCGCTCGTAGTAAGTGTAAAGCCCGATGGCTCCGGCGGGCAATTTTTCGAATTCGTCGTCGCCGAGCTCTTTACGCAACTCTGTGGAAGTAACGAAAACCTCGTCTTTCGACTTACCGAAACGTCCTACGTAAACCGGCAATTGATTATCGTCGATTGAATAACCGATAGTTTTTCCAACCATAGCCGCGGCGATTGGCGAGCGAGCCATACCGATTAATTTCGTATAAGGCGCGCCGAGAGCCAAGCCCTTGAAGATTTGGTCTTCGAAAGTAAATCCGCCGGCGAACGCCAGAGTCGGCACTTTCTTGCCCATATCGTCCAGACGCTTCGCGTAGTCGTGAGTGAGCGAGTGTATTTCAACGGGCGGCATACCCCATTCGTTCATCATTCGCCAAGGGCTCATGCCGGTTCCGCCGCCGGCTCCGTCAACGGTCAAAAGGTCGATTCCGTATTTCGAGGCGAAAGTAACGGCTCTCGCCAAGTCGGCGGGTCTGTAAGCGCCCGTCTTCAAGAAAATATATTTCGCTCCGGCTTTGCGCAATTCTTCAACTCTCGAAGCGAAATTCTCTTCGATTACCATTCCTATTCGCGAATGTCTCTCGAATTCGTGGAAAGCGCCGTTCTTGAATGCCTTTTCAACGTCCGGGTCGGTCGGATTCGGCAATACGACATAACCTCTGTTATACAATTCCTTCGCTTTCTTTAAGTCCTTAATTTTCACTTCGCCGCCGATATTTTTGGCGCCTTGCCCCCATTTTAGCTCGACCGCTTCGACGCCAAGTTTTTCGATGGCGTATTCTTGGACGCCGAGTCTGGTGTCTTCTACGTTCGATTGCAAAACAATAGCGCCGTAGCCGTCTCGCATATAGTCTTTGTATAATTTGACGCGTCGCTTCAAATCGACAGTATCGACGACTTTGCCGTTATTGATTTTCGATTCCATATCCATACCGGCGACGTTCTCGCCAATAGTCAAGCCCGTTCCGGCAAGCGCCGAACCGATGGCGATTCCTTCCCAATTGTTCTTGGCTACGTTTGTCGAGCCGATTCCCGGAATAATCCATGGATATCTGAACTTAAGTCCTTTGTCGTGTCCGAATTTCACTTCGAGATTTACGGCTGGGAAAATAGCCTTGTCGCTGTCGGCTTCGACTCCGTGAGCGCCGACGGCTGTTCCCATAATATTAAAATCGCCGTAATCGACTGGATATTTCTTTTCGGCGGCGGTGGTAATGACGCCGAAAGGTTGCGGATAAATAACTTCGTGTCCTCTGTAAGCGGACTTGCCGATTTCGCACATTCCGATGCAACCGTCCACGCAAGTTACGCACATCCCCGATGCGGGATTAATCGATTCTTCCGTCCTGTTCTTCGACAAGGTCGCGGCTGATGAGTTTACTCTTGAGTAATACACCTTTAAATCTCCTTATTTTATTTAAAATTTATAATTTAACTGTCAACTATTTCGCAAGCGGCGCAGGGATCCATATAGCACATCATATCGTGGAATATGTCTTTTTCCACGCAGGGGGCGCTTATGTTGACGCATCCGTTGCAAATCGCTTGTTCTTTGTCCGTGTAAGTGCATCTTAGCGAGCAAGCTGGGCATACGTAAATGCATCCGCCGCATTGACGGCAAATATCCGATTGCATATCGAAAGGCGTGCCGATGCTTCTCGTTTCGCCTCTGCCTCGGAAGCCTATCGCGCCGGACATCATCTGCTCATGGCACATCCGCACGCACAAGCCGCAAAGGATGCAGTCGTCCCACTCTTGTTTGAACCTCTGCTGATGGACGTCGAATTTCGACGCCAAGTCTTGTATTACTTTTGATTGAGGACAGGTGGCGAGCAATAATTCGATAACCATTTTTCGCGCTTTGACGACTCTTTCCGAAGAAGTTCTTACAACTAAACCATCTTGCGCCGGATAGGTGCAAGAGCTTACTAGTTTTGTTTTGTCTCCTTCGCCTATTTCCACTACGCAAAGCCTGCAAGCTCCGTAAGAACTTAAGCCTTCCATATGGCACAAGGTAGGTATTGGAATACCTAAGAACTCGGCGGCTTCGAGTAGAGTCATTCCTTCTTCGACGGAAACTTTAACTCCGTTCACGGTTAAATTAATCATATCTTAACGCCTCCTTCCTCGGCAACTTGTTCTTTTATATCTTCTTGTTCTCTTTTCTTATTTTCTTCGTAAGTAAACTCAAGGTCGCATCTCATACATCTCAACGCTTCGTATTTAGCGCGCTCCTCGCTTAACGTTTTCTCGACTTCCTTTAAATTGTTCTTCCTGTCTTTTACCGGAATAGTTGGAAGTTCCACTCTCGGCGGTTCGTCTTCCGCTTCTTCTTCGTCGGTCTCCGGCGGAGGAGCTACGTAAACTTCGGGTAGCTTCCTTTCCATCGGTTGAGCTAATTTCTCGCCGTTTACGTATCTGTCCATCATTACGGCGGCTTTCTTGCCGGCGGCTATGGCGTCCACTACGGTGTTCGGACCCGTTACGACGTCGCCGCCGGCGAATACCCCGTCGATATTCGTCTCCAGCGTTTCTTCGTTGACTTCAATCGTTCCCCAACGGCTTGTTTCGACCTCCATATATTTAATATAGCCGACGTCGGGGGTGTCGCCGATTGTAACTATTAAAGTGTCGAAAGGCAATAGCTCCTCGGAGCCTTTTATCGGTTCCGGTCTTCTTCTGCCGCTCGAATCGACGTCGCCTAACTTATTCTTGACGCAAACGACGCCTTTCAGTTTGCCCCTTTTCGATTCGATTTTAACGGGGGAGACCAATGTTTTTAAATCCACGCCTTCGTCTATAGCGGCGTCTATCTCGTGTTGCAAAGCGGGCATCTCTTTGCGAGTTCTTCTATATAGAATAGCGACGCTCTCGACGTTTTTCTGTCTTAGCGCGACCCTAGCGGCGTCCACCGCGGAGTCGCCGCCGCCAATTACGCCTACTTTGCCCTTCGCTTTCTTTTCGCTTTCCATATTAAACGACTTCAAGAAATCGAGAGCGGGGAAAACGCCGTCCAAGTCCTCGCCCTCTATGTCGAGCAACTTGCTCTTGTGCGCTCCCATAGCTAAATATACTGCTTTGAAGCCGCCGTCGAACAGGGTTCTAATCGTAAAGTCCCTGCCCAAAGCTTTGTTGCATTCCAAAGTAACGTTCTCGTCGATTAGCATATCGATTTCTTTTTGGAGCGTCTCTTTCGGCAGTCTGTAAGAAGGTATTCCGCTTACCAACATACCGCCGGGTTTTTCGGCTCTTTCGAAAACGCTGACTTTATAGCCCAGCAACGACAATTTATGCGCCGCCGTTAAACCGGAAGGTCCGGCTCCAACGACGGCGACGCGTCTTTCTTTTTCTAGCTTTTCTTTTTTCGGCTTGTAGATATTCGGGTCAACTTTATCGGTTACGAATCTTTTCAGCGCTCTTATAGCGACCGATTCGCCCATAACCGTTCCAGCTCGGCAGCTCTTCTCGCAAGGATGGCTGCAAACTCTCGCGCAAACAGAGGGGAAAGGATTCGCTTCTCTAATAGCCAAATAAGCGTCTTCGTATTCGCCGCGAGCGATATGAGCGATATATCTCCAAGCCTCCGTGTCGATTGGGCAAGCGGATTGGCAAGGCGCGCCGACCAGGTCTTTGCAAACGCCCGCTTCGCAGCGCTTATTCTTTATATGCTCGATATATTCGTTTCTAAAATATCGCAATGTCGATAAAACCGGATTGGGAGCAGTTTGTCCCAAGCCGCACATCGTCGTGTCCTTAATTACTAAAGCTAATTCTTCAAGCAAATCAAGTTGTTCTAAAGAGCCTCTGCCGCTCGTTATGTCGTCGAGTATTTCGTACATCCTTTGCGTTCCTTTGCGGCAGGTGAAGCATTTGCCGCAAGATTCGTCTTTGAGGAATCCTACGAAGTACTTGGCGACGTCAACCATACAAGTCTTTTCGTCCATTACAATCATTCCGCCGGAGCCCATAATAGAGCCGGCTTCGTTCAAACTGTCGTAATCTATAGGCAAGTCGAATTTATCGACGGGAATACAACCGCCGGACGGTCCTCCGGTCTGCACTGCTTTGATTTTAGCGTCGCTATCGGAGCCGCCGCCTATATCGTAAACAATTTCTTTTATAGTCATTCCCATCGGAACTTCGACTAAGCCGGTATTTTTAATTTTTCCAACGAGGCTAAATATCTTTGTTCCAGTACTTCCTTTAGTTCCGATTTTTGCGTATTCTTTGCCGCCTTTTCGGATTATCAGCGGGATATTCGCCCAAGTTTCTACGTTATTGATTATCGTCGGTTGTCCGTAGAGTCCTTCTTCGACGGGATACGGCGGCCGTTGGCGCGGCTCGCCGACTTTGCCTTCGACGGACCTGATAAGAGCCGTCTCCTCGCCGCATACAAAAGCTCCGGCGCCTCTTACTATTCTAATATCAAAATCGAAACCAGTTCCTAAAATGTTCTTGCCGAGCAACCCCATATCTCTCGCTTGCCTCAAAGCGATAGAGAGATTCTTAATCGACAATGGATATTCGTTTCTGACATAAACGACGCCTTCGGTAGCTCCGGTAGCGTAAGCTCCGATTATCATTCCTTCAATAACGCCATTGGGATTGCCCGCCAGAAGGTTGCCGTCCATATAAGCTCCCGGGTCGCCTTCGTCGGCGTTGCAAATAATATATTTGTTTTTGTATCCTTTCTTATTTGCGAGCATTTCCCATTTCACTCCGGTGGGGAAGCCGGCTCCGCCTCTGCCTCTTATTTTCGAGGCTGTTACTTCCTTTATTACCTCGCTCGGATCCATCTCGCCCAAAACGTTTAACAAAGCTTTGTAGCCGGAGTGCGCTAAATATTCGTAAATCCTGATTGGGTCGATATATTCAATTGATTCGAGCAGGCTTCTGACTTGTTTTTTAAAAAATGGGATTTCGTTGTGTTCGTAATATTTCTTGCCGATTTCGGAATCGCTGTAAATCAATTCTTCGACGTAGTCGTCGTCGATAACGGCGTCAACTATTTTGGGGACGCTTTCCGGTTTTACTTGAGGATAAAAAGCGCCCTGCGGTTTAACCAAAATCGACGGTCCCATTTCGCAAAAACCGTGGCACCCGATAATTTTTAAAGATATTTTATCTTGAAGTTGATTCTCTATAAAATATTGCTTTATGACTCGAATGATTCCCTTGGAACCGCTCGCGTGGCAAGCCGTGCCCGCGCAAATCACAAGCTGAGGTTTCTCTATGGCAAGATAATTAGCCAACCTTTTGTAAAGTATTTCAAGCTCCCGCATCGAATTCAATCTCTCAAGCTTCTCAAATGAAGACGCGTTCGGCATTTAAAACTCCTTCTATTTTAAATAATCATATTTTTCAACATCATATATCAAGCAAATGTCCGCTACAGCCTCTACGCGGGCAGATGTAAACTATACCCCCGCCTTTTACTCGCATTGGCACCATACTTTCGCCGCACTCGGGGCAACTCGGACCTCCTCTAAATTCCGTATGGCAATGCGGGCAGAAAAATTGAACTACCGTATCCATAGGTATCTCGTACTCGGTTTTAATTTTGTAGCTGCCGTAAATAGAAGTCAGGCGCAAAGAACCGTGTTTTCTGCCGAAAGACATAGTTAGTCTGATGGAAGGTTTGCCGTCGATAAGAACGTATGGGTCCATTAAGCTATGATTGCACTTTAAACAACTTACTTCTATTGGGAAAGCTCCCTCTGCTTTATGGAAGTCAACCGAATCTAATTCTTTGTCGGCTTCTTCGATTATTCCTTTTACTTTGTTTTCTTTTACTTTGGATTTGTATCTGCCGTTAACCACGACTACGGGACCCAAAGCGCAAGCTCCGAGGCAATTGACGGTCTCCAGAGAGTATCTCCTATCTTCCGACGTTTCGCCGGGCGCGATTCCCAATTGTTTTTGGAACTCGTCGGCTATCGCCGGTCCGCCTCTAACGTGGCAGGCGGTGCCCAAACATACGGTTATATGATTGTCGCCTTTGGGTATTAAGCTAAAGGATTTGTAAAACGTCGCCACTCCGTATATTTCGGTTAAGGGTCTCTTTAATTTGTCCGCAACCATTCTTAGAGCGTCTTCGGGAAGGTATCCATACTTTGACTGGATTTCGTCTAGAATTGAAATCACCCCGTCGCCGTGGACTTTGTTTTTGTTAATTATAGCTAAAACGGTTTCTGAACTCATGATTTATCCCGCCGTATATTTTATAGAACGAATTCGTTTTCTCAAGAGCTTTCGACGCAAAAATATAACTGCAAATATAAAGAATCGAAAATCTTAGTTCCAAATGAGCCGATATTGTTGAATGAAATAAAAATCATAGTAGAATAGCGACTAGGCAAGGCTAACCGCCTATATAAAAATTGCGATTTTTCCAAAATTAAATTATTTTTGTATATGCGTTGTTGTCGCGCTTTTGGATTGAATTTTTTTGCGTTTAAAAAACTGACCGTTTTAGCGTCTATTTCATCAATTCTTCGATTTCCAAAACAACTCCAGCGGAAGTAAAAATATAATCGTCGCCGTATAACTCCTTAAAGAAATCCTTCGCGTCTTCGCCGCTGCAGTGGGCGGGGCCAAGTTTTTCGACTCCTAGTTTCTTTAGCTTCTCGTAAACGGACTTAAGTTGACTTTCGCTTTTGCCTATCAAATGAAAACCGCCGATAACGAACTTGATTTTTTTGTTTGGGTATTGGTCGGCTATCGCTTCGACTATATTTTCGACGCCCGGATGCGAGCAGCCGGTTATAACGCCTATCTTGTTTCCCTCCGTCATTATTAAGGAAACCTCTTGTATAGGATTGTTCTTATATTCGCCGTCTATCGACTTAGCGCTGTAAACGTTCTCGGTTATTTTTAAGAACTCGTCCGCTACGATTATTTCGGCTTCGCTTCCTTTCGCGGCGGATTCCACCGTTTCGACGGCGTCGGGCGGACAGTAAATCTTTTCCAAATTCTTCGCCGCTTTAACCAAATCGCGCAAGCCGCCGTAGTGGTCGTGATGGTTGTGGGAAATAACGACCGTTTTGATTTTCGATAAATCCGCTCCGAATTTACTCAAATTCGATAGCAGTATATCTCCTTCGTCGCCGGTGTCGAACAAAATTGAATCGGCTATAAGGCAGGAAAAACCCCAGTCGGCTTTGAAGCCGTCTATAGATACGTTGTCGTAAACAATTTTTATTTCAACGTTTAACGTGTCTTTTGGCTCGCTTTCCGGTATTTCTTTTTTCTCGTTCATTATTTTATCCTCCTCGTATCCGTCGCATTTAACGAACGCTAATACGCTAATTGTTAATAAAGTTACAATTAAAAAGTAAGAACAATATTTAAGTTTCGCAAACAATTTAAATCCAACGCCTAACTTTCTTTTTGTATTCAAGAAACTGCTCGCCGAAAGCCGCCTTCATATTATTTTCCTCCTTTGAAATAAACAGAATCTCGACGGAAATAATATACAAAACTCCGCAAATTAAGAACCACAGCGAGTCGAATATAACCGCCCCGCCGAATAGTATCGACGCCATTCCAAAATACATTGGATGGCGGCTAATTCGGAAAGGTCCGTTAGTTATTAGATAACTCGGTTTTTCGTAAGGCTTAACCGTCGTCTCAAATTTCTTTATCAGCTTATCAGCCCACAAGTTCAATACTATACCGAAAGCGATTAATAATATGCCCAAATAATTATAAGGCGCGGCTATTCCCAAATAAATAGGAAGCAATAGTAATAAAACGAAACTAACGATTAAACATCCGTTAAAATAGCTCGGCGGCATTAACTTACTTTTCATCCGAAGCTCCCATTATCGTCAAAGTTATTATAACTGAAACAAAACTAATAAAATAAGCTGTAATATTCAAGAATTGTTTAAGCGAGGCGTAAATATTATTTAGGCGCTCCTTAGCTTAAGTCCGAAAATACCGTTAATAAAAATATCCAATTGGCGTATTTCGCGATTTAATTATTATTCTTTTCGAGAAAACTTTTTCGCGATTTTTGCGTAGAGTAGAATACTTAAAAGAAATATTTTGTTCAAGAATGCGCGAGCGATTAAAATGAAATTAACTCTATTTATCTTATCGTTCTTATTTTTTACAGCCAACTTATTGACGGCGGATTCCGGTTATTCAATTTCCGGACGAATAATAAACGAAAAAGACGGCTCGCCTATACCCGGAGCCTCGATTAGAGTAGCGGGGACAAATAAAGGCGCGTATTCATCCACCCGCGGCTTTTTTAGAGTTCCATTTCTCGAACAAGGAGTCAAGCTAAAAATCAAATCTATCGGCTACAATACAAAATTTGTCGAAGTTTCGAACAATCAGGATTCCGTTATAGTTAAATTGCAGCCTTCGCCGGTTCGCTTGAACAAAGCGACGGTTGTGGGCGATATAGAGCCGGAAGAAGTAATAAAAAGAGCTATAGGGAGAAAAGAAGACAATCAAAAGAAATTAAAGACTATGCAAGGCAAGCTATACTCTAAGCTCGTTATGGAGTTGGACGGCAGCGTCTTCGCGAAAGCGGACAATAATTCGGTTTCTATAACGGCGACTTTCGGCGAAGAAGTACCAGAATATTATAAGATGTTTATTATGGAGACTTACTCCCGAAGATTCAACGACTACGAGGAGAATGTTTACAAAACGGAGATTATACAACGGAGACAAACGTCGAATTTGGACCCGGAAAAAAATTTAATGGCTCTCGGCAGTTTCTTCAATTTATACGACGACGAAATCAAGTTTATCGACGCGAAATTCGTAACGCCTCTGAGTTCGGACGCGCTGGATTTCTATGATTACGAAATGCTGGGAAGAAATATTTTGGACGATAGATTTATCTACGAAATCGGCGTTAAACCTCAGACGGAAGTTTTCCCCGGTTTAGAGGGCGTAATCAAAATCGTCGAAGGCAGTTATGATATAGTCGAGGCGGACTTGCATCCGTCCGAAGAAACCGCAATTTCTTTTGTTGACAGCGTTAGAATAGTTCAAAAATTCGAAGAGGCGAAAAAAGACGTTTGGTATCCGGGATATTTAAAAGTGAGAGCGAAAGCGGCGGTTGACGTGGTTAAAGGTTTGATGGACGTCAGCGTCAACATTAACGCCACCAGCATTTATAGCGACGTTACGGTGAACGAGCCGTTGCCGGATTCGATTTACGAGCCGGATATTAAATCATTAACCGTCGCCGCATTGGCGGATTCCTCCCAAACCGACTACTGGGCGCGAAATTCAATGCTGGAGTTGAGCCGCAAAGAAGAAAGAATCTACGCGCAAGTTGACAGTTTGGTAAAAGCGGACACGAGCGCCAAGCGAAGCGAAGGGGAGAGGAGCGACTTCCGATATACTTTGTTAATGCCTTACGTTGACTTCAACCGAGTTGGGTCGGTATCGTTCGGCTTGTCGCCCAGCGCGAGCTATAAAAACTTGAGCCTAAACGGAACCGGCGCGTTCAGTTTCGGATTGCAAAAGCCTATCGGAAGAGCTTCCCTTTCATACGATTTTGATATATCGAGATACGCCGATTTTGAACTTACTGGAACGGTTTTTTCCAAATTATCAATCATAGGTCGAGAAGAACATTATCATAGATTGGTGAATACTCTTATCGCCGGCTTTTTCCACGTTGACTATTACGACTTTTATAAAAGCGAAGGTTTTGAAATCGAGGCGAACGCTGAAATCGGAAATTTAGATTTATCGGCGAGATACGAGCGTTCAAGAAATTTCAATTTATCGACGAACACGAACCGTTCAATATTTAAGGAAATGGGCTGGAGAGAGAATCCCGCAGTTATGGAGGGCGAGTTTCAAACGATTGGAGGCTCGGCGAAATACAATTTTCGAAACGCTTTAAATTTGGGACCGAATTATGATTTGAGTTTGTCTCTTAAGAGTTTATACGGAATAAGACCCGACGAGAAAGGCTTTTATAGAACGGACGGCAGATTGGAGTTCTCCGTTCCCACTTTTTACACCGGTTACAAGCCTATGATGCTAAACGTCCTTGTGGACGCGGGACTCACAGCCGACAAAACGCCTATTCAATATATCCATAAAATGAGAACGAGAGATTTATTTATTGGATTAAAAGGGGCGTTTTACTCCGCGCCAATATCAAAATACGCGGGCAAAAGATATTTTGCGGCTCGTTTTGAATTTGAAACGTCGGATATATTATGGAGAGCGCTAGGGATTAGACTTTACCAAGGAAGAGGCTTGGATTTGGCGTTCAACTATTCCGTGGGGAAATATGAATCCGGCGGATATTATAAAGACACTCGCGGCTTAATGTATTCGGAAGCGGGCGTTACGGCAAAGAGAATTCCGACCTTTGTAAGCAACGTAATATATTTCGGAGCGGGGGCTTCTTGGGGGCTGGGACCCGTCGCGAGCGGCAATTTCGGATGGTTTCTTACTTTCGATTTCCCTTTTGATTAAAGTATTTGCTATATTTGAATTGAGATTAAATTATTAAGGTATGAAAAAAATCATTCTATATATCTGCGCCGTATTTTTAATAAGCGGTACGGCTAACGCTTCGGGCGTTATAAGCCAAGGCGAAGTTTTGGAATACAAAGTTTCGTTCATCGGGATTACTTTGGGTCATATCAAAATCCAAACGAACGGAACCGACGAGATTTACGGAGTGCAAACCTATAAGGCTAAGGCAAATATGGACTCTAATCCCGACATTCCCTTCGTCGAGTTGCACGCCGTCTTTGAAAGTTGGCTTGACAGTTCTCTGGCTTTTTCGCGCAGGTTCGAAGGACATATGCAGCTTAGCGACGGCAGTTGGGATTTTCAGGAAATCGACTACCGTTACGACGACGGTTTTATTAGAAACAGAAAATGGATTAGAAAAAAGATATATTACGACTCTACTTACTATACCGATAAAAAATACAACGACGGACTGTCTTTGTTTTTTTTAGCCAGACAATTTACTAAGATGGACAAAACTATAAGCGTTCCTACTATAATGGACGACGACGACGTTCGCACAATAATTAATTTTCAAAATAAGATTGAATCCGTGGGAATCGACGCCGTAGATTACAACGTAAGGACAATTTATTTCAACGGGAAAGCCAAATGGACGGGAATTTACGGTTTAAAGGGCTACTTTGAAGGCTGGTTTTCCGACGACAAAGCGAGCGTTCCGATTAAAGCGAAAATGAAGCTTTACGTTGGGAGCGTTAAAATCGAGTTAGTAAAATGGAAAAGAGACGGTTGGTCGCCGCCGAGAGCGGATTAGATCATTCGTCTTTCGAAACAATATCGATTTTCACGTTTTTTATGTATAGTCTTTTTCTCCAATCAGTTCTTGTTGTTAATAGAGATTGAGCGATTTGCTATTATCTTACAGAATATAAAATTAAGGGGATTTCATATCACTTTAGAGCGTACGCTATCTTTTAAATCTTCAGGATTTAATTTGCCGTTTTCTATCGCTTTTATTAAAATAGATTTCAACTTGCTTCTCGTGAACCTTTTCAATAAATCTTTTCTAATAGCTTTGATTATACAATCTTTTATTATACCTAATTTTGAGTAAGTTATATCGGTTAAGTCTCTATGAGCCGAATTCATAGGCTCATACGGGGAATTGCCCGTTGTTGGGACTACATCTATTTGTTCTTCAATTTCTTTGTTTTCAAGAACCACGATATCAATAGTTTCGAGATGATCAGCGCTTGCCGTTAACGCTAAAATTACGCTTTCTATATTTCTTTTGTCTTTAATTTTCCAAAAAGACAAAGTGTTTTTATTTGTCCTTAAACAATTCGTAATAGCGTCGCCGCTTGCGTCGCTATCAGATGAAATATCTATTTGGAACCATTTGGATTTATTTATTTTTCTAACTAAGTAAGACATAATTCAGATTCTAAATCGGAAATCACATCTACTAGGTACTCTTGCAGCCAGTCCGGTTTAACTTTTATTTTCTTAAGTGTTTTTAAGCTATTTATTGAAGACCAGTTTTCAAAAGCTCTTATTGCTAGTTCCTTGATTTCCGGATTTTTGTGCGATAGCGCGGCAAGAGCCATAGTATTTCCCTGAGGAAATATTGTCTTTTCTTCGAACCGGCCTAGTATTCTTAAAATTCCAATCAATATTTTTTCATTGTGGAAGTTCCTAATAAAAATATGATTTAACCAATTTCTTGTAGCTAAAGCATTAATTTCTAGTTGTTCTCTTATGATTGTTTCGCTCTTAGAGATGTAGCCAAATTCAAAATCCTCGTCCTCGATAGCTTCTAAAAATTTTGGAGTAAATTTCTTCAGCAGTTCTTCCTCTCTTTTTCGATTTATCTTGTTTTCAAGAGAGCTTCTTGTATCAATTGTTTCAGGTTCATTACATCGTTTCAAATTAATAAAGTCGAAAAAGTCGTTTTCGTCAATAGTATTTAGATTTTCTGTGTTATACCAGTTAGCATTTTGATTTCCAATAGCTGTAATAGAATCAAGTAAATTGATATCTGACCTTCCGACTTCTAAAGCGGTTTTTGTTATTGACTTTTCATTTTCTAGATACAATATAAAGTCATAATAAAAAAAGCTTTTATGAGATTCTTGTTTACTTATTAAATCTGATTCAAAAAAATTTATATCGTTTGTCATAATTTATCTACTCCATTAATTTTAAGGTTTCTTGTTTCATCGAGTCTTCCCAATTAACGGCGTTGTTGTAAAATGATTTTATGTCGTCAGTCTCAAACCTATAATCAGTATTTCCCTGAAATGTATTAATCTCGTATTTTTGAGTTATTCTATCGAGATTTTCTTTTTTTGAGTTAATCATCAAATCGTATTCGCTTTTATTAATTTCAGTTATGAAATTTAAAGTTTCTTCGTTTCCATTAAAAGCCTTATTAACCTTGGAAACGCATCTTTGACTCCATTCATAAGGAACGTTTTTTTTATGAGTTGATATTGAGTTAAATAGCTTTGAAAAAATTGAATTGAACTCTTGTTCTTTCATCTCTTCAAAAAAATATTCGCTGATAAGTGAAATTCTATTAGCTTTACGGGGATATTTATTCAAAATTATATTTACTGTATCCTTTACTTCGCTCGAGAATGTTTTCAAATCCTTCATTTCAGTTTCGCCGACGTCTCTGTTGATTTTTAATATATTAATTCTATTATAAGAAAATTTTATATCCCAAACTTCGTCGTTAGATTTTAAACCAAATCTATTAACGATACCTTCGGGGCTAGCCTCTTGATAAGTGGAGGGTATCAATTCCTTTTTAAAAAAGGATTTAATAAAATACGTCAAAGTATCCGGTTTAGGTTCAATGTCATAGGTCGGCGTAAAGATAACCGCTCGATACCTAATTGCAAAATCAATCATAATTTGTTTCTTACCTCTATACTTCTTCAAATTTATAAGTAAAACAAGTTAAAAAATAAAATATTAAAATCAAAACTTTCTCATTTACAATATCACTCCATAACCGAATACCCCATCTTCTCGACCCAACTTTTGACTTGTAGATACGTTTTGTCTTTTTTCGGCCGAACGTTTAGAAAGTTTATAAAGTCTTCGACCGCTTTGTCTTCTTGATTCATTTTTTTAAACGCCAAGCCTCTGTTTAAATATGCCTGAGAGTATTCCGGTTTTATTTCCAAAGCTAAAGTGAAATCCTCGAGCGCTTTCTTAAAGTATTTCAGTTTCATAAAGGCGTTGCCGCGTCCCAAGTATGCTTGAACGAATTTTGGGTCGGCGGCGATGGCTTTCGTGAAATCTTTTAGGGCGTCTTTATAATTCTCTAAATGTATATTAGCGTTGCCTCTGCCAAAATAAGCCGCCGTTAATTTTGGTTCTATTTCGAGAGCTTTGTCGTAATCGATAATAGCTTCGATATGGCGCTTGCGGTTGAATTTAGCGTTAGCTCTGTTATAATATAATCGAGCTGTCGGTTTTAATTCTATCGCTCTATCGTAATCCAAAATTGCGTTCTCGTAGTCTTTTATGGCAAAATACGCTATGCCTCTGTTGTTGAAAGCGTCCGCGGCGTTGGGATTTATTTTTATTACTTTATCAAAATCTTCGATTGCTTTTTCGTACATTTTATTGTTCAACAAGATTAAGCCCCGATAATTGTAAGCCATTCCCGATTCTGGATTAATCTTAATAGCCGTGGAATAATCTTTAAGCGCTTCTTTATACTGGTCTAAATGCCCGTATGCTATACCGCGAGTAATGTATGCTTTCTCGTTGTCGGGGTCTAATCCTACAACGTTAGTGTAATCTTCTATCGCTTTTTCCAAATCTCTTTTCTCGAAGTAAGCGTTAGCTCTATAAAGATAAGCTTGGGTGTAATGCCGGTCTTTTTCTATCGCCTTATTGAAATCGTCAATCGCTTTGTCGTAGTCTTTCTTTAAAAAATAGCAATAACCGCGCTTATAAAAGGCGAAGTGCAAATCGGGATTATGCTGCAGAGCCATAGTAAAGTCTTCAATAGCCCGTTTTGTTTGCTTTAGTTCAATAAATAAATCCCCTCTTTTGAAATAAGCGAAGGCGAAATCGGAATTTAAGGTGATGGCGCTATTGTAATCGCTTACGGCTTCTCTGTACAGTTTAAGTTTGCTAAGAGCGTCGGCTCTTTTAAAATAAGCGAAAGACGCTCTGGGATTAACTTCTACCGCGTTAGAATATAACTGAATAGCTTCTTCGTAAAATCCTTTTTTCGCCGCGCTGTCTCCTTTGTCCAGCCATTCTTCCGCGTCTAATTTTTGTGGTTCCGCCATTTTATCTTTGTTTATTCATTGTTTATACAAATTCTATCTAATATAGACGAAAATATTTTTTTTATTATTTTCGTCTCTTTTACTTTATTCTTTAAACTCAAAGTTAACAAAAAAAACCTTAAATTGTAGTTTTTAAAATAAATTAGACTTAGATACTTATGAAACGCAAAGTTCTCGTTCCGATTTCCGAAGGCTCCGAAGAGACGGAGGCTGTCATAACGATAGACATTCTTCGTAGAGCTTGCGCGGAAACGACGGCGGCTTCGGACAAGAAAACGGTCGTTAATTCTAATTGCTATCGTTTACGATTAAATTATGTTGAATAATAGATGATTAGCGTTTTTATGGAAGAAAAAGCATTAGGGAAATTTACGATATCGGGATTAGTTCAAGGAGTTGGATTTCGCTTCTTCGTTTATCAAAAAGCTAATTCTTTGGGGCTGAAAGGTTACGCGAAAAATTTGTTCAACGGCGAGGTGGAAGTTGTAGCCGAAGGAGCAAAGCCCGCGGTAGAAGAGTTACACAGACATTTAAAACGCGGTCCTTCTCGCGCTAGCGTTGATTTTGTTAAAGCGAATTTTTCAGATTTTACTGGCGCCTACTCCAGTTTTTCAATCAAATAAAAACGATTGATGAAAAAATATTTTAAAATAATCGCCGCCTCTATTATCGCCTTCGCGGCTACCTTTGGTTTCGCCGAAGAAAAGGAAGAGGCTACTTTAAACGAAAAAATACTTCGTCTTTGCAGTATTAAATCCGCTAACTCATACCCCGTCGCGACTATACCGCATCCGGAAACTTGGAGACCGAAAATAGCGTTAGCTTTAAGCGGCGGCGGCGCCAGAGGATTTTCGCAAATAGGCGTTTTGAAAACTTTCGACAGCGCCGAAATACCGATAGACTACATCGTCGGCACAAGCGTCGGCGCGATTGTCGGCGGACTGTATTCAATCGGATACGAGACCGACGTATTAGATTCAATCGCCGTGAACTCCGATTGGGAAAGATTGGTGTATCTTTCCGAGGAAAGCGAAAGAAGCGACTTATTTCTCGACCAAAAACTTATCGAAGATAGAAACTTACTTACTTTAAGATTCGACGATTTCGAGTTTATAACTCCGGAAGCTATTTCAACAGGGACGCGCTTCCGCTCTTTTTTGCAAAATTTGATTTGGAACGGCGAATATAAAGATTCGGATTTCATAAATTTAAAAATCCCCTTTGTCGCGGCGGCTACGGATTTGGTTAGCGGCGAGACTGTCGTTTTAGACTCGGGTTCGCTTTCCAAATCTATTAGGGCTAGTTTTGCTATACCCTTGAGATTCTCCCCCGTGCGAATTGATTCTCAAATTCTGGTTGACGGCGGGTTGATGGCGAATATTCCCGCGGCTCAAGCGGAAAAGAGCGGCTCCGATTTGGTTGTTTCCGTAAATACGATATCGCCGTTGCTAAAACCCAACGATTTAAATAAACCTTGGAACGTTGCCGACCAAGTCGTTTCGGTATTGATGAAACGTTTCAGCGACAAAGCCTCTTCTGACGCGGATTTTTCAATCAAACCGGACATCGGACTTCATCACGCGGGCGACTTCTCCGGTTTGGACAGCTTGATAATAAAAGGAGAGATTGCCGCTAGAAAAGCTCTGCCAAAAATTAAACGTAAATATTACGAAAAGATTGACTCAACGTTTTATTTAAGATTCTTCACAAAATTACTTAGAAGCGAAACCGCCTACACGAGCGGGGTTTTAATTAACGGTTTTAATGAAAACGACTCTCTTATAATAACTAAAGCTTTTCGAGGATACGCCGGAAAAGTTAAACAAATAAACGACGCTCTCAAAAAAATTGCTCTTAAGGGCGTTTATAAGTATATAGAATTAGAATTTTTGAAAAACGGAGACGTTTTAAAATGCAGAGCCGAGCCTTTTCCCAAAATTAATAAAATTCAAACGAAAGGATTGAACGGCGAAGAAGCTCAAGAACTCAACTCTCTCTTAAACGCTAAATTCTCGGGAACTTTTCTGTCGCCTTCCGTAGTTCGTTCGGCTATCGAGACGACATTATCCTCGCTCAGAAATCTCGGTTATTCATTCGCCGACGTTGAAGATTTTATATTCGACTCAACCGACGGCGTTTTAAATCTATTCCTATCTAAAGGCATTATTAAGAAAATAAAAATAAAGGGAACGAACGCTAACGATTTCCTAATCCTTAGAGAATTGAAATTTAAGGCGGGCGAGGCGGCTAACGCCAATAAAATACTTGAGAGCTGGAAAAATCTTCAAAATGTTGATTACGCTCGGGACGTGGAAATCTCCATACGCGAAGCAAAAAACGGCGAAGGTTTAGCGATTATTATTGAAGTGGACGATTTAGGCAATCAATCGATTAGAATCGGCGGCAGAATAGATAACGAACGCTACGCTCAATTGGGAGTGGATTTAACCCAAGAAAACGTTTTCAACGTCGGCGCTCGCGTTTCTCTTCGCTTAGCCGGCGGCGAAAGAAATCAGTTTGTCTCGCTGCAAGCCGAAAACTCGCGTATTTTTAATTCAATGTTAACCGGCTCGTATTCAATTTACTACGACAGAACTATTGACCGACAATACCAAAAGAATCGCCAAGCCCCTAGAAATAAAATAAAATATATTAACGTAAGCGATTTAGTCGAAGAACGTATAGGGGCTAAGGCTTCTTTCGGCGCCCAGCTCGAGAGAAAAGGTACGCTGAAAGCGGAATTGCGATACGAAAGGCAGAGGTTCTGGGAAACGGAAACTAGCGTCGGGCGAGGGTATTACAATATTCTAACTTTAAAACTCGGAACAATTTTCGACTCCGAAGATAAAGCAAATTTTCCCACTATAGGCGAGCGCGTTAATATATTTTTGGAAACTTCGCCGCCCGCGGGCGCCGATTTTGTAAATTTTTCGAAAGCCGAATTCTCTTATAAAAGCAACTATTCGATAGACAATTTCACCGTTATTCCTTCGGTTTTCTTCGGTTTTGCAGACGAGACCGCTCCGTTGCCCGAGTTCTATAGCGTAGGCGGTCAAGAAGACTTCTTCGGTATGCGCGAAAATTGGCAAAGAGGTAGGCAAAAGGCTGTAGGGTCATTTGCTTTGCGATATAAAGCGCCCTTTCAAATATTTTTTGACTCATACTTCTCGCTTCGTTATGATTTAGGCTCGGTTTGGGAAAATTTTGAAAAAATTCGATTCGGAGATTTGAAACACGGGCTAGGAATTAGCGCCGCTTTGGACACACCGCTGGGACCGGCTAAGTTTTCGCTCGGACGCGGTTTCCGTTTGTTGAAAAATCCCAACTCGATAGCGTGGGGTTCCTTTAAAGGGTATTTTAGTATCGGAATGGAATTATAGATTTAGCTTTGAACCCCGCTCGCTCGATTTTGTATTTCCAATTTTTATGATAAATTGAATTTGTCTTTAAAGCGATTTTGATATTTATGGAAAAAAACGAAAAATGAAACGGATAGAATTTCGCTCCGAAAGTTTTGACGCGTTGGTTTGCTTAGACGCTGATTTGCCGGAGCGGGAATTTTTCGATAAAGTCAAAGGAATTCCCATTTTGGCGGCGGACGGCGCGGCGATTGGATTGAAAAAATTAGGAATAGAAGCTTGGAAAATAATCGGCGATTTGGATACCTTGAAAACCGCCGAAGCCAATAATAATTTCAACGAGGACAAATTAATTTATCTTCCGGGACAAGAGACCAACGATTTCGAAAAAACCTTAAACTACGCCGACGAAAACGGTTTTCATAACATTTTGATTCTTGGATTCCACGGCGGTCTTTTAGAGCACGCTTTAAATAATTGGAGCGTATTCATAAAGTTCGCCGAGAAATTGAATTTGTGTATTTACGACAAAGGAAGATACGCCGTTCCAATTAGCGAAGACGTATCCTTAAATTTAAAAAAGAACGAAATTGTTTCAATTATTCCGCAGCCCAGAATTAAATTGACGACAAGAGGTTTAAGATGGAATTTGAAAGGAGAAATTCTCTCTTTGGGTTTCCGGGAAGGAGCGAGAAACGTCGCGGAAACCGGAGATGTTAGCGTTTGGATTAGCGAAGGCGAAGCTCTGCTGTTTTTTGACGACCGAGCGCCCAAAGCTCCAATCGCGTTATAGTTTTATATTCGAAAATAAATTATTAAATTAAGTTGTTATAAATGATTTGTTGAAGACATAATGAAAAAGAAAACCTATAAAATTGAAAGCGAATTTCTTAAAAAGAACGTTGACGTCGCGGTTTACGGTCACTACGGCTGCGCTATTTTGCTTTTCCCAGCCGCCGGCGACGATTATTTAGAATACGAGAAAAACGGATTTATCGAAGCTGTGGAAGAGCCGTTAACAAAGGGGAAGTACTCGATTTTTTCTATAGAGTCCGTAAATGGGGAAAGCTGGTTAAACGACGAAATTCCTCCCGAAGAAAAATCCCAAAAGCATTCCGATTTTAACGATTTCATTGTCAAGGAAGCTTTGCCGTTTCTTTTCGGCGTTTGCGGCGGTCCGACTCCAATTATGTCCGCCGGCGCTTCAATTGGAGCCTACCACGCGGCGAACGAATTCTTTCGCCGACCCGATTTGTTTATAGGAACTATAGCTATCAGCGGAACGTTCAATATTCAAAGTTTCACGGGAGATTACTTCGACAAAAATTGTTATTTCAATTCGCCTGAACACTATTTGCCGAATTTAGACGATAAATATTGGCTTAGTTTTCTGAAGAGCTCAAAACGAATTTTTCTGGTTTCGGGTTCGGGCGAAGGAGAATCGCCGGATAACGTTAGAAAAATAAGCGAAATTTTAAAGGACAAAGAAATACATTCCAACTCCGAAATTCGCGGGGAAGATTGGGGACATAACTGGAGCGCTTGGAATTCAATTTTTAAGGATATCTTAACTTCGAAATTATGATATTAGTTTGAAACGCCGATTAAATTAGATTTGAAGTTTATCAATAATACTTTTTGATATTAAAGAACCCGCTGTCCGCGCTAATGAACTTCTCGCCGGTAGTATCGGAGGCTTTAAAGCTGAACGCGCCTTTCATAAAATTAATATTAGAAGAGACTACTAGGCTATCGAGCCGCACTAAGCCGGAATCCGCCCAATATTCCGTTCGGTCGGCGACTTTTCCGTCAACTACGAAAGCCGCCCAGGCGTATTTATTCTTTACGGTTGTATCTTGAGGACTATATATTTTGTACTCTCCGGAAGAATCTATTCCAGGCTCGTAAAAGATTGATATAAGCAGGTCGTATTTTATGCCGTCGCGGTTGGAATAAGAACTGAAATAGAATTGCTGAATTTCAGGGAAACCGCTTGATTGATGGATGGCTCCTTTTTTTGAAGAGTAATTCAAATTGACTTCGCCGCTAATAACGCAAGTCATCACCGGAGGCAAATCGAGCCCTGTCGGCGGACTATCGTCGCAGCCGACAAGGAATATCGCTCCTAAAAGGAGCGATATTCCAATAACGGCTATAATTGCGTTCTTCAATTTTATTTTCCGGGTTTAACTTCTAATAGCTCTACTTCGAAAATTAAAGTCTCGTTCGGACCTATTTGCGGGGGAGCCCCTCTTTGACCGTAGGCTAAATCGTTCGGTATAAACAGCTTATATTTTGCTCCTTCTTTCATTAAGCTCAATCCTTCTTGCCAGCCTTTGATAACTCCGCCTAGCGGGAAAGTGATTGGTTCGCCTCTTTCGATGGAGCTATCGAATACTTCGCCGTTTAACAGCGTTCCTTTGTAATGAACTTTAACGGTGTCTTTTAACGTTGGTTTCGACCCGGTTCCTTCTTTTAGAACCTTATATTGCAATCCGCTTTCGGTTACTTTAACGCCTGGGTTTTCCTTGTTCTTGGCTAAAAATTCAGCGCCTTTCATTTTATTCTCTTCTCCCGATTTTTGTTGTCTTTGTTGTTTTTGAGCTTGCAAATCTTTTTGGAAAGCCGTCATTATGTTTGTGATTTGCTTTTGGTCTAATTTAACCGTGTCTCCGTAAAGCGCGTCGTAAGCGCCCGCTTTAAGTTTGTTTACGTCTATCATTACGGAATCGTTTTTCAATTGGTTTCCAAAATTAACGCCGATGGCGTAAGCTACCGAATCGAGAGTAGTTTTAAGTTCCGCGGACTCTGTCTTTTGCTTTTCCGAGCAAGCCCCGATAACCGTCAAGATAAGAAAAATCATTATTGCCGAAATAAACCTGTAATTCATATACACTCCGTTAATTAATGAAAAAATAATCTAAATTATAATAAACAAAACTAACATAAATAGATTAATAAATAAAATTTTAGGAAAGAAAAAAAAGAAAAGCAAAAAAATAAACCGTTTTGGGCGAGGGACGGGATTTGAACCCGCGACCACCAGAGCCACAATCTGGCGCTCTACCGACTGAGCTACCCCCGCCGTATTGTAAATTACAAATATAACCGTTCTTTGCGTCATTTCAAAATAATAGCGACGAAGAAATATTCAATTTATTCTTCTTCGGGCGGCGGCTCGCTGAAAAGCATTTGCGAAGGATTTTCGGTGTACGCTTTCAGCGATTTTCGCAGCTGTTTGCTTGTCGCTTGTAAATCTCTCAGCGTTTCGTTTAGCGTGAACAAAATTTCTTCAGTCCTGTAGCCTAAAGCCTTAATTACTCTCCTAGTTCCAATTACCGTCGTGTCGTATTGAGCGAACGCTCTATCGAACTTTTTGTTTAATTCCAGTTGATTGAATTGCTTGCCTAACGTGTCGGCAAAAAGCTCCAAATCTCGCGACGTTTCCAATAGCTTTTCGCTGGTTTGCTCTACGTTTGAAATAACTTTCGATGTATCCGCTTTTTCTAAAATCGAATTGAATTTGACGGTCGATTCACTTAGATTTTCTATTATTGCGTATAGCTCATCGTTTTCAAAAAATGAAGACGCCCCGTTCAAAAAACGAATCGTTTTATTTGAAATCTTTCCCGTCTCTATTAATCGCAGATTGTTCATAACTTCCCGCATTGCAATTTCTATTTCTTCTATGCCCGACGGCGAGGATTTGATTAAGGTATGAGGAGTCTCAAAATCAATTCTCGGATACATTTTTAATATATCCGGATTGGTGGGATAGCTTAACTGGAGAAACTTGCCACCCGCAATTCCGGCGAACTCCGCTTTAACGCGCAAGTTGCTGTCGATTTTTATTTTTTCGCCGATTTGCATTTCGACTTCGACTAATCTTCCGTCGGGAGCGACGCTCACTTGAGTTACCGAGCCGACCGGCACCCCTAGATATTTAACCGACGACCCTTTTTCCAAACCTTCGATAGAACCGTCGAAGTAAGTAACGTAATATTGGTTCTCTTCAAAAAATTTAGAGGCGCCGAGCCAAATAATCGTTCCGACTAATATAGCGAGTCCGACAATTACAAAAACGCCAATTAAAAACGCGCTCGTTATTTTATGCTTGACTTTAGCCATTCTTCCCCCCAATTATTAAGGTATTCTATTGAAAAATTTATAAACGAATTCGTTATCTGAGTTTTTTAAATCTTCAGGCTTTCCTTGCGCGATTATCCCTTTGCTTTTTTTGTCGAGCATAACGACGTCGTGGGATATTTCCTCTATGCTCGACAAATCGTGCGTAACCACAACCATAGTAGTTTTTAAAGCGGAGTTCAAATCCTTTATCAGTTTATCGATAGCCGCCGCGGTAATTGGGTCCAAGCCCGAAGACGGTTCGTCGAAACAAAGGATGTCGGGATTAAGCGTTAAAGCTCTGGCGATAGCGGTTCGTTTTTTCATTCCTCCGCTTAGTTCCGCCGGCAGGTAATCTTCGGTCCCGCGCAAACCGACGGCGCTTAAATTCATATCGATTAAATCCTCTATTCTTTCTTCGCGCAAATTTGTATATGACTGCAAAGGAAGAGCCAAGTTTTCTTCCACGTTCATCGAAGCGAATAATCCGCCCGATTGAAACATTACGCCGAAGTTCTTCTTTATTTGCTCTCTAGTTTCGCCTTCTGCTTTAGTGAAATCGACGCCGTTAATTAGTATTTCGCCTTCGGCGGGAGTTTCCAAACCGATAATTTGCCTCATCAAGGCGCTTTTGCCGCAGCCGCTGCCCCCGACGATTACGAATATTTCGCCTTTGTGTATATCGAAACTGACGTCTTCCAGAATGACTTCTTCGCCGTATTCGATTTTTACGTTTCTGACTTGTATTATCGGTTCTTCTTTCATTTTTGTTCGTTTATAGACCTAATATTTGGAAAATATAAGTAAAAGCGGCATCGAACAATATAATTAAGAAAATACCCGACACCACCGACGAAGTCGTGAATTTGCCGACGCTTTCGGCGCCGCCCCTTACCTGAACGCCTTTAAAACATCCGATTGTTGAAATAAGAAAACCGAAAACAATAGATTTAAAAACGCCGGTAAAAACGTCGGAATAAGTTACTACGCTTTGCAGTTCGTTAACGTAACCCGCCACCGTTACATTCAAAGTTGTCAAAGCCGCGACCAAACCGCCGGCGATTCCCGCTACATCGGTCAGCAGAGTTAATATTGGCATAGCTATCATAACCGATAAAACTCTGGGAAGAACGAGAAATTTAATAGGGTCGAAGTTCATAGAACCCAATGCGTCGATTTCTTCGGACACTTTCATAGCCCCAATTTCGGCGGCGAACGCAGAACCCGACCTGCCGGCTACCAATATCGCCGTCATCAAAGGAGCGAGCTCTCTCGTAACGGAGATACCTATCAAATCGGCTATAAGTATATCCGCGCCGAATTGCTCTAATTGCAACGCTCCTTGGTAACCGGAAATCAATCCGATTAAAAACAAGATTAGCAGCGTTATTGGAACGGCGTTCACGCCGGATTGCATAAAATGCTGAGGAAAGTCCTTCCAACGCATACTTTTCGGCTTGACGAAAAGAGTTAACATCTTAAAGATAAGCTCGCCTAAGAACTCTATAAATTGGGCGGCGTCTTGAAAGAACGATATCGTTCTTTCGCCGATATTGGTGAAGTAAAGGTTCCAAAACGGCGGTTTTGGCGCTTTGCTTACTCTTTTCTCGTCGGGAATCATCGCGTCGAGGAATTTTTCCGCCTCGTCGTTTAAGTCTTTTATCTCTAATAGTATATCGGCTTCTTCGCAATGCGTTTTAATCGCCGAGACGAAAGTAGCCAAATATGAATCGTATAATTCGATTTTGCTGAAATCGATAGTTAATTTTTTGGCGTCTTGAAGATAATCGAAGTCCAAAGTGAGATCGTCGTAGCGGTCGCCGCTCTCTAATTCCAGCGGCGCCAAGGGCTTTAGAAATGCGCTTTGGTCTTTGACAGTCAATTCGTATGAGTTATTTTCAGTCGCTTTTTTCTTCATTTAAAGACAAAATTATTTTAATAAATTTCTTTAAAATAAAAAATTCTTGTCAAAGGAATAAAAAATTTTATATTTTTAACAAAACTATAAATGATAATAATGTTCTTTTAAAAGCAATATGGCGGAAGAAAAAGCGGAAAATTTCCCACTAAGCAAAGAAAAGACGGCTAAAGGCTCGAGAAAGTTAGCTCGCGAAAAGGTTTTGCAGACTTTAATAGCCTCGCAGATTTCGGGAACTAAATGGACAGCCATTTTCCCTCACATCTTTTTCAGAAAATTCAATTTCGGAGACACCGAAAAAAAACTGAGTAAAAAATTGTTAACCTATCAAGAAATTTACGAGATAGAAGCCGATATTCCTATCAAATGGAAAGACGAGGAAATTTTATTTGGCAGAAAACTTGTCGGAGAATCAATTAAAAATAAAGAATACGTCGAAGAGTTAATAAAACGTCACGCTAAAAATTGGGATTTTGACAGAATAGCTCGCATAGACAGGACGCTAATGATAATGGCGGTAGTCGAACTAATCAAATTCAAGGAAATTCCGACAAAAGTGAGCATTAACGAAGCTATTGAAATCGCTAAAAAGTATTCGACGCCGAAAAGCGGCGTCTTTATTAACGGAATACTCGATTCTTTACTTGTAAAACTCAAAGGGGAAAATCTTGTTTATAAAAGCGGCAAAGGGTTAGTCAACAACTAAATCTTGTCAAATAATAAATTTTTAAAACCTCTGATGTTTTTAAAAAATAAAGGTTTAATCAAAAAACCGCACGCTTTGTGGAAAACTACGTTAACAACTTTTGCAATCTGTGGAAAACGATTGGCGGCATTAACGAATTTTCATTGTTTTCTTATAAATCGCTTTCGTTAAAAATCGAAAAGTATTAAATTGTCTTAAGACTATTTGTAGTTTAACTATTTTTTATTGGAGGTTTGTATATGAAGTTCAAAATCACCGCTTTTTTCGTAATCTTAGCTCTTGCTTTAACTTTGACTACTCAGGAAAGTAAAGCGCGAAAGGCGAGTTACTCTCAAGCCATAACCGTCAATCCAATCGGATTGGCTTTCGGTAGCTTGAACGCTTTATACGAAGGACAACTTTCAAAGAAAAACTCTTTTACTGCCGGCGGATATCTTTTCACAATCGGAGATTGGGTTGGATACGGAGTCGGCGGTTCTTACCGTTGGTACATTGATTTGTTTAAAACCAGAAAACGCCCGATAGAAGGTTTCGCCGTAGGTCCGAAAGCTCAAATCGACACTTGGACTTGGGGCGGAGCCGCCAAATCCTACGATGGCGGAGTTACTTTCACTATTGGCGGCGAAGCCGTTTACAAATGGATTTGGGACGGTTTTGTTCTGGAAACGGGAGTCGTAGTAAACTTCAATTTAGCCGGACTTGAAGGATTGAATTATAGTCCTTTCGGCTTAGTCGGCTCAATCGGTTACGCTTGGTAAAAGCAAAACTTGATTCATCAATGTTTTGGCGATTGTGGAACTCATCCGATGACTCCGAGTCATCGGATGAGTATGTTATTTTAATATTATAAACTTCCCGGCTAGAATTTTCCCTCCAACGGACAGGCGATAGAAATAAACGCCGTCGGGAAAATCGCTTAGCCCCAAACCTATTTTGACAATCCCCTTTCGAGCGTCGCGTTTAACACTATACCTTTCGACGCCGTATGAATCGTATATTCTAAGAGACAACTCCCCTTGTTTTATTATTTTTAGCCTGAAATTTACCTCGCTCGACGCGGGATTAGGCGAAACGTTTTTTAATACGCAAGATTCCGGTATTTCTTTAACGGCGAACTTCAGGTCGGCGCCGCACTCTGACTCGCCTCGGTAAACCAGCGAGTCGCCTTCGCCGGTCAAAGAAACGATTTTCGTTTCGCAATTGAAGTAAAGCGACAGAGTGTCGAAGTCTTGCGAAAAAGCTTTTCTGGGTCGATAGCACACGAGAATTTCCGAGCTGTCTCCGGGAGCTATCTCCAAGGGATATTGGTTTTGCGGAATAGAAAAATCAACGTTCTTATAAACGAATAGGTCCTCGATTTTAAAGCTAAACAAACCGTAATTCCTAAAGTTCAATTTTTTACAATTCAAATCTCCGAGCTTTACGGACCCGAAGTCTAAGTCGGAGCTTTCTTTGTCGGCGGTTATGTCTATCGTAAATCCCTGAATCGTATCGGATAAAATTGAAGTATTGCCGACAGAATCCCTAGCTTCTATTTCGTATATTGCGTCTTGGTATGGGTCGACGACTTCAAATGAGTATTCGACGACGTTGGCGTCCGCTAAAATCGAATCTATGAAGCAATTTACGGTTTTCAATATTCGGAAACTTTTTAATCCCCAATCGAAAGAGGTTGAGTCGGTAGCCGTTATCTTTCCGAATCTGTTGCAACTGTCCAAAATTATACCGACTTCGGGATATACGTTGTCGATTTTAAAAGTCAAATCGATCGCGAGAATGTCTCGCGCTCCGCATTTGTCTTCAATTGTCAAGGTATCCAAAACGTTAGTCTGAATGTCTGAATAAAATGTAATATTAAAGGGCTTTTTCGAATCGGATTTTATTTCGAAAGGAGGATTTTGGCTCACTGTATATCCCGAGCCGTTTTTCCAATATGAGTCGGTTATAGTATGGTCGAAAGCTCCGTAATTCTCTAAAGTGAAGTTCTCAAGATTTGTCTTAGTCGCTTTTAAATTTGACCGAAATACGGGAATTTCTCTATCGTTTTCAATTGAGTCCAAGGCAACCGTGAACCCCGGAATTTCATATTGTTTTGAAATCAAATTATCATAGTCGTTAACGGCTTCGATAGCGAATTTCCCGTCTAAATACTCGTCTATCAACTCGACTTTGAAATCCACGCGATAGTCGTCGATATTTTGAAAATCAATTCTTACGTTCGCTCTTGAACTATCGGGAAACTCTACAGTCCCGATTTTAGGTTTTGTGCCTAAAGTGTCGGATTGATAAACGAATCCTTCGATTGTGTAGCAATCGATATTCGTTTGGATTGTAGGTTTAATGTTATTTATGGGTTTCATACTCATTCCGCCGACGTAACCGTATGAGTTAATTTCGCCGTAGCCGTAAACGTAAACGCCGATTTCTTCGTCGGCTTCGACGCTATGCAAACCTTCGGAGACGTCGAATGAAGCGTAAGAATAATTTGAATTAGCGACGTTCAGAAACATATTACTATTTACGGCGGCGCCGTCGATTTTTACGGAAGCGATTGCGGCGTTCGGCGAGACTATAGCGATATAATGTTTCTCGTAAGCGTCTATGTAATCGCCCGTTGGACGGGTTTCGTCAAATACTTCGTAAGTCTCCGTTTCTTTCGCTTGAATATTGCAAACCAAGTAGGATTTTTGGAATTGCTCTTTTGGAGGAAGGATGGCTAAGAAAGGGTCGCCAGCGGGGTATTGTCCTTCGTCCGACGCGCTTAAAGAAGTTTTCTTTATTTGCGCCGCCAAAATGGGTTTGTCGGCTCCGATAGATATCGGACGCGAAACAATTTCTTCCAAAAATTCACCCGCGTCTATATTTGCGTAAACCGAGCCGTCTATATATAAAGTAGTGTTGTCTTTAGCCGCTAAAACCCTGTACAAATCGCCCGGACTATTCGTAGCGTCTCTAGGCTTTTCGTAAGGGATAATAAAAGCGTTTTTTCCCCAAGTTTTCACCGGAGGAAGTTGTTCTATTAGGTAATCGCGGGACCTTAAGTAAATATTATCAACGGGCGCGAGCGCTCTCTGCTGACCGGCGAGAACCGCTACGGGTTTTGACGAGGCAATTCTTGTTCCCGTTAAATCAGTCTTTTCCGAACTTTCGGTAACTCTCGCTTGAACCAAATACACGTCCCCTTCGTTCAGAGTTACCCGCTGGGTCGTTGTTCCGTGTCGTTTAGTCGGGGCGGACGGTTCGATTATTATTTCGTTGTTATCCTCCGCCGAAATTATTATAAATTGAGAGGGCGTACTATTCGAATATTCGTAAGTATCGCCGTTTACTTCGTAAGGGTGTCCGTCGCTACGATAGGACATAATATAATATTCCGTCCCCAAAACGTCCTCCGGCAACGCTAAAAACGCGTCGCTGGTGTAAACCGCTTGATTGTGAGCGTAAACCGTTACTTCTTCGTCGGTTACAACGTGAAATGAATTCTTGGCGATTTTTTCGTTCCAGTTGGTCGAATCGTCGTCGGAAACTATGCGTCCGCTTCTGTTGCGCCCCGAGGTTTCGTATTCATTAAAGGACACTGCGAATTTATGGAGTTGATTCGGCGAATTTATTGAAAAATTATGTCGGCGAGTAATTCCGCTTCTTTCCGTGTATTCAATTACACCGCTTGTCGGCGCTTCAGCCATAATAAAAACATAAAGCGAATCGCCGCGCGACAACTCCGGATGACTGGAATAGAAGTGGTTGTGATAATTAGGAGGAAAAGCAAACCAAAATTCTTTGCCTTTCGTGTCAAAATATTCGCTCTGCGACAGGGAGTTTGACAAAGCCAAAAAACTTATTAAAATTAGAGAAACGCTATTTCGGAGAAGCCTGTTCATTTTATCTATAGATTAATTTTAAGCGCTTATTACCTACGGCTCTTTTCTCCGTTCCTCAAATAAACGGTTTTGTTTTAATATAAGCTATTATATTAATATATTGGACTCTATAATAAACTTTTTATTTTTAAAAACCAACAAAAAAAGAGCGAGCTTTTGAGAAAGTTAACGCACGAAGAGATACTGAAGGAAAGGCAGACGCCGGAAGAGGCGATGGAAGCTGACAGAAAGCCGATTTATTTAATAGCGCACAATATCAGAAGCCTTTACAACGTCGGCTCAATTTTCAGGACTTGCGATTGCGCGCTAGTTTCCGAATTGATTCTTACGGGATTTACTCCCTCGCCCCCCAGAAAGGAAATCGAAAAGACGGCTTTGGGCGCTGTGGATTCAGTCCCTTGGAACTACAAAGAAGACATTTTCGAAGCGATAAACGAGCTAAAAGAACGTAGAGTTAAAACAATTGCATTAGAGCTGACGGATAAAAAGCGGCGCTACGATACCTTTCGGAGAGAAGAGTATCCATTGTGCTTAGTTCTGGGAAACGAATTAACCGGATTAGACGACAAAATCATCCGAGTTTGCGACGACGCGGTAGAAATTCCAATGTTCGGGGTCAAGCATTCTCTAAACGTCGCCGTCGCCGCGGGAGTTGGCGTTTTCGAAGCTTTAAGAAAATGGCAAAGCTTTGAGGAATAGCAGCGGCGCTCCTCGTAGAAACAAGCTTTGCAATATGATACGAGATTCGCCGTCAAAAAAATAAATATTAAAACTTCAACCAAACAACTGATAACTAAGAGGGACGGGTATTAGACTTTGGCGAAATCAAAATTCATAACGTCGGTTACTTCAGTAAATAATTATTTATTAAATTCGATAAATTTAAAAATTAAGCGATGGAAACTTTATGAAAACGATTAAGTATTTATGGCTATTGTCGCTTCTATTAGTATTGTTCGCTTGCGGCGAGGACGCGGTTTATTATGAAAAGTTCGGTTGGGAAGAACAAAACGTCGGCGACGACGTAGTGGACGTTACTTCCGTATTTTTTGTCGATTCTCTTAACGGATGGATTTGCGGAAGTTATTATAAGAATTACGATTCTACTTATTACGCGAAAATCTTCCGGACTACCGACGGCGGAGAGACTTGGGAAAGCGGATACTTCGAAGACCAAAGCTCCAACCAGATTAGCGAATACTTGCGAACGGTTTATTTTTTGAATAGAACTAAAGGATGGGCGGCTGGGAACGACGGCAGGATGTACTACTCAGAGGACGGAGGCAGAAATTGGAACAAAATGAATTACGACAATAGAAATCTGAACGCAATACTATCTATAAAATTCATCGACGAACAAATTGGCTGGGCTATCGGTTGGTATGGCAAAGCTCTAAAAACTACCGACGGCGGCGAAAACTGGGAAGAAGCATCGCTCGGAACGGAGCCTAATCTTTCTTTCAACGAAATCGTTTTCGCAAATCCGCTAGTCGGCTGGATTGTCGGCGGCGGTCAGTATCCTAATAACAAAGGATACGGCAGAATCTTCAAAACCGAAGACGGAGGAGAAACTTGGTATAAAGTTCACCAAAACGACATATCGTTTTTATATTCTATTGATTTTGTCGGCGAAAATTTAGGATTCGCTTGCGGAGAAAACGGATTTATCATTAAAACTACCGACGGCGGAGATAGTTGGAATTCTCTAGAAGTCAAAAAGGCGGAATATCATATTTCCGACATCCAATTTCTAAACTCCTCCGTAGGCTACGCCTGCGGATATTATTCGACTATACTGAAAACCACCGACGGCGGAGATAGTTGGCAAAAACAAACATCGCCGAGAAAAAGAGAGAATTTTTACGATTTGTTCTTCCTCGACGAATACAACGGATGGATTGGAGGAACGTGGTCAACGCTCTTGCACACAGACAACGGCGGAGTGGACGTTAAGAAGTGAGGAGCGAAATAACGCTTTAGGACTATTTAAATGAAACATTTGTTTGTAAACGATTAATATTATATATTTGTTTTATCTTATTAAAAAAGGTTAAACAGGTACTATATTCAAAATGGATCATTTGGCAAATATAAGCTGCGACGCAATATCGAATTCGGTTATTAAAAGCGTCATTAAAAAAAGCGGCGGAAGAACCGGCGACAAGAATATTAGTTCTTTAAAGAATATGATAAGTTATTTGTATAATTTAAAGAACAAAAGAGAAATCAACGAGAAGCAGTTCGATAAACTAATAAGCATAGTTTGTTCTAATTATATTGAAAACGAAATGGATAAGAAAATAGTCGGGAAATTTAATAAAATCATTGAAGATTACTTACATTAGATTTAATCTAGTTTGTTTATGGCGACGGAAAACGACAATACTGAAAAGAAGGAATTTAGAAAAGAGGAATCTGAAAAAAGCAACGCAAAAAAGCAAGAAGAAGATTCATTTGAGGAATTGCCGCCCGAGATACGCCGAACAGTTGAAATGGGTATTTCGATGCAAAGATTTAGCGGCTTACATTCGCCAATTTCAGAAAAATTAAACGAAAAACACATCGACAAGATTCTTGAACTAGCCGCCAACGACAGCGAAAATGAATTCGAAGACGCTAAAGCAAGCAGACGCTATACTTTGATTTATATAATTGTATTTATTGCTTTATTTGTTTTTCTTACCGTATTTCTCGTCTATACAAATCAGGACTTATTCACGGAAGTGTTGGAAATAATAGTAGCTTTTGCCGGCGGTTTGGGAAGCGGATACGGAATAAAATCATATAAAGAGATGAAAAAACAATAGAACCGTATAAAACTCAACTAAATATTTGTCATACCATAGGGATGCGTGTTTAGTGATTAATAGAAAGTCAAACGAATTAAAACCGTAATAACGAGTGCAAAAATGGCTAAACTAACTATGAAGGAAATCGTGCAAACGGCTATTATAGCGGAAGAATTGGGAGTTAGTTTTTACAAGGAACTCGCCGACAAACTTTCACAAAATCAAGAGCTTAAGAGCGTATTCGAAAAACTAGCAAAAGACGAAGCGGCGCACAAGAAGCGCTTTACCGAACTGCTCGGCAAAGTGTCCGAAAAGGAATATCATATAGACGAGGATAAAGAGGTTTTCCTGAAAGCTTGCGACATTTCCAAATTCTTCCCGAAAATGAAGAAAATCGACGTTAACGTAAAACCTGAAGAAGTCTTGAAAAACACATACCAAATTATATCGGCATCCAAGACGTTATCGGCGGGAACGAACTGGAGCCGATAATAGAGGCGGAGAAAAGGCATACGACGCAAATAATGAAATACATTCTCACCGAAAGCAAATTCAGAGGAATAGAAGATAGTTGGACTTAAATGGATAAAAATTACTTTCCCTTGTTAATCGACTTGAGCCGCTTCCCCGCGTTAGTCGTCGGGGGCGGCGCGGTCGCGTTACGGAAAATCCATAATCTGCTGGAATTCGGCGGCAAGCCCGTCGTTATCGCACCCAAGGTAGAGCCGGAAATCGAAAAGCTGAACGAAAGCGGCGAGATTGAGCTAATCCGCAGGAAATACGAGCGAGGAGACGCCGCGCGCTTCAAGTTGGTTTTCTGCGCTACCGGCGACGACGAAGCGGACCTCGCCGTCAAGAAGGACTGCGACGAAGCGGGCGTTTTGCTCAACGTAGCCGATGTTCCCGAACGCTGCAATTTTATTATGCCCGGCACGATTAAGCGCGGCAATCTGACAATATCGGTCGCTTCGCAGGGAGCGGCGCCTTTCTTCGTTCGCGAGACGAGAAAGAAATTGCAGAAGATATTCCCCGAAGATTACGCGGAAGTAGTCGATTTAGCCGGCGAGTTGCGCGAAAAAATGATTGGCTCCGGCGCTTACTACGACCCCGACAAACGAAAGAAAGCCTTCGATGAGTTCGCCGCTATCGATTGGCTCGACATTATCCAAGTAGAAGGAAAACGAGAAGCCAAAGCGCGACTGGCTAAGATACTGGAGGGAGTTGGGGGTTAAAGAGGCTGTCTAAAAAGTAATATTAAGAGCTTTTTTAGTATTTGACGCGTCAAAAAACCTTTATTATTGGATTCCCGCTTGCGCCAGAATGACGTATAGAAGTCATTCCCAACTTGATTGGGAATCCAGAGAAGACGATTGTTAATGGAATCGTATTTGGGAAAAGGATAAAAACATTCACACAATTGAGTTTATAGACGCTCTCTAAAGCGAATTGAGAGATAGTTGGATTAGGAAAGAGGAATATTATGTTTCTTAGCGCTCGGTATTTGTGGGGAGGGGATAAGCTACAGAAATCTCGATATTCTAATTAATACAGTTGAATTTTTCAAAATACTTATTTGTTTCTTTGTTTTTTCTGACGTAAATTGTAACGCTAAGCTTTATTTTTAATAACTTTTAAAACCTCTATTGATAAAATAAACTATATTGATATAATGCAAGTATTAAGCAAAACAGAATATAGAAACGAATTATTGCAAAAGTTTCAATCTAAACTATCTGAAGATAGATTCCTCAATCGTAAATTAATTAGCTTCCAAGCAAACAAAACAAGCCCAATATATCGTTGGTTCAAATATAAAGAAGGTTATTCCGCCAGTCTTATTAAATACTATATTGAGAGATATAATCTTCAAGGGAAAAGAGTATTAGACCCGTTTGCCGGAGTAGGAGCGTCTTTATTTGCCGCTTCTGAGTACGGGTGTATATCTACGGGAATTGAATTACTTCCGGTTGGAGTATATGTGATGCGAATGAGGAATACGCTTGAAAAAATTAATTTTACCAAAATACAAAAACAACTAGAAAATTTATGGGAAGATATAAAAAACATTGAATCGCCACAAAAATTCATAACGCATATACCAATTACGAGAGGCGCTTTTCCCGAGGAAACGGAAGAAATGCTAAATAGATATCTTACTTACGCCAACAAACAAAATAACGCCGCGAAAGATTTTCTAAAATTTGTGGCTTTTACAGTTCTCGAAGAAATAAGTTTTACTAGAAAAGACGGACAATATCTTCGGTGGGACTACCGCTCGAATCGCACAAAAGGTAAAAAGCCCTTTAATAAAGGTAAGATAGAAGATTTTAAGATTGCAATTGACTCGAAGTTGAACGAAATAATTTCCGATTTGTCTGAAAAGCGGCAAATTGTATTATTCCCAGAAAAAAACGCTTATTCTAAAGGAAACATTTCAATCATTGAGGGAAGCTGTTTGTATAAATTACCGCAAATACCTGATAATTCATTTGATTTAATTATTACTTCTCCTCCATATGCGAATCGATATGATTATACTAGAACTTATGCCTTAGAACTAGTCTATCTTGGCAAAACAAACGAAGAAGTTAAAGATTTAAGACAGCAAATGTTATCTTGCACTGTTGAAAATAGAAGCAAAACGAAAGAAATATGTGATTTTTATTTAAAAGAAGGAAGGGTAAGCGATTATAATCAAATAACTTCTACATTTGAAAACAATAAAGCTTTGAACGAAATATTTGACATACTTGAAGGCTACAAAAAAGAAGGTAAATTAAACAACAACGGGGTCTTACGTTTATTGAAAAACTATTTTCTCGAGATGTGTTTTGTTATTTACGAAATGGCGAGAGTTTTAGATGATGGCGGAAAAGTAATTATGGTTAACGACAACGTTAAGTATGCGGGAGAAGAAATTCCAGTGGATTTAATACTCTCCGATTTTGCGGAGAAATTTGGTTTAACTGTTAAAAATATATTTGTTCTTACGCAACAAAAAGGTAATAGCAGTCAGCAAATGGGAAATCACGGACGGACTCCGTTGCGAAAATGCGTTTATTTATGGCAAAAAAAGTAACATATAAAAATCATATTGGCAAAGCCGAAGATTTAGTTACTTCCCGAAAGAATACAAGAGCGGGTTTTGTTTCTTTAGCTCTTGAGAAAAACTATATTGCACAGCCCTATGTAGAAGAAGCTAAAGCCCTGAAAACAATTGCAAGAAAAGCAAAATCCCCAAAAGGTTTATTGAAATATTCCGATTTGCGAGTTAGTTTGCTTACGGCGTCCGGTCTTTCCGATAAAGCGATGAATTATCTTGACGACGAAGAAAAAACAGAAGCTATTAAAGGCTTAATTGAAAATTTTTTGGAACCCGCCGGGAATGATTTTGTTAACGAGCTTGTCTATCGATACCTTTTGATTAAAGGAGACGCGTTAGGTGGAAAAGCTAGAAATCTAGCGGGGATAATAGCCGAAAGGAAATTCGTCCGCTCTTTGTTATCTGTTTTAAATATCTATAAGATTAGATACAAATGGCTTGACATTGAAAGCGACCAGTGGATAACTAAACAGAAAAAGGACGTAGATTTAGAAAAAAGAATTAGAGGTCTTTATTGGTTAAAATCAAGGAAAAAAAGAGTTCTTTTAATGAACATAAAAGTTCCAATTGTTACTAAAAATATTGACCTATGTTTATTTTCAGGAGAACCGTCCGAAGTAACGCTTAGGGGAGACACTAGCAACTCTCTACACCGTATCCCCAAGAAATACTTAGCTTTAGGCGAACTGAAAGGCGGTATTGACCCAGCCGGCGCCGACGAGCATTGGAAGACAGCTAACTCAGCTTTAGAACGTATAAGAACAAGTTTTGCAAAAAAGCGTTTATATCCTTTGACTTTTTTTATTGGAGCCGCGATAGAGAAAAGTATGGCAAGTGAAATATTCAATCAACTCAAAAAAGGAAAGCTTTCAAACGCAGCCAATTTAACTGAAGACGAACAATTAACTTCAATATGCGATTGGTTAGTAAATTTATAATGAAAGCTATCTCATATAACATAAATAATTGATAATCTAAAACCTCCCCTCCAAAATATTATCTCTTTTAATTAGTCCTATTATTCAATAATTTGCGAACTAAAAAGCGACGAAAAGCGAAATGAGAAAGATACTGAATAGCTCGATTTTGAACTTGGCGGCGAGAATTATTCTCGGCTCGATATTTCTGTTCGCGGCGGTCTCTAAAATCGCCGACCCCGCCACCTTTGCCGAGGAAATCGCTAATTACCAAATACTGCCCAATTTCGCGATAAATATAGCGGCGATTATCTTCCCGTGGGTAGAGCTAGTCTGCGGGATATTCGTTATAACGGGTTTGCGTTTGCGAGCTACGTCCGCTACTTTAGGCGCTCTGACTTTTATTTTCACTATCGCTATCGCTATCGCCGTTGCTAAGGGCTTGAATATAAATTGCGGTTGCCACACCCAAGTAACCGCCGAGAAAATCGGTTTGCAAAAGATACTGGAAAATATCGGGCTTATAATATTATCCGCTCTGATTTACTTTTCGAAAGGCAAAAAGTTTACGCTCGAAAGAGTCATTATTATAAATTCGCTCAGGAACAGATTCTTCGCCAGAGAGAATTGACAATCTATTTTGGCGGCGACAAAAAAATGATTGCGACGAAGGTCAAAAGAGGGATTAGAGAATTAGCCGGCTCTCTCGCCGACTTTGTAGCGCCGCGGTATTGCGAAGTTTGCAAAGATTATTTAGAGCCGAACGAAAACCGCTACGACTTTATCTGCGATAGATGCTATAACGCCCTTCCCTTAGCGCCCGAACCGGAGGCGGTATTCAACAAATTAGTCGAGTTTTTCGACAAAGACGATTTGGCTTTGAGCGGCGCTTGCGCTCTGTTTTCGATTAAGGAAGAGCACAGCTATATGGATTTAATATACGCCCTGAAGTATTACGGTATTAAGCGAATAGGCGTTAAATTGGGAGAGAATCTGGGCAGAGCCTTGGAAAGCTACGGCAAAACCGATTTTGACGCCGTCATTCCCGTTCCGATACACCCGGCTCGGCGCAGGGAGCGAGGATTCAATCAAGCGTTAGAAATTGCGAAGGGAGCGGCGGAAGTCTTGTCCGCGCCGGTCGAAAATAATATAATTATTCGAAGAAAATACTCGAAAAGCCAAACTACTTTAACGGTTGACGAAAGAAGAAAGAACGTAGCGAGAGTTTTCGCGCTCGGCAAGGGCGGCGAAAAGCTCGACGGCGGCAAGTTCTTGCTGGTTGACGATGTATTGACGACCGGCTCTACCTTGAACGCCTGCGCTACTGTTTTAATGACGGGCGGCGCTGAAGAAGCGGGAGCCGCCGCTTTGGTTAACGCGTAACGAGGCGATTATGAAGAAAATAACGATATTTTGCGCTTTCTTTTGGTTTACGTTGGCGACGCCTGCTCAAGATTACAAGTATAAATATCCGTATGAAGGCGGCGTTTCAAAAGAGAAGTACGAGCGAAGGAGAAGCGCTGCGCTCGAACAATTGCCAAAGAACGCCGCGGCTTTGTTTCTGTCGCCGGAGTTCTTTTCCAACGAGAAGTTGATTAAGCGCAACGATATATTTTCCCGCAATCTTATGTATTTAACGGGCGTTCCGCCGCAAAAAGCCGCGCTTTTGCTTTATCCGAGCGGATACGAAGCGGCGGGAGATAAGTATCGCGAACTTCTGTTTTTAAAAGAGCAGTCAAGGAACGGTATTATATGGAACGGCGTAAAAATGAATCCCGAAGATGCCGAGAGCGTTTTGGGCTTTAAAAGAGCGGCGGATTTGTCTCTTTTGGAAGCGATTGTCGTCGAGATAGCGGAGAAAACCGACACTTTATACGTAGATAAATATAGAAGCGGCGGACATTTCGCCCCGAGCGAGGGCGACGGTTTTTGCGAGCCGGAAATATTGGCGAAAGCGAGAAGCTCCAACCCGAATCTTGAAATAGTCAAAGGCGTTTCTTTTTTGAAAAAAGCGAGGCGAGTTAAAGACGAGGACGAAATTCGGCTGTTAAGGAAAGCCGTTAATATTACGGTCGCGGGTCATTTTGCCGCTATAAAAAAAGCGCGAGCGAAAGTCCCGGAGTATGAACTGGAAGCGGCTATGGAATATACTTTCAGGAAATTGGGCGCGTCCGGTCCCGCATATCCGAGCATAGTCGGCGCGGGACTTAATTCCTGCTTCTTGCATTATAAAGAGAACGACGACATAGCCGAAAACGGCGATTTGGTTCTTATGGATTGCGGGGCGCGTTACCAAGGCTACTGCGCCGACATAACGCGAACTATTCCCGTAAGCGGAAAATTCACGAAGGAACAGAGAATAATATATAACGTCGTTTTGGAAGCGGCGGACTCGGCAATAGCGCTCTGCAAGTCGGGAGCGGACTTTTCCGCTCCTAATATGAAAGCCGTCTCTATTATAAAAAAGCGATTGAAAGAACTCGGTATAATTTCCAAGGCGGAAGATTACGATAAATACTTCCCGCACGGAACGTCGCATTATATCGGGTTGGACGTTCACGACGGCGCGGGCGGCGAGTTGGAGCAGGGAGTCGTTCTGACGGTGGAGCCTGGCATATATATTCCCGAGCGAAGCCCCTGCGACGAGAAATGGCATAACATCGGCGTCCGAATTGAAGACGATATATTGATTACCAAAGACGGTTACGAAAATTTGTCGAGAAAATTACCGAGAAAAGCCGAGGAGATTGAGAAAATTGTCGGAGCGGACCTTAAGTCAAAAACAAAATAGCGACGCCGCCCACGGCGATAAACGCGCCCAAAACGGCTTTGAAGCTAATTTTCTCTTTATAATATATCTTCGCCATCGGCAGCATAATTATAGGCATAGTTGACATTAGCGTCGAGGCGATACCGACCTTAGCGTTAACGACGGCTACGAAGCTGAGCGTTATTCCCAAGTATGGACCGATAATTGAGCCTAGAGCTACCAAACCCAAAGCGCGTTTGTCTTTGCCGAACACTTTAATTGGATTTTTCCATTTCTTGAAAATTGCCGCGAGCGGCAGCAGAACTATTACGGCGGGCGCTATTCTATATAAAGTGGCGACAATGCTGTGGACGTAAGTTTCGGCGTAGGCAAGTTTCGCGAATATCAAACCGCTTCCTTGTCCAGCGGCGGCGATAAAACCGCAAATAACGCCGAATTTGGTTATTTTGAACTTCGCTCCCGATTTTCTAGGATTTTCTAAAATAACTAGAGATATCCCCGATAATGTCGCCGCCATCCCGACAATAGACAAAGCCGATAAAGATTCGCCGAGATAAAAATACGCCAAAACCGCGGCGATAGCGGGATTAAAAGACATTGTCAGCATTCCGAATCTAGGACCGATTTCCTTGTAAGATTTATATAAAAAGCTGTCGCCGAGAGCGAGACCGACAATCCCGCTTAATGTCAAAAAGTAAAACTGCCGCAAGTTATCGCGAAACCGAGATTTAAGGCTAGAATGGTAATGGTTAGGAATATTAGAGCGAGGAACATCCTTGAAACGTTCAATTGAATAGAGCCAATCCTAACGGAGGCTTCCGTGAAAATGAACGAAGAGCTCGACCAGAGCGTCGCCGCTCCGATAGCCGATATTTCGCCGATAAATGGCATTTTTTCTGAAAATTTTGCTAAGATAAGTAATATAGAATAGATTTGCGTAAGAAATCGTCTATAGATTTGATATGATAATAAAATCGAACATAAAAGAAAACGAATTGGACGGTAGGGGCGTCTCAAGGCTCAATTATATTGATTTTCGAACCCTTCGGGTAAACCCGAAGGTTGACATAAACACGCGATTGAAGAGCGTTTCAAGAGAGACGTCAACCTCAAGGTTTACCTTGAGGTCAAGCAAAATGACAGTTGTGAGACAGTCCCATTCGAACTCCGCTTTTATTTCTTTTGGTTTGTTTGAGAACTTAGGAATATGTTGAGAAAGTTAATATCGGCGGCGCTGATTTCGGCGCTAATTTTTAATTCGGCGGGCTTTTTGTTCCTGTTCTTTTATGCTAAGAAGCTCGCCAAAGAGGACGCCGAGCGTCTTCTGAAACAGAATCCGCCGAAAGAACTTATAGTTAATTTTGAATTTTCCGCTTCGGATTTAGATAAAATACAGTGGATACACGAAAAAGAGTTCCGTTATCAAGGAATGATGTTCGACGTTTTGAGGAAAGAAAAAATTGGCGAAAAACTTGTAGTCCATTGTATAAACGATAAAAAAGAAGAGAAACTATTCGATAATCTTACGAATTGCGTGGATTCGCAGACTCAAGACAAAGTCCCGCTAAAGAACATCTTAAAACTGATATATTCCTTCCTTGTTTCCGGAATTTACCAAGATAATTTATTCGATTTATTCGACAAGATAAAACGTTCGTTCGAGTTTAACGACGAATTTAAGCCAAATCAAACAATAATGGAAATTCCGACGCCTCCCCCGAATTTTTTATCCTATAAAGTATTGAACTGCCAAAAAAGCGGCGTTTTATGAGTCTCCGTCAAATAAGAAACTCGATTCTATCGCTGTTTTTGCAGTTTCTAATAATATAATTCCAAAGAAATTGTTTTCTCTGGATTCCCAATCAAGTTGGGAATGACCTCCGTAAGTCATTCTCGCGAAAGCGGGAATCCAGTAATAATGATTGTTTTGACAAGTAAATATTAGAAAACGCTTTTTAATACTTTTTAGACAGCATCATAAACCAGAATAAACGTAGGGGGCAGACCAGTGTGTCTGCCCGTTACCGAAAGGATTCGGAATTTTATAAAATCAAGTTTTGACGACATTCAATTTTATGCGAACGGTTGAAGTAAAAAAACGAAAGGATAGGAAAATGAAAAAACTGACTTATATATTATTAATTTGCTCTATAGCTTTTTCTTCAAAAGTTTTAGCGAAGAAAGACGTCGATTTCGATTCGTTAAAAACCTATAAATTAGGGGAGATTACGGCGGTCTCCGATAAACCAATAGAAAAATTATCGACGTCGAGCATAAACAATACTTATTATTACGAAATCCAGAAAAGGGACGCGCCTTCCGTCGCCGACATTGCCGCGTCGATACCGTCGGCTTTCGTCCAAACGAATTCCCGCGGTCAGACGCTCGTTTATCTTAGAGGTTCGGGCGAAAGGCAATTGGGGCTTTTTCTCGACGGCGCTTATATGAACGTCCCTTGGGATAATCGGATGGATTTTGAGATGATTCCGTCCGATATAATTGGAATGATTAGAACGGACAAAGGAGCCGGCTCGGTATTATATGGACCGAATATTTTGGGCGGCGCCGTATCCGTAAACACGATTGAGCGCAAAAGCGACGGCTACGGCGCGCAAGCGCGCTTGCAAGCCGGCGACGGCGCTTCGAAATACGCTTCTATTACAACCGACGGCAGAAGCGGCAATTTAAACTACATAGCGAATTTTTCGTATTACGCCAGCGACGGCGCTATACTGCCGAACGAATTCTACGATTCTGGTTTAGAGAATCAATCGGAAAATTCTTATTTGAGAACGAATACGGACAAGGAAAGGATTAACGCGTACGCCCGATTGGAATATAGATTAGCCGATAAAACGGCTTTGGGCTTGTCGCTCAATCACATTAACGCCGAAAAAGGAGTAGCTCCGCTGACCGAAGGCGGTCCCTCAGATTTTCGTTATTGGCGCTATCCCGAATGGAAAAGAACCATAGCGACGCTTAACGCCGAGCATACTTTTTCTTTCGACGAGAATTTGAAATTCAAATCGACTTTTTGGCTCGACAAGTTCGACCAAGCCATTGATTCTTACGAAGGCTTGAGCTATTCGACTATCGATGAAAAGCAGCGCGACGACGATTTGACGCTCGGCGCGAGAGCCGCTTTCTCGTATTCGCTAACGGACGAGCAAACTTTGAGTTTCGTTCTAAACGGCTTGAATTCGCGGCACGAAGAGACGATTGTAACCGACGGCGAAGAGAAATCGGAGTTCGAGCAGAATTTACTGAGTAGCGGTTTGGAGTATAAAATAAGTCTGGGCGATTTATTTTTAAACGCCGGCGCGGGCTACGATTACAATTCGACGCCGAAAACGGGCGTTTTCACCGAATTTGAAGGAAGCTCGCAAGGCGATTGGGCTGGCTTTTTCGGAGCGCGATACGACCTGACGCGAAAAATCGGATTGTTTGCCAACGTTAGCCGAAGGACGCGCTTCCCGACTATGAGAGAATCCTATTCCGGCGCTTTAGGCAAGTTTAAGGTGAATCCCAATTTGAGACCGGAAAGCGGCGTTATAAACGAACTCGGATTGAATTTCAACTACGGAGATTTCTACGCGAAATTTACCGGCTTCGCGAGTTTTTACGACGACTTAATGCAAAAGACGCGCTTGAGCGAGGAGGAAGATTCGCTCAGACGTAAAATGCGAGTAAATTTTTCCCAATCTTTAATTTCGGGCGCGGAGTTTTCGTTCCGCTATAATCCCGCGAACTCGTTCTATATCGACGGCTACGCGACGTATATGAATTCCAGCGGCGAAAACAAAACCGGCGAGGAAATCGAACATTTGGAATATAAACCGCAAGTTTTAGCGTTTTTAACCGCCAAATACGATTTCCATTTCGGATTTACTCCGCAAGCGGAAATCAAATACGTCGGCGAACGCTGGGGAATCGGACCGAGCGACGAATACGAGAAATTGGATTCGTTTATGAGTTTAAGCCTTAGGTTTGCTTACAAATTAAAAATAGCCGCCGCCGCCTATTCGGAGTTATACATAAGAGTCGATAATTTGTTGGACGAAGCGTCTTATACGAAAATCGGATTGCCTAATCCCGGCAGGACGCTTTTGGGCGGCGTATTAGTGAGGATTTAATCTCTTATTAAATATGGCGATTAAATGAAATCCCGTCGCTTGCGTCGGGATTTTTTTGTTTTTTCGCGATATATGTCTGCGCGGCAATATGATATTTATTCTTGCAAAAAAAAATTTATTTAGTTAAATTGATTAAAGTAATATTAATAAATTTTCAGAATTGGAAATTATTAAAATAACAGTAAGGAAAGAACTGCCCCCAAATAGGACAAAGAGAGAATTTTTGAGTATATTGAGCGAAAATCAGTTTGTTTTACAATAATAAATAACAGTTATGAAAAAACTACTACTCTTTCTCTTGACAATCGCCTTTTCAGCGTCTTTATTCGCGCAATCTGAAGCGGATTTCGGAGACGCTCCAGACGATTCTGCGAAATGGTGGGGCGGATACGGCTTGTTTCCAACCCTTGACGCAAATCAAGGTCCCAAACACTTTAGAGCCGACGAAACGACATTTTGGCTAGAAAAGCCGGACACCTACGACGGAACAAATACTACCGATTTAGAAGACGACGCGCTTATCGTTGACCGAGACAACGACGACGGGCAGCCGTTTATTTTTATTTTGCTGATTGGTATTCCAGCGCCGTCTCAAATTACGGTGCCGATAGCGACTAACTCGGCGCATAATCCCAGTCAAGACATTTACGTCAACGTTGCGATAGACGTTGACAACGACTTGGACTTTGACGACGACCCCGACCCCAACTGGGTCGTTCAAAACAAAATCGTTCACTGCCCGGCGGATACTACTCTAGGATTTAGTTTTGGTCCGTTCGGTTTCGGGAGCGATTTATTACTTTTACCCGTTTGGGTTAGAGTAACTCTTACTACTGGACCCGTTCCTTCTCCTTGGGAAGGCAAAAGGTCCGGTTCCGGTTGGACACTGGGCGAAACCGAAGATTGGTGGTTCGGCGCCGGCGGCAGAGGTCGCAACGGACGCAAGGGTAAAAACCCGCCCGATTCTTTGCCTCCCGATTCAATTCCGCCGCCTCCTCCTCCCGGCGGAGGTCCCGAACCTGAAAAATGCGTTCAATTAGTCTATCCCAAAATTGTTTATATTCAATGCGAAGAAGAAAAATGTATTTGGGTCGGAGTTAAGGACTGCGGCTCAAAACCCGTTACGAACATTTCCTTAGGCTTTTCTTTCACAGCCGGCGAACCGTTATCGGAAGGACCTTCGGTAGTTGGCAACCCCGTAAAATTAGGAAACACAACTTGGTTTAAAGTCTGCGCCACCGGCTGGCCTTGCGACGGCTCGGAGCAGAGAAGGGCTTGGTATAAAATCAACGTCGATTACGACCCGGACGGTCTATTCGTTCGGAAGCAATTTGACTTTACCATAGCCAGCAAACAAATGCCGTTCGATTCCACCTGGAATCAGCGAGTCGCCGCAGAAGCGGTAGATTCGACTGGATTCGCGCCTTGGTTCATTCATAACGGACAACAATTTTCGGTCGATTTAAAAACTTGGCAGGGACAATTCCCCGGCGGCGGCGATTGGTTAGCCAACGGGCAGCCTCAACTCGTTCCTCAAACTTTGTTCGACTGGGCTGATTTTAACGAATCCGACCGCGACGGCAACAATTCGGCTACTTATACTTTCAATACAAACGCTAATTTAGGACGCGACGACGTCGGATTGCACTATCTTGAATTAGAAGTGTCGAGTACCGATCCTTCCGACGGATTCGCGCCTTGGACTTGGAGGATTCCGATTTACGTTAGCTACGACACTTTCGCTCCGGAAATCGAAGAAGGCTTTGGCGCCGGATACAATCTAAACGTCGGCGACAATGAATTTATGCAGAAAACTTTATCAGCGTCCGACGACGATTTAACTTTAGGACAGAGAGACACTACTTTCTACGATTGGTATCTCTGGGATACGGACTCTTCGAAATTCTACGACGACCCAACCGGACTCTCTTTCCTAAATAACGGCGACGGAACCGCCGACTTTAGATGGGCGCCGGGCGAAGAAGATATCGGCAATTACGATCTTGTAGGTCTCTGTTGGGATTATTATGGGAGCTTAGACAGTACGGAAAGTACCGTTAGCGTCTTTAATATGGTCCCCGATTTCTCAGGTAAATATCTTGTTGGATACGCTCCGCATACTGTAACGTTTACGGATAAATCAACAATAGAAAACACCGACCCAACATACGAATGGAATTTCGACGACGGCAATTACAGTTCCGAACATAATCCGGTAAACACTTACGACAACTCGGGGACTTACACAGTTCACTTGAGCTTAGAAAACGATACGCACGAAATAGAAGAGCTTAAAAACTTCTACGTCGTGATAAACGATTTGGATTTCCAAGTGGACACTACCGAAGGCGGCGCTCCTCTTACCGTTCAATTCGAGAATCTTTCTTCCACTGAAATTCCAGCTTCCTACGCTAGTTCTACCGCTACTACGGTTGAATTCGACTGGAATTGGGACTTCGGCGACGGTATGAGAAGCCATGAAGAAAATCCTCAACACACATATACTGCCGGCGGCGTTTACGACGTAAAGCTGCAAGGTATAATTTATATAGAGAATGCCGAATCCGCTCTCGAATCAGGAACGGTAACTTCCGAATGGCTTGCTAAAGAATCCTATATAACGGTTCAAGGCGAGTTGAACGCTGATTTCGAAGTTGACGAGACCGAAGGCTACGCTCCTTTGACAATACAGTTCACTAATCTATCTACGGGTAATCCCGAATCTTACAATTGGTCGTTCGGAGACGGAGGCTCAAGCGACGAGGAAGAACCAAGTTACACTTACGAAGAACCCGGTATATACACGGTTCAGTTAACTATAAATCGCGGCGACGAAAGCGACACTGAAACAAAATCGTCGTTGATTACGGTTAAAGAACCGCTAGTTGCCGCGTTCTCTGCAGACCCGACTTTCGGCGAAGCTCCTCTCGAGGTAACGTTTACGGACGAATCGACGGGCGGAACGGCGCCGACCGCTTGGCATTGGGACTTCGGCGACGGAAACGATATGGACGACGAGCGAAATCCTACTCATACTTATGAATCAGCAGGTGAATACGACGTTCTGCTAGTCGTCCAGAATTCCGAAGAAATCGACAGCTTACTAAAAGAAAGCTATATTACGGTTTCTCCTAGCGGCGATAGTTTGGTAGCCGACTTCTCAGCCGAGCCTACTTCCGGCGAGAAACCGCTGACAGTTCAGTTTGCCGATTTATCGGCAGGGGAGCCAACATCATGGTTGTGGAGCTTCGGCGACGGCGGCGAAAGCGACGCCCCGGAACCAGAATATACTTATAATAACGCTGGAACATTTACGGTAACGCTTGAAGTATCCGACGGCGAAGAAACCGACGCTGAAACGAAAGAAGACTACATTATCGTTACTACTTCCGGTTCCGTTGGCGACGCCAGCAAATACTTATCGCAATTCCTCGGTTATCCTAATCCGACTGCCGGGGCGGTAACCTTTAAGTTCGCTCTTAAAGAAAACGCTACGGTTACGTTGAAGCTTTACAATGTATTCGGCGAATTGACAAAGACGATAATCGACAATAGCTACAGAGCGCGAGGAATTTATCTTGAGTCTTGGGACGGCTTGGATAAGTTCGGAGAGCCTGTTTCGCAAGGCGTATATTACTACGAACTGACGATTAAGAGCGGCGGCGACGTCGTTAAGCAAACGAAAGAAATGATTATAATTAGATAAGTTATAACGTTTCTCCCTTTTGGTTAATGAAAGAGGGGAGTCTCAATTTCGAGGCTCCCCCTTTTTTTATGTGTAAATAATTAGCAATTAAGTTTTTTAAACGATTTTAAGGTAATCGATTTCCGTATCGCCGAACTTTTGGCTGTCAAACAAATTCCAATTATCGGGATATAAATATCTGGCGTAGGTCGAGCGTTCGGCTAAAACAACGCCGTCGTTTTTTATAGCGTCGCTTAATTCTATGGCTTGAAGTATTTCGTTTGATTTCGAATATTTATAAGGCGGGTCGAAATAAAGCAAATCAAAAGTTTCCGCCTCTTTTTTATAGATTGTTTCAGAGGCGTTTCCAACTATTGTTTGATAAAATCCTTTATCTACTCCGATTTCGGCGGCGATTTTATCAATTAGTTTCGCGGTTCGGCGGTCTTTTTCAAAAAAAACGCAAAGCGAAGCTCCCCTGCTAATAGCTTCGAATCCCATAGCCCCCGTTCCCGCGCAGACGTCGGCGACGCAAAGCTCGGCTAAATCAATTAGATTGTTCAATTTATTGAAAACCGCTTCCCTTACGATTTCTTCGGTGGGTCTTATCGAAGCTGGAATAGAACTTTTTATTTTTTTGCCGCCGTATTTTCCGCTAATTATTCGCATAGCGAGTTACTAAGCGTTGTCGCCGTATAGCTTAATTTTTTTATGAATAGGAGGCAAACACCCGCCGATGCAAGGCGGGAAAATATGCGCCGAACGAGAGCAATACTGTCTTTCGCGCTCGCTAAGGTTAGAAGTGAACATTCGAAACGCGTTCAACTTTCCGATATTTGGAACTTTTTCTGTTAACAAAGACTGCGCTATTACCAAAGCGTCTATATTCAATCCTTCGCCGAAAAAGTACGCGGAATGCAGCTCTTCAACGTATTTCTCTGTAATTTGGTCGAACTCTTCCAAACAAACGTCGGCAATTTCTTCGGGGTCGTCGAGTCGGGATAGACTGTAATAAACCAATTCGCCCGATTTTAAAACGCTTACGTCCACGAAATTATCGCCGACACCCAATATCGCGACGCTCTCCTTTTTGCGCTTCGGATAATTATAAAGAAACGCTGAATGAGCGTTTAACTGGCTTATTTCTATATTTGTTATCGGCTTTTCTAATACTTCGTTTAATATATTGCGACTAGCAACAAAATTCTGTTTCGGTATTATAGTGGCAAGCATAACCTCTTTTCCGTCGAGTTTCGGAGCGAAATTGACCGCTGAAGGTATGAAATCCTCGTAATTAAATTGGGGATAAGCTTGTCTAATCTCTAGTTCTACGAGTTTCTGAATTTCGTCGTAAGGCGTTGTCTTTTTACCGGGAATTTTAGTTACTAAAACAGAGTCGGCGGGCAAAGATATCGCGACGCGAGTAATGTCTTTGTCTAAATCCCGCAACAGCTCTTTTAATTCCTCGGCGGCTTCTTCGTTGCGACCGTCCTCGGGAGCCTCTAAATCGATAGGTTGAGTCGTAGAGTTTACGTAATCGAGTCGCAAACCTTTGCCGTTTCTTTCGACAACCGCTAAATATGTCCTGTGGCTACTGAAATAAACCGATAATAGTTTGTCCATATAATTTGTCTCGTTATTTACAAGATTCAATTTCCTAATTTATTAAATCGGTCGTTAATTACAATATCTGAATGAAATAATTTGCTATATAGACAAAAAAAATAATATTTTCGCGTAGCGACTAGTTGAATAAATCTGAATAACTATGAAAACAAAAGGAATTATTTTAGCCGGAGGCAGCGGCACGAGACTGTTTCCAATGACCGCCGTTTTTAGCAAACAGCTTCAGACCGTTTACGATAAGCCAATGATTTATTATCCTTTAGCGATATTGATGCTGGGCGGAATCAGAGACGTATTAATTATATCGACGCCGAAAGACACGCCGAATTACGAGAAGCTTTTAGGCGACGGCTCTCGATACGGAGTAAATCTAAGTTACAAAGTCCAAGAGAAACCCGGAGGCATTGCCGAGGCGTTCATTTACGGCGCGGATTTTATAGGCGACGACCAAGTTTGCTTGATTTTAGGCGACAATATTTTTTACGGCAAATTGGATTTTTTTAGAAGCGCTTTAGAGCAAAACGAGGGAGGAACTATATTCGGTTATCCGGTAAAAAACCCAAAAGCCTATGGAGTGGTTGAGTTCGGAAAAAACAAAGAAGTCTTAAGCATTGAAGAAAAACCCCAAAAGCCTAAATCGAATTTCGCTATTCCCGGTTTGTATATATTCGACAAAGACGTAGTTGAAATAGCGAAAAACATAAGCCCCAGCGCGAGAGGCGAGTTAGAGATAACGGACGTACAGAAAGAATATCTAAAGCGAGGCAAATTGAAAGTCGGAACTATCGGCAGGGGAATAGCTTGGCTGGACACAGGCTCGCCGGAAAGCTTGATAGAGGCGGGAATGTTCATTTATATGGTTGAAAAAAGGCAGGGCAGAAAGATAGCTTGTTTGGAAGAGATAGCCCTTTTGATGAATTATATCGACGCCGAAACTTGCGAGATCAACATCAAGAAACTACCAAAATGCTCGTATAGAAGCTACTGCGAAGAAGCTTTAAAAGAGTTTGAGTAATTTAGATTAAACGTAACTATAAACAACTAATACTTGGGCGGATTTCGTATGATATATTCAATAAAACTCATTAATTTTTTTGTCAAAAATGGCTAAGAAAAAGACAAACATATTCGATAAATTCCGTTACTCTTTCGAAAACACCCTTTCCGCTGGAGCGGTGGGACTTCTTGGCTGGTTGGGAATAGTTACAATTTCTACGGCGTTTGTTGTCGGCTTTGTTATTTCCATACTCAACATATCGCAACCTAATCAGTCGGATTTAAGCTTTATCGAGGCAATGTGGCAAGCGCTTATTAGAATGCTCGACCCCGGAACTTTCGGCGACGACACCGGTTGGACTTTTAGACTGATTATGCTCGCCGTTACTATAACGGGCATTATGTTTGTCAGCGTCCTTATTGGTATCGTTACCACGGCTTTCAGAAATAAAGTCGAGGAGTTGCGAAAAGGGCATTCAAAGGTGCTGGAAAAGAATCATTCCCTTATTATCAGATGGTCGCCTAAGATTTTCACTATTGTATCTGAATTAACGATAGCGAATGAAAACCATCCCGGATTGGGCATAGTTATACTCGGCGACAAAGACCGAATGGAAATGGAATACGAAATTAGAGCTAAAGTTCCGGATTTCAGAAATTCACGGGTTATCTGCCGAACCGGCAAGCCGCTGGATTTAACCGATATAGAAAAGGTCAATCCTCACGACGCTCGCTCTATTATTATTATTTCGCCCGAAACTGAAAACCCCGACACTCACGTAATCAAATCGGTCTTGGCTTTAACGAACAATCCCAACAGGAAAAAAGGCAAGTATCATATAGTAGCGGAAATCAAGGAAGAAGAAAACTTAGAAGCGGCAAAGGTCGTCGGCAAAGACGAGGTTACTTACGTTCTTTCTTTCGACGTGGTGGCTAAAGTTACGGCGCAAACGAGCAGAGAATCGGGTCTAAGCGCGGTTTACACCGAATTGCTCGACTACGCCGGCGACGAGATATACTTTCAGAAAGAGCCGAAATTAATCGGCAAAACTATGAAAGAAGCTCTGTTCGCCTACGAAGATTCAGTCGTAATGGGATTGCAATACTCCGACAAAACCGTGCAGCTTAACCCGCCGATGGACGCCGTAATCAAAGAAGGCGACAAAATAATCGCAATTTCCGAAGACGACGACACGGTTGTTGTATCCAGCAAAAAGATGTCCGATATTAAAATAAAAGAAGACGCGATTAGAAATAAAACCACGACCCCAAAGCAGGTAGAGCGAACGCTATTTCTCGGATGGAACGAAAAAGGCTCTCGCACGATAAAAGAATTGGACTACTACGTCGCTCAAGGCTCGGAGATTTTAATTTTAGCCGAGTCCGACGGAATTGAAAAGGAAATTGAAAAATTAAACAAAGAATTAGACAACCATACGGTTAAATTCAAATACGTGAATATAACCCAAAGAGCCGAATTAGAGAAATACAAAGCGCATAAATTCGACCATATAATCATTCTGAGTTACACGGAGGGCGTTGACCCGCAGGAAGCCGACGCTCATACCCTGATTTGTTTGTTGCATCTAAGAAATATGTCCGAGAAATATAACAAAAGAATGAACATCGTCAGCGAGATGCTCGACGTAAGAAACCAGCCGTTAGCCGAGGTGGCGAGAGCGGACGATTTTATTGTTAGCGATAAATTAATCAGTTTAATGTTGACCCAATTCTCCGAAAACAAATTTTTGGATTATGTTTTCGAAGATTTATTCGACACCGCCGGCTCTGAAATATATCTTAAGCCTGCGAGCGATTACGTTAAGACGGACTTTGAAATGGATTTTTATACTGTTTTGGAGTCGGCGGCTCAAAAAGGCGACATAGCTTTGGGCTACAGAAAAACGAAAAACGCTTACGACCCGGAAAAATTTTATGGAATACGCCTAAATCCGCCGAAATCTGAACGCTTCGTCTTAAGCGCGGAAGATAAAATCATCGTTCTCGCCGAAGAATAGAATAGCGACTAAATATAAAAGCTGTATGAGCGAGATTAGAAAAATAATCCACGTGGATATGGACGCTTTTTACGCCTCGGTGGAGCAAAGGAACCACCCGGAGTATCGCGGCAAGCCGGTCGCCGTCGGAGGCAATAAGCTAAGAGGAGTCGTCGCCGCGGCGAGCTACGAGGCTAGAAAATACGGCGTCCATTCGGCTATGCCCTCGGCGTTAGCTATTAAGAAATGCCCCAATTTGATTTTCATAAAGCCCAAGTTCAATCAATACAAGGAAATTTCCGACCAAATAATGGGGATATTCAAATCATACACAGATTTAGTCGAGCCGATGTCTCTCGACGAGGCATATTTGGACGTAACTGAAAATAAATTCAATATCCCGTCGGCAACCATAATCGCTAAAGAAATAAGAAAGAAAATAAAAGCGGAAACGAGACTAACCGCCTCGGCTGGCGTTTCATTCAACAAAATTTTGGCGAAAGTCGCCTCCGATTACGACAAGCCCGACGGATTGTTCGTTATACCGCCGGAAAAAGCCGACGATTTTATTGATAAACTACCGATAAAGAAAATACCGGGGATTGGCAAAGCCACCGAAAAGAAGATGTTTGAATTGGGAATCAAGACGGGCGGAGATATAAAGATTAGGTCGAAATACTGGTTGAATAGGCATTTCGGAAAATTCGGCGTTTATTTATACGGTTTGCTGAGACATCAATACGACAATCCCGTTCAGCCGACTAAAATCAGAAAGTCCATCGGAGCCGAGCGAACTTTCGAAAGAGATTTGGACGACGAACGACAGATGATTTTCGCCTTACGAGAAATAGCGGAAAAAGTGGCGGAAAGAATGGAAAGAAAAAATCTGATGGGGAAAACGCTCACCCTAAAAATCAAATACTTCGATTTCGAAATGAACACCAGAAGTAGAACGACAAACCATTTCATTAACTCAACGGACGAAATATTCGACGCCGCCTCGGAGCTTTTATTCGTTCCCATAAAGCCTATCAAGCCCGTCAGGCTTTTAGGCGTTCAATTATCGAATTTAAATACCGAAATAAGGGAAAAGTCTCCAAAGCAACTTTCCTTCGGTTTTTACTTAAACAAACAGGTTAATAGCGGACGAGGCGCGAAAGAATTTTAGCCGTTTATTCTCATTCCCAAATCAAAATTTGGGAAGGAGGTAAAATCGAATTTTATTCAATAGCCCCGAACATCAGTTCAGGGGAAATAGGTATTAAAAAATCCGCCTCCGCGCTGAAGGACGGAGCTAGTGATTTTTCACGGGGTATAATCCTCGTTCCCAAATTCCAATTTCGGAATTAGAGACAAAAAATATATTTGTTTTTTGTTGGAAATTTTATCATACTAAATTAGTTAATAAATAAATTCGTATTTAAAGAGAAAATATAAAAAATTTTAAATTATTTCTTATTTTAACTACAGTTTTACTTACCGGCTGTGATGCTTGTTGCGAAGACAATTAACTATTTGTTTTTTATAAATATGTTGAATGTTTTTTAAGATTTATAAAGAGTGATTAAAAATGATAAGTTTCAAATATGATTTCAAAAAGCCGTTTTTATACGTTTTGCTTTATTCGTTATTGTTCTGGAGTTGCAACGAAGATAGCTCCGTTAAGCAAACTCCAGATGGGAACGTAGATATCCCTTCTTACATAAACGTTTTTTCGAACGGAGCGTTTTCAAAAATATTTGACGACGATATTTTAGACGACGCCGACTGCGTTCTATTATCAAGAATTGTTTCCGAACATACAGGCAACGGTGAAATGCCCAACTCAAATACGCTAACGGACGTCGCGGCTTTTTTCAAATACCCAAACTCTATTGAATATTGCAAAGTTAATAATATCAATTTATCGCTAACGGACAAATGTCCCTCTCGATTCGTCGAGCCCGACGATTGGGTAAGCGAAAATTCATTCTCGTACGAAGACCAATTGTATTGGGAATTTAAGACTGATATTGGCGAAACGGTTAGAGATACAATTAATTTATGTAAAACGTTAAGGCCGATAACGATAGGAAGCGACACTATATCTTTAAGTCAACCTGTAACTGTAACTTGGAATCAACAAAGCGGCGACGGAGATATTTATTTATGTTTTCATTGGTCTTATTTTAGCTCCGATACAACAACGGAAACAGATTTCTTCGACGGACTAACTTTTCCGGATAACGGCGGCTATACTTTTGAAGCCGGCGAACTATCAAATTACGGCATTCCGGATAGCGGCGCGCTGATGTTCGACTTTTATAGAGCGCGCCTAAATGAAAAATATTATAACGACGGTAATGATAAACTGATAAATTTAACAATAACCGACGCCGCAGTTCCCGAAATTTTTCTTGAACCATAAGGAGGCATAAATATTTCTGGGGCGCGGTATTCCCCGCCCCTACGTTTTGAACATCCTTTCGTCTATTAGAAACGAAACTCCGATTTCGGTCGGAGATTACACGAGAAATCTTCTTCAACTCGTTCCCTCCGCTCCCGCGACGGAACGCATAAAGAGACGCTCCGCGTCGATTATCTTTCTTTGTCTTGCAGAGCGCGGCTGAATGTGTTCTATCGCCGGTGTGTCGGGATGAGTTGTTTTCAGAAAAAGCTACTTTATTTTCCTCAACTGCTCTTTTAAGTCGTATTTGACGAAGCCGTAATCCGGTTGAAGGCTCAAGGCTTTTTCCATATATTTTTCCGCGGAAGCTTTGTTCGCGCGCAGTATTTCCAATTGAGCGAGATAAGCGTAAATTTCGGAATCTGCCGCCCATTTTATCAAGCGAGGGGAGCGTTGTTTATCGTTGATTTCTAACGCTTTTTTCAAGAGCCTCTCCGCCCAGTCTTTGTCGCCGCCGAAGCTCTCGGGAGCGTGCATAAGATGCGTCGCGGCGATTAAATATACTTTCGGATTTTTCGCGTCTAAATCGCGAGCTTCGTATATATAGTCGCGCGCTTTTAATCCGTAATAAAACGCGGCGAACGTAGAGAGCGAAGACTTCTTTCCGTAAGCGCAGGAGAGCAAGGCGTAAAGCCCCGCGCTCTCGCGTATTTCCAGAGCTTTTAGCAAATCTTTAACGGACTCGTCGAAATATTCGTAGGCTAAGTCCGGGTCGGGATTATAATATATCTTGCCGATTTGTATTTGTAATAAACCAGAGTAGTAATATGGAATCCAAGAGTCGTTATATTTTGAAGTTAACTCGTCAACTTCCTTTAAAATACTTTCCAATTTATTAGAGTCAAACGTATAGTAGTTTTCTTCGATTTTCCCTTTTAGCGTCGTCAATTTTTCAGTATAGTTCTCGCGCTGCGCCGAGTTCAAATTAAGAGTTCCAAATCCTATGTGTAGTAGCGCGAATATGCCGAGCGTTATCTTTCTCATTAATTATTTGTCGTTAGTTAATTTTAAAATTCGCAAGATAAATAAAATTTGATTAGAGAAAAATAAAAGAAACCGGACTATATTACTTAATATGAACGACTTTCTCTACGAAGACTTTGAACGGCGTTCTCAAAGTTATAAAATACAGACCGCTCGAGTAGGTCTCGAAATTTACTCTTACTTTTTTTATCGGTTCGAAATATTCTCCGTTTTCCCACTTTACTGTTTTGATTGCGACGCCGCGCTCGTCGGTTATTGTTAGCGAATAGTTTCCTCTATTCATATCTCTGATTTTCACTTCGCATATGTCTTTTACTGGATTTGGGTTTAACGTCGTTTCTTCGGTTCCCGTCGTTTTGATTTTGCGCAAATCCGGTTGGCACACGCCGAAAGTTTCAATAACTCCGTCGGCTTTTTCTATTTCATAGTCCCCTTCGGTTATCTTAAAATCGGTTATCAGCAGCGGGGTCGTATCGCTTTCTGTTCCCAATAATATATCGCCGTATATTTTCGCGAGAACAATAGCGCTGTCGCCCGCCGTTCGGTTCGTGTCGGATACTTCAAGTTCCACCCATCCGCCGCCGTCTATAGATAAATTGTGAAGCGAGCAGTTTTCAATTTTTCTGAAATAAAAAATATGAGCGTCGAAACGCAATTTCGCTTCGTAAGAGAATTTGGCGGAGCCGGAAGTCGGACAGCTTAGCTCGGCGCTTAACTCGACGACGAAATCCTTAGAGCCTACCTTGGCGGTTGTGTCCGGAAATTTTATTAGGCATTTGTTGTAATAATAGCTCGCCATAAAATTCGGCAATCCCCAAACGCAAGCTCCGCCGCCTAAATCGGCGCCGTTTTGCGCGTAATCGCAGGCGTCGCCGCTTTCGTTAGGCGCGTTTATTGCGCCCAAAGAGTTTTTCCCTTCGCGAGCGACGTAAATCTTGTCGTCCGGTCCCAATTGCATCGCGCCGAATTGTTCGTCGTTTTCCTGTTCGGCTATCGTCGTTCTGGAATTTATTATTTCGTCTTGGCTCCCCGCCTCCAAATCGAATTGGAACAATCTGTTTTCGTACCACCACCAAATCAAAGTCGTGTTTGCCGCGGCGTAGAGCTTAGAGCCGTCCGGCGAAAACTCAACCCCGTAAGCCTCGAAATCGGATAAGCTTATAGTTGTCGGGTTTGATATTTCGCCGGTGTAAGAATTGAAGTCGAAAACTTCGTATGTGGAAGTATAGCCGGAGGCGGCGGCTAATTTTGTCCCTTCGGCGTTAGTTTTTAAATATCCTTTTTTGTTATGGTCCGAGCCTTCGTAAACTACGCCGACATTGCTGATAACGGGAGAAGTATCGACGCCGTTAACGCCGACTTTGTAAGCTCTGAAGGCGTCGCTGTTCCATTCGTGGGTTATTACCCAATAGCCTGAGCAGTCGGCGGCTTGAACGACGCATAATTTTTCCGCCGCCGGAGCGAACAATTCGACGTTCTTTGCCGTATCCACAATGTCTCCGAAACCGCCGTCGAGACTTAAATCGAACAAAGTATATTTGACCCCGCCAGCGTTGAATTTATCGTCGGAAGTGAAAATAAAATACAAGCTGTCGGCTCCGGGGAATGGAACTATAGCGGCGGATTGAGTAGATGAACTATGCCCGTCCAGATTGGTTCCGTTCGGCGTTCTTTCGTGCAATCTGTTCCAAACGGAGACGCCGTCGGTGTAGAACAACAATTCGCCGTTCCTATCGGATTGAACCGCGCAACCTTCGGACGTGTTAATTTGTCCGTCGGAAAGAGCTACGGGAGCGCCCGAGCTAAAGTCCAGACCGCAATATTCGCCGAAATACCATATTTCGGTTTCCTTCTGGGCCATAGCCGCCGTAGCGGTTATTAAAAACAATATTATCGTTATTATGAATTTCATATTTGTAAATTTGCCTTTTAGCATTATAATCGTTGCTAAAGTTAAAAAATTTCTAACTTTTCGCTAAATATATTTTATGAAAGCGCAGGCGGGGAAATCAAAAATTCGGTCTTATGTAAACTTTTCGACAGCCCAATATTTTATTATTACGAGAATTTTATTAACTTTCATTAATGCTTTGGACAATAATTAGGAGAAAGAAATTGAAAAAGATAGCTTTGACTTTAATGGTTGCGTTCATAACTCTAGCTACTTTAGAAGCTCGAATAGAAATACCGCAAAAGCAAAATAAATTCTACGACGACGAGGGCGCTCCTCTCTATTATCAAAATCAGATTTACGTAAAAATATCCGAGAGCGCTTCGCTGAACCCAATCAAGAGCGATAAGGCTCAGGGCGCTTTCGATAAACTTGGCGTAGCTTCAGTGGACAATTTATTGCGCAAATACAAGGCTTCGAAAATTAATAAAGCCTTTCGACAAAGAGAAAACTTGCCGCAGAAAATAAAGGAGAGAATACAATCGGACGCCGAAATACCGGATTTATCGCGTATCTTTCGCGTTGAGTTAGTCGAAGGGGCTAACTCCTACGCCGCTTTACGCGCTTTAAACTCCAATCCGAACGTCGAATACGCCGAGTATGTGCCTATCGATAAACCTTTCGACGTTCCCGACGACTCACTGTATTCGCAAGAACAGCATTTGCCGCAAATGCTCGCCGAGGAAACGTGGAGCGAGTTCAAAGGCGAAAATTCTTCCGAAACAATAATTGTCGGCGTTAGCGATACCGGGACGGAGTGGGACCACCCAGATTTATTCGATAATTTGTGGCGAAACTTAGGAGAAGACGCCGACGGCGACGGAAAAGTATTGGAATACGACGAAGAAAACAACAAATGGATATTCGACCCCGACGACGAAAACGGAATTGACGACGACGGCAACGGCTACGTGGATGATTTTATCGGATGGGATTTTTTGGAAAATTTCGACCAAGACACTCAAGGCAACAATCCCGAGGACTATAACAATCACGGAACGCACGTAGCGGGAATATCCGCCGGAGCAACTAACAACGGAAAAGGAATCGCCTCGATAAGCTGGAACGTAAAGTTTCTTCCGACTTCGCATTCTTCGCCGCAATTCAATTATTTAAAAAGAGGATACGAAGGAATCGTTTATCTTGCGGAAATGGGCTGCCACGTGATAAATTGTAGTTGGGGCGGCGGCGGATACTCGCAAGCAAACGCGGAAGCTATAGAATACGCAAACAGTTTAGGCTCAATCGTAATTTGCGCCGCCGGCAACGACAACAGTCCCGAAACGTTCTATCCCGCGGGGTATCTTGGAGTGGTAAGCGTCGCGTCAGTAGCGTCTAACGACAAAAGAGCTTATTATTCGAATTACGGGAAAAATATTGATATATGCGCCCCCGGCGGAGACAATCGAGTTGACGGAGGGATATTAAGTAGTATTAGAAACGGCAAATATAAAAAATTCCAAGGCACTTCTATGGCTTCTCCGGCGGCGGCGGGAGTTTTCGCTTTATTAAAAGCGCGTTTCCCGCACTGGGGCAACGACCTTATTATTAGACAAATACTCGGCAACGCCGACGATATCGATTCTTTAAACCCCGACTACGTAAATGATTTGGGTATGGGAAGAGTAAATCCGTATAAAGCGTTAACTGAAAACACGCCGGACATACCGAAGAAGCTAAAGCTTGATTTAATCACGGTTTACGCGGACGACAGTTTAGCTAATAACAATAAGGCAATAGAACCCGGCGAAAAAATTAGATTAGGCTTTTTAATAAGGAATTTCGACCAAATAACTACGTCGAATTCTGTCGAGTTTACTCTGAAATCGCTCGACCCAGATATAGATATTATCGAGGATAAGCATACGCAAAAAATCGAGGCTGACGCCTTTAACGAATTGCCCAGCAATTTCGTGATTGAAATCGACTCAACTTCCAAGTCAAAATACGCCAATTTGTATTTAACGGTTAAGTCGAAAGACGCGGATATTACGTTTGGCAGTCAAATGGAATTTAAAGTTCCAATAGCCGCGGGCGGCGTCCTTGTCTGGGAAGAGTATCCGGAAGCGCCGGGATACAGCGGCGATTTTATTAGAGATTTTCTCGAAGACCAAGGCGTCGGCGTTTTATATAGCAACACATATCCTATTTCTATGGTCGGATTCGACGCCGTCTTTCTATCTTGCGGCACATTAAGTTCGGGGATGCCTTTTACCCGCACTAACGACTGGAACGCGGAAAAAATTATTGATTATTTAAGAAGCGGCGGTAAACTATACTATGAATCCGCCGACGGCATAGGCTTCGACCAAGCGGAGAACGAAGAGCTATTGGAACTGCTCGGTTTAGATAGCGCTAAAGACGGAAGCGACACAAAACAACCCGGTTCTTTAGTTGGCAAACAAGGAACGATTACCGAAGGTTTACAATATCAAGGACTCGATATATGGCAGGTGCGTTCTATCGATAAATTATATCCGGGCGAAGGCAAAGCGGCTTTCGAAGAGCCGGGCTACGCTACAGTCGCAGTCCAAAACGAAGGGAGCTACGGGCAGAAATCTTTCGTTTTTACGTATCCCGTTAGCGCGTTAATCGACCAAGCTCCTTTGAACACGCGTTATGAATTAGTGAAGCGAATAATGGACTTCTTCGGTTTGCCTATGGAATATACTGTTGCCAGAATGAGCTTCGAGCCCAACACGGGACACGCTCTGCTATCGGTCGATTTCCAAGAAATATCATATACTTCGATTCCAATCACCGAGAGGCGATGGGATTTCCAAAGCGACGGCGAGTTCGATTCGGACGAGAAAAATACAACTCATAGTTACGAAGAACCCGGCGATTATACTATTAATATGGAGGTCGAAAACGGAATTACCACTCAAACAGCCGAAGGCGACGCTTACGTTTTCGACGGCGAAAGCGCTATGAGTTACGAGAATTATGAAACAGTTATCGTCGAAGATTCAACTTTGAATATAGACAGCGCATTCACCGTGGAAGCTTGGATATACCCGAAGGGAAGAGGCAGAGGAAATTACGGAAGGATAATGGATAAAAGATTTATAAATTTATTTTTAAACGACAATCACTCTTACCGATTTAGAATATACCGAGATAGATCAAGAACGGAAGTTCGAACCGCCAACGAGACGGTTAAATACAACGAATGGCAACATATAGCCGTCGCTTTTGACGGAGACTCTACGGTTAAAATGTTTTTAAACGGAGTCGAGCAAGAGTTGAATATCATTAACGATCAAGGCTCCGGATTGATTCGCAACAACGAAAATCAGGATTTACATATTGGCAATCGATGGGTTTACGACCAAGCGTTCAGCGGTAAAATCGACGAAGCGAGATTATGGGATAAAGCTCGCTCTTCAGAGGAAATTCAATCGTCGCTGTTCGAAGAGCTAAACGGCAACGAGGAGAACTTAATAGCCTATTGGCAATTTGACGAAGGCAACGGAGCGACTTCCGCGGATATTAGCGGCAACAACAGGGAGTGCAACGTTCACGCTCTTTGGCGTCAAGGCTGGCGTCCGGGCAGAATACAAAAACAACCCGAGTCAAAGTCCTCTTGCGAGGACGACAGCGTTATGTTTTCAGTCAGCGTAGTCGAAACCGAGGAAAATGTAAATTACCAATGGTATAAAGACCAAGAGCCGCTAGAAAACGGAGATAGAATAATCGGCGCCGATTCTATAGCGCTATTAATAAAAGACCTCAAGTTTACCGATTTGGGCGAGTATCATTTTGAAGTGAAAAATATTGGCGCCGGCAAGAGCGAATATTCGGAAAAAGCCAATTTAACGGTAATTATGAAACCAACAATTGAATTGCAACCCGAAGAAGAAACGGCGCTGGAATACGGCTCGACTTTGAATTTATCGCTAACTGCTGATGGAGGAGGAGAACTTGGCTATCAATGGTATAAGGACGGCGAAGAAATCGAGGGAGCGAATTCAGACGAATATATAAAAGAAGACGTAAGCGCGGCGGATTCCGGCGATTATTACTGCAAAGTAATGAACGAGTGCGGCTCGGTTATGTCCGATACCGCTTACGTTTACACCGCTTTAACGGTCGATGATTACGCTATATATGGCTTTAAGGCGGAGTGCGCTCCAAATCCGTTTACCGATAAAACGACGATAAAACTTACAGTCGAATCCAAGCAGTCAACAAAAATCTCGCTATACGATATTCTTGGAGCGTTTAAAGCCGACGTGCACGAAGGCGAGCTAAGAGCGGGAGAATGCATTTTCGAAATAGACGGCCAAAAGCTGAATTTGTCGAAAGGAGCGTATCTGCTCGTTATAAGCGGCGAGGGACGCAAGTTTACTAAACTGTTGATTTTTTATTAAAACGCCTTAACTTTTTTTATTTACGCTTTATTCTTATCTTTGAACAAGGCGTTGTATAAATAATACATAGGCGTGGAAAACTGTCTAATATTCGTTAAGATGACAAAAGGACGTAAACACATAGTAAATGTATTGCTTTCGTTGACAATCCTCCTTTTATTTTTCGACGGCGGCAATTTAACTTCTAAAAATTTGTTTCTAATGGACTCTACCGAACGAAACAAAAAAGAATCGGTAGTAATAAAAGACAGCGCAAAAAAAATCGATTCAGATTTTGACAAACCGGGAAAACCTTACGATAGAAAATATTCTCCTTATCAAGATAGCGTCTATTACAAAGCGATGAGAATGGACGTTCCAGTAATTTCCAGATTAAAGTTCGACTACGAGATGTTCTCTCGCGAAAGGAGATTCGCCGAGCTTTACGGCTCTAACGTTCCCGCCCGCAACCTTCGCGACAATATGAATATAGACCCGGAAATACTGAAGCCTACGGGCAGAGAATTGGTGCAGAGGCAGGAGATGATAAACAACGCTTTTTACGTTCCCTATATGCCGAATAGAATAACAAACGGCTTTTCCGTATCCTTAGCCGACGTAGGAGCTTTTTTAGGCTTAACCGAGGACGTCTCGCCGGTGATTAGTTTTAAAACTAAATACGCCGAGGAGATTGAAATCGTTATTTACTCTATGCAAGCGATAACCGTCAGAACTCTGTTCAAAGGATACAAGCCCGCCGGCAGTCACAAATTCGAGTGGAACGGCAGAGACGACGAGGGTAGGCCTATGCCTTCCGGCGATTACGTCGCCGAAGTTAGAATCGGAAAAACAAGGTTTTATAGAAAAAGAATTCATTTACCGTAAGATTTTTCTTCGTTTTATAATAAATTTTAAATAACTTGTTTTTTTGACATTTATAATTTTTGATGATGAATAAATAGAAAACGGAATTATGGGAAAAGTTACTTTATCGCAACGGCTTAGATATAGATTCGACAATTTGATGTCGAAAGGAACGATGGCGCCGATATTACTTCTGTTCGCGTTCTTTTTCTTTTTGATAATAATTCTGGCGTTAATAATTTATATTACTGGGTCAATGCCGAACGAGGAAGTTTTGGGCTTGCGTTCGAGCGAAAATTACAATTATATCGACGTTCTTTGGGTAACTATGTTACATACCTTTGACGGCGGAGTAATATCGGAAGACCCAATTAACGTTGGATTTTTAGCCTTTATGTTTGTTGCCACAATAGGCGGCATATCTATGTTAACCGCTTTAATCGGTATCGTCAACAGCGGCGTATCGCGCAAGATGAACGAGCTTCGCAAAGGACGTTCGTTCGTAGTTGAAAGTAATCACACCGTTATACTCGGCTGGTCTTTCCAAGTCTTCCAAATTATCTCCGAATTGGTTATAGCAAACGAAAACCAGAAGAATCCGAGCATAGCCGTGCTTGCCGACAAAGACAAAATATTTATGGAAGACGAAATTAAATCCAAAGCCGGCAATTTAAAAAACACTCGCGTCATCTGCAGAACGGGAAACCCAATAGACCTAGTCGATTTAGAGATTGTTAATCTCCACGAGGCGAAGTCTATTATTATTCTCGCTCCCGAATCCGGCGACCCCGACGCTATGGTTATAAAAACGATTTTGGCTATAGCAAACAATCCGGACAGAAGACCGGCGCCGCATAAATATCATATTGTGGCGGAAATACGCGACCCCAAGAACGTCCCGATAGCCGAAATCGCCGGAAAAGACGAGGTTCAATTAGTCATATTCGATTATTTGATTTCGAGGATTACCGCTCAAACTTGCCGTCAACCCGGACTATCGGTAGTGTTTACCGAATTATTGGATTTCAGCGGCGACGAAATTTATTTCCAAGATGAGCCTAAAATAATTGGCAAAACTTTCGTAGAAGCTATGTTCGCCTATGAAACGTCGGCGATTATCGGCGTTAGGAAAGACAGCGGCAGAATAATGATTAAACCGCCGATGAACACAAAAATCGAAAAAGGAGACAAAGTAATCGCCGTGTCAGAAGACGACGACACGGTTGTTTTGTCGGGAATGACCGAATACGGAATCGACCCCGGCGCCATTAGAGTTTCGCCAAAATACGTTCCTCCGAAACCCGAATCCACTTTGATTCTCGGATGGAACAGAAGGGCGCCTTTGATTATTAACGAACTCGACAATTACGTTTGGCCCGGCTCGAAGGTAACCGTAGTTTCGGACAATCCGGTAGCGGAGACCGAACTATCGCTGAACTGCTCCGACCTTCAGCACCAAACGGTCTCTTACTGGTTCGGCGACACAACTAATAGGTCGATTCTGGACGATTTACAAGTTGAACAGTACAATCACATTATCGTTTTAAGTCAAACTGAATTAGCCGACGTTCAGACGACGGACGCTAAGACCTTAAGCACTCTGCTTCACTTGCGAGACATTGCCGTAAGCAAAGGACACGATTTTTCGATTGTCAGCGAAATGCTCGACGATAGAAACAGAAGACTGGCGGAAATCACCCACGCCGACGACTTTATCGTCAGCGTCAAGTTGGACAGTTTAATGCTATCGCAAATTTCGGAAAATAAAGAACTTAAATACGTATTCGAAGAACTATTCACCGCGGGCGGACCGGCTATATATATAATGCCGGCGGAAAATTACGTAGAACTCGGAAGACCCGTAAACTTCTATACTGTTCTCGAGTCGGCTCGACAGAGAAATCAAATAGCGCTTGGATACAAAGTCAAAGAGAGCAGAACGCCGGTGGGAGAGGAATATATATTAGCCTACGGCGTCATCGTTAATCCGAAGAAATCTAATCAGATATTCTTTTCGGAAGGCGACAAAATCATCGTAATCTCCGAAGAAGAATACGTTTCGTAAATCATAATAGATATACGCGAAATCTTGACGAAATTCGCTTCATAATTCCGTCGTTGGACTTTCCGCGTCTAAAGAAAACTTAAGCGAATTGAATAATAATTTTGAATGATGCGAAAAAAAATTTATTTTTGTAGTTCGTTTTTATGAAATTAGCTGAATTTTAATGTTTGAGGCGTTAAACGAAAAGTTAGAATCTGCTTTTAAGCGTTTTAAAGGGCAGAATAAGATAACCGAGGAGAACACTTCCGCGGCAATGCGCGAGATACGTCGAGCGCTGTTAGAGGCGGACGTGAGTCTGCTCGTCGCCAAAAAATTCGTAAAAGAAGTTAAGAAAAAAGCTATTGGAACCGAGGTAAAAGGCAAGGTTCTTCCCGAACAGTTAATCGTAAAAATCGTACACAAGGAATTAGTTCGAATAATGGGCGAGAATCAAAAGGACCTTAACTTTTCGCCCAAACCGCCGACTGTTATTATGGTAGCCGGATTGCAAGGTTCCGGTAAAACGACTTTTTGCGCGAAGTTAGCATACAGCCTTAAGAAAAAGGGACGCCAACCCTTGCTCGCCGCCGCCGACACTCACAGGCCAGCGGCTATTAACCAATTGGAGGCTTTAGGCTCTCAAGCGAAGGTTGACGTTTATACCGGCGACAAAAAGAATCCGGTAAAAATCGCTAAAGAGTCGGTTAAGAACGCGAAGAAAACGGCGAAAGACGTCGTAATAATAGACACCGCCGGCAGAACGACAATCGACGAAAAAATGATGGAAGAGGCGAAGAGTATCGCCGAAGCGGTGGAACCGAGCGAAACCTTGTTCGTTTGCGACGCTATGATAGGTCAAGACGCCGTAACAACCGCCAAAGCTTTCAACGAGAAATTGAGTTTGACCGGAGTCGTTTTGACGAAATTGGACGGCGACACGAGAGGCGGCGCGGCGCTTTCGGTTCTGGAAGTCGTCGGCGAGCCTATTAAATTCGCGAGCGTAGGCGAAAATATCGACGCGCTCGAGGCTTTCCATCCCGATAGAATCGCTTCGAGAATTCTCGGTATGGGAGACGTTCTCACGTTAGTGGAAAAAGCCGAATCAGAATTCGACTTGAAAAAAGCCGAAAAATTAGAAAATAAAATCAGAAAAAATCGCTTTACTTTCGAAGATTTCCTCGAACAACTAGAAGCGATAAAGAAGATGGGGTCAATTAAAGATATTATCGCTATGATTCCGGGAATGAGCCAAAAGCTAAAGAACGTGGACGTGGACGAAAAGCAGTTCAGGAGAATCGAAGCGATAATAAAGTCGATGACAAAGCAGGAAAGAGACAACCCCAAAATAATAAACGGCTCCAGAAGAAGAAGAATAGCTAACGGCAGCGGGACGCAGGTGCAAGAGATAAACAAGCTGTTAAAGCAGTTTGACGAGATGAACAAAATGATGAAGAATTTTACGAGAGGCGGAAAATCGCGTATGCTCAAAAACCTCGGCATACCGAAAGGTTTCGGCTTATGATAATAAATAGTTTTAAAATAAATTGAGGATTTTTTATGGTAAGATTAAGATTAAGAAGAAAAGGCAAAAGACATTACCCCGTTTACGACGTAGTCGCCCTTGACAAACGCAAGCCGCGCGACGGCGCGTTTATCGAAAGATTGGGGTATTACGACCCGAACACAACTCCGTCAAAAATATCTATCGACCCTGATAGAGCGGTTTATTGGCTGAACAACGGAGCGCAACCAAGCGATCGCGTAAAAAGCCTATTACACGCAGAAGGAATCCTCCTTCGCAGAGCGATGGCTTTCAAAGACAAAAACCAAGTGGAGATTGAAGAAGCGGTTAAAGAGCATAAAGAAAGAGCTCGCGAACGTTACTTCAAATCAAAAGAGCGCAGAAAGGAAAAATCCGAACAAAAATTGAAAGAGCAGGAAGAAGCGAAAAAGAAAGAAGAAGAACAGAAAGCCGAAGAGAAGACGGAAGAAAAGGAAGAGGAAAAAACGGAAGAAGCGAGCGCGGAATAACGCGCCGCTTCTTTATTAATTACTAATTGGAAGAAATTGAACTCAGTAGAGCGAACGACATATTTAATTACTAATTACTGATTGTTGTTTTTCTTAGCTGTCTTCTGAATGCTCGTTATTATCTTCAAAATCGTGTTAATGTCGTTTCCAAGAGACTTAAACTGTTTGCCGTCGATAAAATCCGCGTCTTTTAAAATCCTTAACCAATAAAGCGTTTCCCGCGCTTCTTTATATGATACGCTAATTTTTGAAATAAAATCTTAAAAAAGTTCGATTTATATAACTTAATTAATCCGTTTAACGTTTGTCCGGTTTGCAATTCTAAATTGAAAATGATTGAAAAAGAGGAAATCGAAGGCAGATTAGAGCCGAAAACGAAAAAGTATTACGATAGATTTTTTATTTGCGAGAGCTGCGATAAGGTATATTGGAGGGGCGGTCATTGGCAAAGGATGAAGAAGGAAATTGAAAGTATTTTGTCGGGAGCGAATTCCAGTCTTGCAAATAAATAGGATAAGCGCGAGCGGACGGGGACGTAAGCGCTAACGCGGCGTAAACGCAAGATTCAGCCTCTCTAAATTCTCCGCTTTTGAGCAACTCATCCGACGACTTGGAGTCATCGAATGAGTGAAAATAACGAGTTTTATTCAATAGCCCCGAACTTCAGTTCGGGGAAATAAATATTAAAAACCCTATTTCAACATCGTTGTTTCCCTTTTCTAATACGGCGGCGAGAGACATAAGCTCCATCGGCGGAAAGATAATATTCACCTTGCTGTATAAATCAGTAACCGACGGTTTTACTAATAGAACTTTCATCTTTAAATCGCCTCCTTTATTGCCGATTTTTTGTTGATTTTAAAATGTCAAAGAAGCAACTCTTTAAATGAAAATATGTTACATAATATATGGTTTAGAAAACGCTAGTCAAGTCAAAAACGATTAATATATTTTAATATAGAGATTGGGGTTGTCAGGCGCGCTTTTACGACTGTCAAGAATTTTAGCTTAATTCAGTTAGAATTCAATAATAAAAGTCGCCCCGCCGCATTGGTTTTAGCGGGGAGCGATAATAACATAAAAGCTGAATATAGAGGATTTTTGGCGCTTTACAGTATTTCTTCCACTATATAGCCGATTTCCCCGATTATGTTTATCATAATGTAGGCTTTGTCAAAATGGGGGAGGTCTTTGAATCGGAACAAAGCCCAGCCGCAAGTCGCCTCGTTAGGCTTTAGAGTTACTATTTCCGGAAGAGTATCGCGGCAAGAATCGCCGGCAACGGCTTTCTTTATATTTCCGTCGGAGGTTTTAAAAGTGAGATTTCTTTTTAAATCTCCGTCTTCGAGAGCTACGATGTGAGTTCGCGAAATAATCCTGCCTTTAATGATAAAAGCTATATCCTCGATTTCAACAAAATGCGAAGAAGAATTTTTGACGCTGATTTTGGCTATAAGGGAGTTATCCTCTTCTTCGAAAGAAATCGATTCAAAGCGTAGTTCGACAGCGAATTTTTCCGTTTCTCTCTTTTCTTTTAATACGTAGTTCTCATTCTTTCGTAATACTTTTATTAAGTCGGCAACCATAAAAATAAAGAACTTATTCCAACAACCTTAATCAAATATAGCGATAGGAGCGCAAAGTAAAAAGATATTTTATTAATATGATAATAAGTTAATGATTTCTTAATATTTTTAAGGGTAATAGAATTCGTGGATTGGGGCGTATTTACGATATTTACTCGGCTTTTTTTACGATTGTTTTTACAATCCCGAGGATTTTGAAGTTGAAGTTGTCGCAAACTTTTACTTTGGGATAGTTTTCGTTTTCGGAGACGAGCCAGATGTCGTCGTCGCGAAATTTTAGTCGTTTGACGAAGATTTCTCCGTCGATAGAGACAATCGCTAGTTTGCCGTCTTCGGGTTTAGCGGAAGGGTCGGCTATTAAGGAATCTCCTTTGTAAATTTTCGCGTTAACCATAGAGTCGCCCGAAACTGTGCAAATGAAGGAATCGGGACCTAGTTCGAAACTGTCCATAATATCGAAAACGCTGGAGTATTTATCCGGTTCAATTGACTCTTCTTTGTCTTTGAATGATTGTTCGAGCAGTTCGAGTAATTTATAACTCGATATATTCGAGAGCTTTGAGACGCTTTCGCCGCCGGAGGCGAATCTCATATTATGTAGATTTATTGTTTCGTCTTCGGCGTCTTCTACGGCGGTTTGGTATAAATCTTCTTTGTTACGCGAGTCGCATTCTTCTTTTAGCTTTTCCAACCTAGCGGTTTTGTCGCCGTAGCCGAATTTTTCTTCGATTAACAGCCGCTTGATTAGTTTGTATATATCTACGTCGTCTAGGTTTTTAAGATTAAAGCCGTACTGAGAAGAAAACATCTACTTGTCGCTTTTCTTTTTTTTCTCAATAATTTTTCTGATATCGCCGGCGGCTACTTGGTAATGGGCGTATCTTCTTTCCAGCTCTTGGACGCTTAGTTTAGAATAGTCGTATTCTTTGGCTATCGCTTTGCCGGAATGGATTTCTTTTTTTGTTTTAATAAGGTGTTTTAAGGCTCTGCCTTGCTTGTTGTCGGCGAAGATGTCGCCTTCGCCGGTTATTATGTAAACCGGATTGAACCCGCGGTGATACAAAGCGAGAAGCAAGCGGTTCGGAACGTTCGCTCTTCCGTTCTCGTAATTGGCGATATTGTCTTTGCTCTCGCCGACTGCGTTGGCAAATTGCCGCGTCGAGACTTTATCGCCTTCCAAAAACAAATACCTAACCTCCCTCAATCTTTTCCCTATTTCTTTTTTTAAATCCGGCATAAAATAATTTTTTACTTGACTTGTTTATAATTAATATTTATATTGCGTGTATATTTTACATCGTTATGTTGTATTAATATCAATTAATGAGTTTTAATTATTTTTGAAAGCTTTTAATATCATATGATTTTAAATTTTACAAAACTTCATTAACGCGGAGGTTAATATGGGAAAAAGAAAATCAAATTCCAAGAAAAAAATGAAAAATTTACAACAAAAGCGCGTTTCAGATGATATTGTTCTAATTATTCCTCGGAAGAACGAGTTGGAATCGCGCGGCGGGAAAATAGGCGCCGCTAAGATGTTGAACGATTTATTCGAGCAATTTTTCGAGGAAGTAAGAGAGAAAGAAATTGTTGACGGGCAAGCGTTGGGCGGTTTGCGTTTTTTCATAAAAGATTTTTTGGAAAACGAAATAGCGGCGCCCGGGGCGGAGAATTTATACGGTTGAGATTAATTATTAATGTTGGAGGAGTCGATGGAAGACGTTTATGATTACGTTCGGGAGAGCGATTTGACGAGCGATTTGAAGCTCATTATGCAATCTTGCGGCATAGAGACCGTGAAGAGTATGCTTAGAGGCTTGAGCGGGCTTAGTTTTTATATACCGAAGATAACGCGGCTGGAGGATTTGGTTTTTCGCTATTATAAGGAGAACAGCGAGAAAAGCTTAAAGCAAGTAGCGCGCGATCTAGGCGTTTCCGACGCCTATTTGAAGAAAGTTATTAGGATGAAGAGGGGAAGCGGAGATTGAGTATTATACGACAGTGATTTATATTCTCCTTCCGAAATTGCAATTTCGGAAGGAGGTTTTGGGCTGTCGGGGCAAAGGCAGTTCGCCTCTACTTCTCTTTTCTTACTCATCCGGTAACTCGGAGTCGTCGGGTGAGTCGCTCTATCAAATGATATTGCCTAGCAAAACGCCGAGAACTAATAGCAAATCCGTTCCGAGAACGACGAGCACGTTCACGCCGAGAGCGGGAATAATAATATCGTTGTCGTTGTAATGAACGAGCGCGGCTTTAGCCGCTTTGCTTGCTAATGGTATAGTCAATAGGGCAATTAAGAGCCAGTAGGAAGAGGCGCCGATAATTGGAGTCAGTATTATTAATATGTAGGTAATAGCTAAGGCAATCGTATATATGTAAGCGGATTTTTTCTTTCCGAACGCGATGATAAGGTGGTATCTGCCGCCTTTTTTGTCGGCTTCGGCGTCGGGGAATTCGTTTAAAAGCAAGAGCAACGAGGTAAGAATTCCGGGCGGAATCGAAACCATAATTACTTTGAGAGTCAGTAGTTCTCGCAAGGGTGTAGTCGGCTCTGCGGCTAATACGATATAAGCGCCCCAGACGACGAATGTTCCGAGAGTCAGACCGGCGAAGAACTCTCCGAGAAGCATCTTAGCGAGAACGTTTGTATAAAATATGATTGCGCACGCGCCCAAAGCGATAAATAGCAATATCGACCAGTGGGAATTCAGAATGAAGTAAACGCCGATAACCGTAGCTAAGGCTAAAGTCGCGATAGCCGCCCCCAGAACGCTTCCGGGTTTGGTATGTCCGTTGACCAGCATACCGCTGCCGCCGCTGAAAGGGTTGCGCGGAGTGTCGAAATCGATTTTTGTTTTATAGTCTGAGTATTCGTTGAAAAGATTTACGGAAACGTGCGCTAGTATAGTTCCGACGAAAAGTAGAGCGACGTCTAAGAATTGAACTTTCGCGCCGGCGTCAATAGCTAAAATTAATCCTATAGCCGCTAAAAGAATCGCTAGAATAAGAAAGTTCGCTCTCGTTTGAGCTATCCAAATTTTAGTCGGGCTTGGCTTGTTCATTTTTATTAATCTCCCTTAAACCGCTTAAACATAAATCAAATTAAATCAATTTGAAAAGCGAAATTACGGAAAAATAATAGAATGGGGAATAGAAAAGAGTATATTATTTAGGGATACTCATCCGATGACTGGGAGTCGTCGGATGAGTTATGATTAACTACGAGTGGAGATTGTAGAGACGCAAAATCTTGCGTCTCCCACGAAGATGTGCTACACCTGCGAAGTGTAGCGTATCTAAAATCAAGCGCAAAAAAAAGAAAAACAGGCTGGAAGCCTGTTCTACTGTTCTTTTTATTTTTAATTTTCAAATTTCAATTTGGGAAAGAGGCTGTAAAATTCACCGCTTATATGATGAATTCGAGTCGTCGGATGAGTTGAATAAGCTAATTTCACCCCGAGTTTTCTATCGGTTTTTCGTTTTTCTCGGGAATGTCTTCTCTTTGAAACGGGATTTTCTTGATGTTTTCTCGCATAAAGAACATACCGCCGACGGATACTTGTATTAGGAAGTTGATTCCGTGAACTAAAGTGGCGTAAGCGAGAGCGGCTTCCGGCGAGACTCCGAAAAATTTAATCAAAGCGTTTTGAACTAGGAAATGATAAACTCCGATGGCCCCGGGAGTCGGAGCGATAGATACGCCTATGCCGGAAATCACGACAAGAAGAACGGCGTCGCCGATTCCTAAATGAAGAACATTTTGGAAGTCGAACGAAAAGAACATTAAATAAAGCGGGATAGTATAGAAAAACCAGATGGCGAAAGATTCAATTATGAGACGCAAATAGCGCGAAGGCGATTTAATAATAGCGAAGCCGCGCAAGAACTTTTCGAAAAGCTCGTATATTTTTTCGTAGAATTTATTTGAGATGGGCTTAAGTATTTTTTTGATAAGGAATCTAAAAACGGGCGGGTAAAAGCTAACAAGTCCGACAATAATAACAAGCGCGCCTATAACGGCGACTTTTTTTGCGTCCACACTCGGAAGAACATTAAGAATTTGCTCGCCAAGAAAGAGAAAAACCATAGCGAAAAGGAACAAAAGCGTGAAAATGTCGATTACTCTTTCGACTATTACGGTGGCGAAAACGCTTGTGAACGATACTTTTTCTCTTCTGGAATAGACGAAGGGTCTGACGAACTCGCCGCCCCTTGGTAAAGCGCAATTAAAAGCGTAGCCAATCATAACGGCGGAGAAAAGATTATAAGTGGAGGGCGACTTAACTTTTAACGCCGGCTCGAGCATAGTTTTCCAGCGCGAAGCTCTTATCCAATGCGATATTAATATGATGGGAATGGAAATAATTACCCAGAGATAATCGGCGTGGACTATGATGTTCCAAAGTTTAGCTAAATTGATGTCTTTTAGCGCGAAGTAAAGAGAAACGACTATTATTATAGCCGAGATAATAAAACGGATAATATTTTTAGCGCTTTCTTTCATTAGTCGCCCAAAATAACCTTAGGGACGTCAAAATACAAATTTAGACGTCCTTTTCATTTTTGAATTGCTTATAATCATTATTTTTTATTCGTCTGATTTTGCTTTGTAAATTTGCCAAATCATAAACGTTACCAACAATGCAAAGGCGCCTATAGCTAAGAATTGAGCGTCGTAGGTTTCGGGCCAATGCTCTAGCCTTATGTCGGGCAGTCCCGAACGATTAAGTATAAATTTAACCAGCGCGCCGATAACTCCGAATATTGCGGCTCCCGCTATGAAGCCGGAGGCTATTAGAGTTCCTCTTTGGTGTCTTGCTTTTATTAAACTTTCTTTGCCTTTGCCGTTCTTTACAAAGTGAGATATAATACCGCCTAATAGCAGAGGAGTGTTAAGCTCCAGCGGCAAATACATACCCAAAGCGAACGCCAGCGGCGAAATACCGATAGCGTTAACTAATACGGCTATGACCGCCCCGACTATGTAAAGCATCCAATGGATTTGCGCTCCGGGGGACATTAGCGGTTTTATAACCGCGGCTACGGCGTTCGCTTGCGGCGCTATCATTGGATTCGGCGTATCGGGCGTTTGAACGAAGCCGTAAGTTTCGTTCAGTATATATATAACAATACCGACTGTCGCCGCCGAGAAAAGCGTACCGAGAAATTTCCAAGATTCCTGTTTTAAAGGAGTGGAGCCGAGCCAGTAGCCTATTTTTAAGTCTGTGATAAATCCGCCGGACATCGACAGAGCCGTGCAAACGACGCCGCCGATAATAATCGCGCTAAGCATACCAGTTTCGCCGCTCAAGCCTGCGGCGGCTAATACGAACGACGATAGGATTAAAGTCATTAGCGTCATTCCCGAAACGGGATTAGTTCCCACTATAGCTATCGCGTTCGCCGCCACGGAAGTAAATAAGAACGCGATAATAAAGACGGTTAGGAATGCTACAACCGCTTGTCCGAATGTTATATTAATTCCGGTTACGAAGAAAATGAAAACGGCTATCGAAGTTAATAGTAACAAGAAAATGATGAAAGTCATTTTCATATCTTTGTTGGTGCGGAGTTGCGAGCCGTCGCCGCTTTCCACTTTGCTTCCGAAGATTCCTTTAAAAGCCAGCGAGAAAGCGTTTCCGATTATTTTCGAGGACTTCAGTATTCCTATGATTCCAGCCATAGCGATGCCGCCGATTCCTATGTGGCGCACGTAATCGATGAAAATTTGCTCGGGCGTCATAGCGGTAAAGATGTTCGCTCCTTCCGGTCCGGCGACGATTCCTCCGACTGTTTGAAGCAAGGGAACCAATACGAACCAAGAGAGTAGGGAGCCGACCACTATAATCGTTGAGAATTTTAAACCTACCAAATATCCGAAGCCCACTATTAACGCGCTTACGTTAAATGTGAATAGCAGTTTGAATTGCTCGGCGATTTTTTCGCCTATTGGGATAATTCTAGACGTGAATACTTCGCTCCATAATCCGAGGGCGGACGCCATAAAGTCGTAAACGCCGCCGATAAGTCCGCTCATAATAAGCACGCCGGCTTTAGTTCCGCCGCTCTCGCCGGTTATTAGTATTTCCGTCGTAGCCGTAGCTTCGGGGAAGGGGAACTCGCCGTGCATATCTTTAACGAAGTATTTGCGGAACGGGATTAGAAATAGAATTCCTAGAAATCCGCCGAGTAGGCAGGAGAAGAAGATTTGGAAGAAATTGACTTCCAGACCGAGAATATAAAGGGCGGGCATCGTGAATATCGCTCCCGCCACAATAACGCCGGAGCTAGCTCCGAGCGATTGAATTATTACGTTTTGTCCTAGAGCCTTTGATTTTTTGAAGAAGGAAGAAGCTCCGACGGCTATTATTGAAATAGGAATGGCGGCTTCTAATACCTGTCCGATTTTTAAGCCGGAGTAAGCCGCCGCCGCCGAGAACAACACCGCCATTGCCAAGCCCCAAGCTACCGACCAAGGCGTTACTTCCTTGAATTTGTATTCGGGAGACATTACGGGTCTATAGACCTCTCCCTGTTTTAGCTTCCTGTAAGCGTTGTCCGGTAGTTTTGTCATTGATTTTTTTGAATCCATCAAAATCTCCGCTACTTATTTTTTATACGACCTTTTATTTGCTTTTTTCGACCCAAGTTTGCGTCAGATTTATTATTGTATCGACGGTAACGTTAAGAGCGTCGGCGGAAAGCCATTCCGTTACGCTGTGGAAGTTTTGCCCGCCCGTGTATATGTTCGGCGTCGGCAAGCCTATAGCCGTTAAGCGCGAGCCGTCGGTGCCGCCTCGAATAGGTTCCCAATATGGATTCGCGCCGGCTTTGTCGGCGGCTTCCCAGAGGCAATCAAGGACTAGAGGATGCTTGTCCAATTCTTCGCGCATATTTCTGTACATTTCTTCTATTTCAAGTTTTATATCGGCTCTGGGATGTAATTCTTTTACTTCGTCGATAATTTTCTCTACGATTTTCTTTTGCTCGTCCAGTCCTTCCGTTTTGAAATCCCTGAAAAGCATTTTTAATTTTGATTTGCCGACCGACGATTCGAGAATATGCGGATGAATGTAAGGCTGATATTTTTCGGTTGTTTCGGGCGCCATATCTTTCGGTAAACGAGAAATTATATCTGCCATTACTCTAATCGAGTTGACCATAATGTCTTTGGCTGAACCCGGGTGTATGTCTCTTCCTTCTACTTTAATAATTCCCGTGTTGGCGCTGAACGTTTCTTTGTTAAGTTCGCCGGGCATTTCGCCGTCAACAGTGTAGGCGTATTTCGCGCCGAATTTTTTTATGTCGAAATACTTAGTTCCCTGCCCGATTTCTTCGTCGGGAGTGAAACCGATTTTTATGTCGCCGTGAATAATGTCGGGATTGTTAATTAACGTTTGGGCGGCGTTCATAATTGCGGCTACGCCTGCTTTGTTGTCGGCGCCTAAGAGAGTCGTTCCGTCGCTGGTTATGATTTTATGCCCGACGCAATTTTTCAATTGTTTGCTTTCGGATTCTTTTATGATTTTTGACTTGTCGCCGGGCAATACGATGTCGCCGCCTTGATAATTTTCGATTATTTGCGGTTTTACGTCTTTGCCGGGCGCGTCCGGCGAAGTATCGACGTGCGCGAGGAATCCGACCGTTGGAACTTTGCCTTTTGCGGGCGAGTCGTCGGGAAGGTTTGAAGGTATTGTCGCGAATAAGTAGCCGTGTTCGTTGATTGACGCGTCTTCGACGCCCATTTCTTTCAATTCTTTTTCGAGTAAATTCAGCAAATCGAATTGTTTTTTTGTACTTGGGTAGGAATCTGAGTCTTCTTTTGACTGGGTGTCGATTTTAGCGTAACGCAAGAACCTATCTAAGACATTTTCATTCATAAGGCTTACCGTATATATTATTAAACGCTATACTTGCAATTTGCAAAAAAGCAACTTAACGTTTTTGATAATTTATGAAAAAGGTTTTTATGTTTTGTAATCATTTGATGAATATTGTAGGGCGAGTTGCGTTAAAAGCTTATTAAATCTCCGTTCCTCGCTTTATTATTTCAACGTAATCCTTGAAAAGATACTTTTTGTATCTCTTTTTGCCCGTTATTTCCTTTAGAATGCCGATTTCTTTAAAAGTTTTAACTAATTCGTTTGCCGTATCTTTGTGAACGCCTAAATTTAACGTAACGTCTTTAGTCTCAATAATAGGCGAATTTAGGAGCAAATCTAATAATTTCACGGCAAACACGCTCGAAACAGAGTTGTCGTATAATTTTTTTATAAATCTTTCTTTAAGCTCGATTATTTCGCCAGCGGTTTTAGCGGACTCGGCGGATACTTCCGAAACGCCTTTTAAAAAGAACTTAAGCCAATCTTTCCATAAACCATCGTTTCTAACTTTCATTAGAAGGTCGTAATACTTGTTTCTGTTCTTTTTTAAATAGAAACTAATATATAAAAGGGGTTTGGTTAACAAACCCATCCAATAAAGATAGAATGTTATTAAGAGCCTTCCAATTCTTCCGTTGCCGTCTAAAAACGGATGAATTGTCTCGAATTGGCTGTGGATTAAAGCGATTTTAATTAAGGGATGAATATTATCTTTTTTATGAATGAAGCTCTCTAAATCGCCCATTAAATTCATTAATAAATTAGGTGGCGGAGGGACGTATGTCGCTTCCGATAGCGACGTTCCGGCGGGCCCTATCCAATTTTGCGTTTTTCTGAAATTTCCGGGAGTTCTGGAGCCTCCTCTTGTGTCTTCTAAAAGTATTTTATGAATTTCTCTAATTAATCTTAGAGACATTGGTAGTTCTTTTAAACGTTCAATGCCGTAATTCAGAGCTTTGATGTAATTGACGACTTCTTTGACGTCGTCTGGGTTGTCCTTTGGAACAAGATTCGCCTCAAATTCAAGAACGTCCTCTAAAGACGCCTGCGTTCCTTCTATTTGCGAACTTAAGAGAGCTTCTTTTTTGACGTACATCGCGATAAAAAGTTCCGGATTAGGCAATACGGTAGTAACGCCGTCGAGTCTCGCGAGCGTTCTATCCGCTTCGTAGAGAAATTCTCGTAACTCGTCGTCGTATCTTATCGGCGGTTTCGGGGGCAATGGATTAGGGATAAAGGCTTTATATTCCTTGGACTGATTAACGTATTTTCCCGCTCTCGCGTTCATAAGCCGATTATTTCCGTCTAAGAGGAACAATTTTTATTTAAGACGGAAATTCCCGACTTAAATTTTATTTGAGATTATAAGGCGGAATATTCCGTCTTAGATTGAGGATGTGATTTTAAGACGGGGAGATTCCGCTAAGCTCTGCGCGGCAAAGGAAAGAAGACGACGCGGAGCGTATCTATATGCGTTCCGTTGCGGGAGCGGACGGAACGAATTTAACTTAACCTCGCCAAATCGGAGTTTGGCGAGGAGAACTAGAAGGTAAAAATGTAGTAGGGGTTGAAGATTTTCAACCCCTACGATTCAAAACGCTTATTTATTCATCAATTCTTCTATTTCTTCTACTTCGCGGGGGATGTCGGCGGTTAAGTCAACCGGTCCTTCGTCGGTAACGAGGATGTCGTTTTCTATTCTTATGCCGATTCCTTCTTCTCTGATGTAAATTCCCGGTTCGCAGGAGAAGACCATACCGTCCTTTAGTTTTTCTTGCTTGAATCCTAAGTCGTGGACGTCGAGTCCCATAAAGTGCGATGTGCCGTGCATATAGTATTTTTTATACAGCGGATTGTCCGGGTTTTGATTTTTGACGTCTTCGGCGCTGAAAAGCCCTAATTTTATCATCTCTTCTTCCATAAGTTTGCAGACTTTTTCGTGATATTCGTCGATTGTAGTTCCGACTACGAGCATATTTATCGCTTCTTTCTGGACTTTTAGGACGGATTCGTAGCATTGTTTTTGACGGTCGGTGTATTTGCCGTTGACGGGAATCGTTCTGCTTAGGTCGCCGGGGTAGTATGCGTATTCGGCGCCGAAGTCCATCAGTAGAAGCTCGCCGGAGTTGCATACGTCGTTGTTTTTGTCGTAGTGTAATGAGCAAGCGTTGGAGCCGGAAGCGATAATCGGAGCGAATGAATATCCGCCGGCTCTGTTTCTGATGAATTCGCTTATTATTTCCGCCTCGATTTCGTATTCCATCACTCCCGGTTTGACGAATTCCAGAGTTCTCATAAAGCCTTTTTTGGTTATATCAATCGCTTCTTTCATCAGTTCGATTTCAATCGGGGATTTTTGCGTTCTTAGCTCGCTCATAATCGGCGCCGCTCTCATATATGTGTGAAGCGGATATTTCTTTTTCATTTCTTCGATGAAGCGCAAGTCGCGATATTGAACCGGGGAAGCGTAGCGAATATTCTCGTTAGTATTTAGGTAAGCGTAGTCGCAATTAGCCATTAAATCCACTATAATTGTGTCGAATTGGTCGAGCCATTGTATATTTTCTATGCCGGAGATTTCAGTCGCTTGGTCTTTTGTTAACTTATCGCCGTGCCAGATAGCTATTTCCGGACTGGTTTCCTCGACGAACAAGATTTCTTTATATTCGTCTCTGTTGCAGTCGGGGTATAATACTAATATCGATTTTGGCTGGTCTATGCCCGACAGATAGAAAAAGTCGGAGTTTTGCCTGAATGGGAAGAATTGGTCTCCGTTCCGCGGCAATTCGTCGTTCGAGTTAAATATAGCCACCGAATTTGGTTTTAGTTTCTTCGCGAACTTCTTTCTGTTTTCTACGAATAGTTTTTGGTCGATAGGTTTGTATCTCATCTTAATACCTCGTAATATTTCAAAATAAATTGTTATTTAAACAGTTCAATTACCGCTAAAATAATAATAAAAGGGGAATAACGAAACGCGTAGGCGAATTGTCGCGTCGCTTGTTAATTAGTTCATTTTTTCGATTAAACCTAATATAATAGAGTTATTTAAATTGCAATTTGCTTTGTCGGTCTTTTTCGCTTTTGTTTTTTAAGCTCTTTGGTTCTTTCGGTGGGATAGCGTTTTTTTCTTTGAGAATAATTTTTTTATAATCGATTTCTTTTCTCGATTCGGGTATTATAAAATAATTTTCTAGTTCTTCCCAGTCTTTGTTTCTTATTGTAATTATATCGTCTAGGTAAAATCCTACCCATAAATCGCCGATTTTTGAGTTTCTATTCGTGTTTTCAATTTTCACCTTTGCTATCTGAGCGTAATTGTAATCTAATTCAAAACCTATGAAACTTCTGCCTAATCTTTTCGCGGCTATAGCCGAAGTGCCGGTGCCTAAAAAGGGGTCGAGAACTATATCGTTTTCGTCGGTCGTCATTAATATGATTCTATCGAGCAAGTGAATAGGCAATTGGCAGGGGTGGACGTCTCTGTTCTTAGTGTGTTTAATTCTATGAATATCCGTCCATACGTCCGACACAAGCGGTCCGAAGGGATGCAACCCGCCCTTTTTGCCTCCGTAGTCTTTGAGTAAATAGCCTAGCTTTCTATCTCTTTTATGCGGATGGCGCAATTCGTAAAACTTAGCTCCTTTTGGTTTTTTTGTGTAGAATAGAATTCCGTAATGAGCCGGCTGCAACGATTTTCCCATTGGCGCGGAAGGAGCGTCCCAAGCTATCCAGTGTTTAAAATAAGCGGATTCGTTCAAAAGACCGGCGTAGTAAGTAAGCCATTTAGGAATATTGTGAACGAAAATCGAGCCTGTCGGTTTGGTTACTCTTACCATTTCGTTTATCCAGCGTTCGCACCAGCTAAGGTATTCATTGAATTCTTTATTGTCTTTGTATCCGTTGTATTTCTTTTTTAGATTAAACGGCGGGTCGGCGAACGTTATATCTATTGAGTCGTCTGGAATCTCTTTAAATAGTTTTAAGCAATCGCCTTGAATTACTCTATTTATATTTTCTTTAATCATATCAGTTTAATTATTAGATTTCTAAATCTGTCTAATTCTTGTTTATGAAAAGTGAAAACGTCTTCGTAAGCCGACACCATTCTTTTTAAGTCTCCTTTGCGAACGTACCATCCGATTCCGTCGATAAATCCTATGAATTTAGCTTTTGGGTAATGTTGTTTTATTAATTCTTTGATTGAAATCTCGGTTTTGGATTTGTCTCCTTGGCCGGAAGAAGTCGTTGTTAAGAACGAGCATTCCGCTATCAAAAGAGGATTTTCTTTATTGGGTATTATGAAATCCATCGTTCTTTTGTTGTCGGGCGCGTTTTTAATTAATTCTCCCAAATCGCCTGTTTCATAAGTTATCTTAAGGTTGTCGAGAATTTTCTCGATAACTCTTTCGGGATTGTTTTCTTTCTTACCAGAGTAACTTCCTTTTTCTTTGTATCTTATTAAAGTATCTATCATTGCCGGTATTTCGAATTTGAGCTTCGATATACTTAATTTTTTCAACTCAAATAATGGGATAGTATCTGACATAAACGGAATTGAAGCGCCCTCGAAGAAGAGGTTGACAATCCCTTTTCTGAAATATTCTTTTGTTTTAATCAGGTTTGAAATAGTGTTTGTTGACCATTCCCGAATGTTATATAAACTTTCGTCTTTAGGCCAATGTTTTTTATAAACTAGCTCGTTCAGTTCAGGTTTGTCGATAACCCTTATAATAGTCGTTATTCTTTTCAAGTATTCGTTGGAAAAACCCGTGAGAGCGAGTAAAGCTTTTAATCCGTTTTCTTTGGTTTCTAATAAATCTACGAATATATCTTTTTTGAGGCCTTCCGTTTCGACTCGATTTTTCAAATATAAAAGCGTTTCCTTAAGAGACGTGATATACCCTTCGTACGTTTCTTCAAACTTAGCGTTAAAAAAGTAAAATGTATTTTTGTTAACGACAGTTTTGTATTTTTCTTCGTTTGTTTTTTTCATTTAAATCTTTTCGAATATTAAAACAAATTCATCCTTCATTGTATTGCGCATACCTTTTATGGGCTTGCTGACGCTTTTTACTAGTTTTAGGTTGTATTTATCGGCGGAATCAATAACGTTTTTTTCGAGTCTTATTCCTTTTGTTTGGTTTGTGTTAGAACCAATGATTAAAATGAAATAGCGATTAGGTTTTAAGACTCTGCCGACTTCGGCACAAAATCTGTCCATATCTTTAAAGTAAAATTCTAGTTTTTCCCCAATGTTCTTTCCTTTAAGTCCAATCGTTTTGTTTTTTAGCTCTTCGAGGTCGTGTCCTAAGTATTCCAATTGAGTTTTGTCGTTTTCCACGTAATCAATAGCGAAGGAATAGGGCGGCGAAGTAATAACGCAGTCTATAGTTTCGTCTTCTAATTTAATATTAGTAGCGTCTGAATTCGTAAGAATTTTTAGTTCGCCTAAATCTTTTATATTAATATATTTGTTTTCAATTACGCTTTTGACTGTTCCCGTGTATCTGTTCAGTACTTTCTCAAATAGTTCTTTGTGAGTAGATTTCTTAACTCGTTTTGAATAGCTGAAAGAATCTAAAAAAGCGAGCAAAGCTATTTTATACAATCTGAGTTTATTCTCGTCTTTTATCTTTTCGAGATAGCCGAATACGTTCTTTTTCTTAAAGAAGTTAAACAGCTTATCTGTTTTGTCTTCCAGTAGATTTAAAGTTTCAAGATTTAATTTCAGAGCTTCGTATTTTGCGTCTATCAAGAATTGACAGAATGGATTTACGTCGATGGCGAACGAGTCGATGCCTAGCAAAGACGCTTCGATATTCGCCGTTCCGCTTCCGGACATAGGGTCGAGAAGCGTATCTCCCTTTTTAAGCCCGACAATATTTATAAGCGCTTTAATTAATTGGGGATGGAATTTGCCTCTGTAAGGAAAAAGACTATGCGTAGCGTAGCCGGTTGAGAATTGACCGTTTTTGAAATAATTTCTTGTTTGGCTTGACCTGTTAGCGTCTATCGCTGTTGAATAATTTGAATAAGCTAAGAAGTGGTTTGAGCTTTTGCCGTTTATCGACTTTAAATACGCCGTTCTTTCTTTAGCGCTATCTTCTGGTAAAGTTAAGAATTCAAGATAAGCCAGTTCCAATTCAAAAAGTTCGGTAACCGACGGCAATAGTTCAATATCGGCATTAAAAAGCTTTTTAAAGGGCGATTTTATTTCATAGAATTTAATCATTTACGTTATGTAATTGGTTGTTATCGTATAAGCTAACGTTCAAAACTAACTTAGCCGTTTATGATTGCTTTTTAGTAATTATAAATCCTAAAATAACGAATTTTTTTTTACTAAAAAATTCTAACGCTGAAGTTTATTCTTCTTCTTAAAATTCGGAAATTCTATTGAAAATAAAACTAAAGAGTTCGGAAAAAACAGCGATAATATAATTAATAAGACTTTGGCACATTCATTGCTGAAATTTGGCGGAAAAAGTGGATTACTATGCGAAAAGCAGTCAAAATATTTGCGGTTTTAATCGTTTCGACCGTCTTGTTAATCGGTTCGGCTTCGGCTCAGTCGATAAAGCTGGTTAGAACGGACGTCGATTCGGCGAGGTCGAATTTCGTTACGGCGACGTATCTTTTCGGCGTGGACATAATTTTGGAAGACGTAGAAGATTGCAACGGCGCGGAGTTCGAGTTGGCTTTTAACAACGTCGATTATATAAAGTATTCGGAGTGGCAAGAGGGCGGCTTCGGCGATTCCGCGACTACGCAAGTAATACCGATTATTAATGATATATCGGGGCAGGGCAGGATTTACGTTCTTGTAATTTCCGGCGAGCCTATAAAAGAAGCGCATTTGGACAATCCTAAAGTGATTCATTTGGATTTTGCCGTCTCGCAGACTTCTCCGCACGGCAGGCAGGCGACTTTTTCGTTTGCCAACGCTCACGCTACGGTAAAGTCGGAAGGCGAGGGCAAAGTTCTCGATTTGACGAGCGAGCCTACCGTTTACGATATACACGGTTTCGTAAACGTTTGGCCCGGCGACACCGACAACAACGGCGTCGTTGACGAAGTCGATATGGATAAAATCGCTCTGCATTTGAATCACGGCAGACAGAACGATAATTTTCGGACTTTCAAGAGAGTTAGTTCCAGCGCTTTGTGGATGTCTCAGAGAGTATTGTCTTGGGATAGCGCGAGCGTAACTTACGCCGACTGCGACGGCGACGGCAATATAACGCCGTTCGATATGTTGATTATACCGCTCAATTTTATGAAGTCTCATACTGCTATGGGCAAATCTAATCCTCCCGATTTTCAATCGGAACGAGTTTTATATACTCCGCCGAATAATACAGACGCGGTAAGGGTTCCCGTTACTGCTTACGCTTCGGAGCCGTATATAGCCGCGGCTATGGACGTTTCTTGGAAAGATATAGGCGAAGATTGGGAACTGATAGGATTCGAAAAGGGGGATTTGTTCTCGGGAGTAAATAGTTTTATTTACGCCAATTTGAACGAAACCGAAAAAACGGCTTCCGTAGTGGTAGGCGATTATCAAAAGAACTTAGCGGATGACACCGGGGTTCTGTTTAACGCTTTGTTAGTAAATAAAAGCGGCGGTAACGACGCGCCTGCGCCCAATATAACGAGCGCTATTGCTATGTCGGATTTGGGTTATACTTTTCCGTTCGGAACTTCGGTTATGACTGAGACGGAGGACGACGAGAGATTAACGCCTAAACTGAACATAAGAAGAGTCGGCGATATGATAAGAGTAGAAACGCCTAAGAACGCAAACGGTTTCAAGGCTCGTTTGTTTAATAATATTGGAGCGGAAATATCTACCGACGTTCAACAATCATCGTCGAATGAATATTACTTAAACCTCTCCGGGTTGTCTTCTGGAGCTTATTTGTTTGTATTCGCATTTGGCGACGTTTACGAGACCTATAGATTTAATGTAGTAAAGTAGTTTATTCTATTCTTCGATTATTCCCTGATTTTGTAATTCCGCTTTTAATTTTCTCTTGTTTCTCGCCGTGAGCGGGAATAGCGGCATTCTGTAAACGTCTTTCATTATGCCTTTAAGCGACAGAGCGTATTTAACGGGTATCGGATTAGTTTCTACGAAGTTCAATTCCATTAAATCTAATAGCTTGTAGTGAATCTTCGCGGCTTCGTTGAATTTATTGTTTTGAGCGTATCGAACTAGTTTGACGAACTCGGCTGGGGCGTAATTCGAGATGACCGAAACGCAGCCTTTCGCGCCGACAGCCATAGCCGGCAATGTGATTTTATCGTCGCCGGTTAAGAGGTTGAAGTCTTTGGGGGCGTTTTTGACAATCGCCATTATTTGTTCTAAATCTCCCGAAGCTTCTTTAATACCGATGATATTTTTGCAGTCGTTGGCGAGACTAACAACGGTTTCCGGCTCCATATTTACGCCGGTTCTGCCGGGGACGTTATATATAATTTGAGGTATGTTCACCGCCTCGGCGATAATTCTATAATGTTCGTATAAGCCGTCTTGGGTGGGTTTATTATAGTATGGCGTAACGATTAAAGCCGCGCTGGCTCCTTCTTCTAAAGCCATCGCGGTTAAGTCCATAGATTCGTGAGTTTCATTTGTTCCGGTAGCCATATATAAAGGGACTTTACTTGACGAATATTCGACAGCTCGAATAATAAGAGCCATTTTTTCTTTGAGCGTAAGTCCGGGACTCTCGCCTGTTGTGCTAGCTAACAAAATGCCGTCAACTTTGTTGTCGATTTGGAATTTTAGAGATTTTTCCAACGCTTTAAAGTCTAAATCGCCCTTTTTCTTAAAAGGCGTTGCGAGCGCTGTAACGACGCCTTGAAAAAAGTTTTTTTTCATTTTTAAATCCCTGTTATTGTAAGTATAATGTTAATATATTATTTCAATTTTATTAAACGGCATTAATATATTACTACAATATAAGGAATTTTTTGAGTTTTTTGAAATAATTAATCTGATAGCTTTAATTTTTTTAAATCAACAGTTAAGCGGCGCCGTTTAAAACTTTTTTAATTACTTCGCTCTAGGCGTTTGGGAAATCGAGAGAAAAAGCGTTTTGACTATGTTAATATTTTTTTTGAAAACTTTTTTGGAGCGCTTCGTTTTTTGTGTATGGCATAAAATTTGAATTTTTTTTGCCTTATATAAAGATAAAAAAAATTCGGTCGATAATATTACTAATTATTAATATTTTGTAATATTAGAAGAAGAAACTGAAACGGAATTCTGAGAAGGAGGATGAAAATATGAGGCGAGGACGCCCTGAGAAGACATTGCTAATTAAGATTGTAATAACGATCTTAGCGCTTGTAACTATAAGCGAATCGGCGTCCGCCCAAGATTACGAATTTACTTTGCGTCAAAGGCGGCTGTTCGACCAAATTGCCGTTGAATTATGGGCTAAAGCTAACGCCGCCGACGTTCCCAAAATCGGTTACGCTTCTTTAATCGTCGAATATAATAGCGATTATTTGACTCCAGCTCAAAACCAAAATTTAACGACTACGGATTCAATTTCTAGCGATATAGACGCAAGCTCTCCTATAATTAACGTAAGCTCAAATTTTAGCAACCAAAACGGCTACGGCGCTCTGGGTTCTCAGAATTACGGAGAAGGTTATTATTCTCTTGAAATCAATTTGAACTCTTTGGGCGAAGGAGGCGTAGTTCCAAGCTTGGAAGGCAGAGGGAGTTTTCTCGGCAGGCTTGCGTTCGATATAATAGACAACCCGTCGGAAAGCGATTTAACGGAAATAGTTTGGAGCGACGACGAAGAGATTAGGTCGTGCGTTGTTTTCGACGCCGACAGCTCCGAAATAACTCCGCGGGTAACGTTTACCGCCCCGGGTGATTTTAATATTGTGGGAGTAACAATATTATCTCCCAATCATAGCTCCCAAGCTGTGGATTTGGATAAGGATTACGCGTCGCTTTCTGGAGATTACGCTTCCTCCGGCTATCCGATTTACTTTGAAAGAAGCGTTAGTCCTGCGGATTACGACGCTCCCCAGCAGTTTCCGGCAACTTTGGACGAGGATTTGGCTTACAGCTTTGATTATTCTTTGGACGCCGGCGAAAATTGGAAAGAAATCGGGCGCGTAGCCGAAACGAACAAAGCGTCTTCTCATTCGGGAAGTCAAGCCCAATATCGAAGCGGCGATATATTTAATCCCGCTTCGGGCGGTTCTTATATTATTGCCACTCAAGAAGGCGAAAGGATTGTTTACGATAATTATCGTTCGCCGCTAAGAGTAATTTGGAAAAAGAATCCGTATTTTATCGAGCGCTCCGAACAGGCTAAAATGAGAGTTTCTATTTTGAACGGCGACGGCTATAGCGATTTGCCGTTAAGAACAGTTTCGCAAACGAACGACGAAAGCGACGCCGAATTTGTTTTGGGTAGGCTATTCTTCCTTCAATTAAACGGCGAATCTCAGTATTTAAAAACCGAGGAAAGTTATAGCAACGCCACTCAATTAACGGTCGAGGCTTGGATAAATTTAAACGAGTATCAACCTGAAGGTTCGGAACCGGCGATAATAGTTTCGTCGCTCGGACCTGACGCTTCGCCGATTAACGGTTCTAACGAAGGTTCTTGGATTTTGTATCTGCAAGACGGCAGGTATCCGGCTTTCAGAGTTAGGGAGATAGACGGAAGAGGCGAGAACGGTTATTTAGCGTCTTTGTCGGACGTAATCGCGTTGCAGAATGCTTCTCCCGTCGCTCCTTTGAGCGACGCGCATTCGAAGAACTGGGTTCATATAGCCGCGACAGTCGATAACAACGAGGCGGTTTTATACGTAAACGGCGAGATAGTTGACGATTACAAAAACGTTAGCGCGACCGACGTGCGAATGCTTACGACAAATCATCCAATCTGGATAGGCGTAAATCCTAACGACGGAATCGACGGAACGGATTATTTGCCCGCCGGAATAAAAGAAGTCCAAGTGTGGAGGACGGCTTTAACGCAAGAGCAGATAAGGCAAAGGACTCCCGGCGTAGTAGCTCCCTCCGACGTCGAAGATTACGGCGACTTGAAGCGGAGTCTTGAGCTTTATTATTCTTTCGAAGGCTCGCTGAACGATTTGGCGAATGACGCCGATATGCAAAAGGGCTTGCAAGTCGTCGATTATTCAGACGAGAACGACGCCGACTCTGAAGTTTATTATAGACCGGATATGCCGCATATTTCGCTAACGGCTCCCGTAGAAAACGCGGGCGTCTTGAATAAAGAAGGCGAAGTTTTTGAAATTCGATGGGTATCTTACGGATTGGGAGATATTGAGAACGGCGATTCAAAAGACGTTATAATAGAATATAGTTTAGACGGCGGCGATAGTTGGGATTACGCGAAAAGACCCGATTCGGAGGACATCGACGACGACAACGCTCCGGATATCGAAGACGGGAAAACATACTGGGAGCCTTGGGAAAACGACGATTCCGGTTTCGATTTGCGAACGATTAATCCGTATTCTCATAATACTATATTAAGGATAAGGGGAGCGGAGTCGAGGAATCAAGATAACTTGTACGACGAGTCGGGCGAGTTCAACGTAGCTCGCTATTTCGCGTTAAAAAGAGATGAAAACGCGATAATTTTTATCGACGGCGAAAGCGGTTTTAATCTTACCTCCAACGAATCTTTTATTGAAGCTTGGGCGCGACCTTATAGATTTCCGACCGAAGAAGAGGGGAGTTTCCCGATAATATCTAAATACGGCATAGACGACGGTCTCGGGCATTATTCGTTGAATCTTATGCCGACTGGCAGGCTTCAATTTACGGTTACCGACGCCGCCGGAGTCCAGAGAATCGCGTTAAGCGACGAGGACAAAGCGCTTGTCAGACCGAATTCGGTCGCGATAGACACTCCTTGGGCGCATATAGGAGTGTATTTAGTATTAGACGACGGTTCGGGGGCGTCCGAAGTAAGATTTTTCATCGACGGCGAAGCGCAAAGAGGCGAAACTGTAACAGGGCAGTTGGGAAATGATTTGACAGTTGACGCTTTAAATCGATATCCAACTTATATCGGGCACCAAGCCGTCGCTGGCGAAGCTGGAACGGGCTTTATAGGAGAAATTCGAGAAATAAGGTTTTGGAAAGGCTCTCCTAACAATACGACCGCTACCGGCGCCGAACCAACCGAAACGACGGAATTTATTCAAGGCGCTTTAACGGCGAGAGCCGGCGATTTGGGTTTGGATTACAGAAGCTCTTTGTTTTCCTCGTTTTCATTTAACGGCGGGGCTTTTATTGAGAATGGATATTCAAGAGCTATTGGTTCGAAAACTAATCCGCTTACTATAATAAGATTTTACAACGGCGAAGTCAGTTTTACTCCGACAAAACCTTATTTTAAAATAGCGGAGCCCGCGTTCAAACAAAAAGTAGCTAATACCGATACCGACGTGAAAGTTCGCTGGGTTGGGTTTGATTATAACGGAACGGGTTTCACAGCGGGCAAACAAAACGTCGCTCCGTCGCTTGAATTTTCCATCAGAGGGGGCGGAGGTAATTTAGTGCAGCCTTATCAGTATCTCGGCGGTAAATATTGGGACGGAACGCAAGAGCAGTCGATTTCTTTCCCTGAGACGGAATCTTATAAATTTGAAGGCGAAGGCGAGGAAGTTTATATAGCCGCGCAAGTGGATTTTTCCGTTGCCGACCCCGATTTAGATAACGACGGAACTTTTAGGGACCAAGGACCTATTTCAGCCGCTCTCGTTAACGCTCGTTTGAGATTGACCGGCGATTATATTATTAACGGGGAAACCGATACAATTACGGTTGAAGGACCGATTTTTACTATTACGCCCGAAACTAATTTTACGATAAGAACTTTACTTGAAGGCAGGCACGACGGAGCTGTTTCCGGCAGGAATCTGAGAGATTTGGGTTCGACTTATTCGACCGGCGGATTAAAGATTAAGCTTTACACCGATAATAAGGGTTCCTTGGGAGTTTTGGTCGATTCGGCGGAATCGATTTACGGATACGACGGAAAAGATCCGGCAAATTTAAAAAACGGAAACAATAGATTCGCGAACGTAAACTTTGTTTTTACCGATTTAACCGACGACGATTATTGGGTGGTGGTTGACCATATTAATCATTTGCCGATTATGTCCCGTTTCGCCGCTCCGTTCGTTTACGAAGGGGACGTTATTTCTACTTGGGAAATTGAATCCGGTTGGGACTTTACCTCTTGGAACGGCGAAGACGAGAACGTTTTGCTGAAACCCGACGACAATCCTTGGGAATACGGGGCTTATACGGCTTACGGCGACGCTTACTCAACTTCGACAAAAGAACAATACTCGACTACGGGCTTGATTTATAGCGGCGGCGCGGCGGGCGGTTCGAGTTACGCTATGCCGGCTATGGTTGGCGGCGACGTAAATCAGGACAACCAAATCAACGCCGCCGATAGAGTGCGCGTTAGATTAGACGCCGGTTCGGGATTAGTTCGCTCGGACGTAACGGGCGACGGCTACGTTAACGCCGACGATAGAACTATTGTCGATAGGAATTTTGGCAAAATATCTTCTATTCACGACGTTGATTTTCCTCAAGCTCAAGAGGAAACGGAAGATTTGATTGTCGGCGGCGGAAAAGACGAGCGGAATTATGAGTTCGCAAATTCTAAAAAGATTGTTAATAAGAAAGAAAATACGTTAGCGGGCGGAATTAAATACGTGGTAACCGCGGAACCCTTGATTAGACGAGACACCGTTCATTTATCGCTTTATATAAAGAACGTAGGGGTCGATTTTGGATTAGCTAACGCGACTTTTGGCGTTGATTATAATCCTACGGTAATGGAGTTTATCGATTTAACGGGCAAAGACAGCGTCGTTTTTCGCAACGATACGGCGAGCGGCTACGCGGAATTGAAGAGCGCGCCAAGTTCGGGGGCGACGATACCCATACCTAATTTGAGGACGATAGAAGTAGATTACGACGCCCGTTCGAACAAGCCGGGGATAAACGTTCCGAGAGCGGAGACTTATTTGGGAACTCTACGTTTTGCGTTGGAATCGAAGAAGAACGCGGTTGTATTGAAATGGCACGAAATAACTTCCGTTCATACGACCGATTCGGTGAACGTTACCGAAGAAGGCATATTCGAGGACATCGAGCCGTTGATTTTATATGACGCCGAAGTAGCTTATCCGAATGGCGGCGAAGGTTTTTCGGCAAATAAGGAAATACAAATAAGATGGCAGACCGACGGGACGGCTCCAGCTTTCATACAGTATTCTAACAACGGCGGTTATAATTGGACTTTTATCGGCGATACGGTAAACGTAAAGGACGGCGTTTGCTCTTGGACTACGCCAAACTCTTACGGTAGCGATTACTTGATAAGAATTTTAGACGCGCAAACTATGAAGGAATTGGACAGGAGCGACGACGAGTTTGCGATTTTACGAAGCCGCGCTTCTATTATAAAGCCTTCCGCTTACGACCCGCTGTATAAAGCCGGAGAGCGTGATTCGATTATTTGGGAGACTGTCGGATACGAAAGATTGAAAATCGAATTTACCGGCGACGGCGGAGCGAGTTGGTTCGTTTTGGATTCTAACGTAAGCGCTTCGGACGGATTTATGTTGTGGGATATTCCTTCCGTAACGACAAAGAGCGCCATTGTTAGATTGGTCGATATGGAAAGCGGAAGCGAGATTGCCAGAAGCGGCGAGTTTAAGATATTGAGAGGATATATAGATTTCATCAAACCGAGAAGGGGCGACAGTCTTTGGTTAGGTTCGGTAGAGAAATTGAAATGGAATTATCGGGGAGTAGCGCGGTTTGATATGCAAGTGAGCGAGAATGGCGGCGCGAGCTGGAGGACAATCGAGGATAGCGTATTCGCATTGGACGGCGAGTACGATTGGAGGGTTGACAACGCCGCGGTTTCCGACAATTGCTTGCTTAGAGCTATTTGGAACGGCGATAGCGATATGAGCTTCGGAAAATCTGACGTTTTTAGAATAGTAAGCTCTACGGACGTCGAGTATTCGAAAATCGACGATTCTTTCGGCGAGTTTTATCCGAATCCCTGCTCTGGAATAGCGAAGTTGTATTTCGAAACGCGCGAAAGAAAGCTAATTAGGATAGACGTAGTAAATTCATTGGGAGAAACTTTAAATAATATCGGACCCGTTATATATAATAAAGGTTATAACATAATTGAATTAGACTTGAATGAATTTCCGGAAGGGATTTACTACGTAAAGATTGAATCTGAGAATTATAAGATTATCAGGAAGATTAGTTTTATTAAATAAAATCAAGGGATTGACAAAGGAGGCGGCTATGCTTCTTTTTAGACAAGGAAGTCTTAAAACTTTCCTTAGAGGCGAGGATGCAAAGTTATCTTGCCAAAAAAGAGCGTTTCCGAAGCGAAATCGGAAAGAGCTTTCCTATTTGTTCATCCCTAGTTTTTTAAAAATTATTTTGAATTTGTCGTCGGAGGTTTAAGTTTTTTTAGGAATTTAAACAGAGCGGCTTTTGGACTTTATTTATTAAAAGCGGTTAACTTTTTTTCAGTTAGCGCTAAAGTTTAAAAAAATGAAGCCGATAAACTTCGATAACGAATTTCAGACGTTCATTGGAAAAAGAAGGAAATCTAATAGATATACTACCACAGGAAGTGGGCATTGTTTAACCAATTAGGGAGGATTCTATGAAAGAATTAAAACTACCAGACATCCGGTCGCCGGGGTAAAATTAGGGTTCTAACCGATCGCGGCGATAGCTTATATTATATAGCTTATGCGAAAAATTTTCAAAGAGAGAAAGTAAGTTAAATATTATTTATCAAATATTAGGAATGAGTCATGAAAAAGACAAAACGTTTAATTAATCTGAGTTTTCTACTCGCAATAGTCTTAGCTTTGATAGGCGGCTCTCAGGCTTGGGGGCAGTCTTCGACTATTACGTTTTCGGCCGCCACAGGCACTAGCGGCAACTGGTCAAACTCCGCGAACTGGACCGGAGGCAGCGTCCCAACGGAAACGGACTATGTTGATATTCCAACTGGTCAAACGGCGTACCTAAACGGCGACCAAAGCGTTTATAGGTTGGAAGTAACGGGAACCTTAAAGCCCGCTACATCCGGAACATACGCTTTGACCGTTAAAGAAAAGATATATACCTACGGAAGCGACAACACGGCAAATATCGTAGGTAGCAACAGCGACGGCAGAATGAATATAATTATGGACAATTCAAGTTCGAAAGCGATAACTTGCGTTGGGAAAGACAACATCGAATTCAACGATTTTACCTTGCCGCAAGGTTCGGCGGCGACGATTGACAAGAGTTTTAAGTTGGGCGGAGATTTAACTCTAAACGACAATACGACTCTTACGCAGTCTAGCGGCACTTGCACGATAACCGGAGCGAATAGTTCAATCGACGTTCCAGATTTGGGAACGTTGACGCTTTATAGTTTAAAGCTGGCTTCTACGGCTTCGAACGTAACGACTTCGTCTGATTTCACAATTGACGAAGGTTACTTTCATTTAGAGAACGGCGCTAAATTTTCTGCATCGTCGGGAACTATAACGATAAACGACGACGCTGGGGGGAACGTATATGTTTCGCCTAAAGTAGTAAGCGACGCTCCCGCCGATTGTGAATTTGCCAACGTTTATTTTAATACTTCAGGCAATTCGGGAACATTCTCGCCCAGTACGGGTTACACCGTAACGGGGAATTTCGATAAAGGCGGCGGCGGCGCATACTTAGCGACTGCCGGCAACCTTAAATTTGACAACAACGGCTCGAAGAATTCGCCTAAGTCTTTATCGGGCAACTCAAACATCAGTTTCTTTGATTTGACTGTAACCGACGGCTCACACATAACTACCGCTTCGAGCGCGACGATAAACGGTTTTTCGACTGGAGGCAATAATTTGACAGTTGAGGGAACCGGTTCGTTCGTTCAGACTTCTGGAACTATGACTTTCCTTGAAACGACCGCCTCGGCGAACGTAGGAACGTCGGTTTCAAGCAACGGAATTATGCAATTAAACGACGTTAGAATCTATAATTCTTCTAATAACACTTTTTATTCGAATACGGATTTAATGTTGACTGGAGATTTTCGAAATTATAGTAATTCGAGCGCGTCATTTACGGCTCCCTCGACGGTCGTTTTTGTTGATACTACCGGACAAACGGGAGATAAAAAGATTGAAAATCTAAACAATAGCCCGGACGGGTTAATGTTTAACGACTTAACTTTAAGAGATAACGCGAACAACACAAAGGTTGTTTTAGCTTCTAGTTCAACGGTTACAATTTGGGGCGATTTAACTATAAAAGGAAATAGCGAATTTGACGCCAACACCAACAGCGCGACCGTAACGCTTGGCGGGAATACGCCTATGACTCTTACAAACGAAGGAACTTGTAAGTTCTATGACGTAAAAGTCGAAGATAACTCAGGCAAGGTCTTAAACACTAGTTCGGATTTCACGGTAGGAAATCAAATATATCTTGGAAGCAGCGCTTCGTCAGGAGCGTTTAACGCGAGCGACGGAATCGTTACTTTCTCGATTACGGGCGATCCTTTCGCGACAACGACGAAAGACGCTCATCAGTTTTATAGTTTGAAATTTACCGGCACGGCTGACGATGACGACAACGCTAATAACTTAAAGGTAAAAGGCGATTTCATTGTCGCTAGCGGAGCGACCGCCAGCTTTACCGGCAACGACGGCATAGACGGCGACGTTTTGTTCAATGGAACCGGCGAACAAAGGTTCAAGAATAATGGAAGTTGTCATTTGGACGACGTTGAGCTGGACAATTCAAACGGTTTGGTTATGGAGGGCGATTTATATATGGGAGCTTCGGCGACATTTGCCGAATCTTCAGCGACTTTGACCCTCACCAACGGCGATATTGACCTAAACGGCGATTATTTCATTCAGTTCAGCCATACTGGATGCGCTCTCGCCGAATCAACGGGCAATACGGTACTTAGTTCGAAAGCCGGTTCGGCTGGATATATTGCCACGCCGGCTACTAGCGAGCAAGTCGGTTACTCCGACATTAACGCGTCAGGTCTTGGATTTGGCGGATTAGACGCCGGAACGAGCATTCAAGTTAAGAGGTATCATAGACCGAGGACAATAGACGGGTTGTCAAGTATTGAGAGATATTTCTATGTTACGGGAACTGATTTGACGAGTACTACATCGGCAACCTTCGGTTACGACGAGTCCGAGTTAAACGGCAATACCGAAGAGTATCTCACCGCTTATATATCTCAAATAGCCGACGCGAGCGAGTATACAAGTTCGGCATCTAGCACAACGACGAAATGGTGGCATACATCTGGAAGCGTAACAGCTTCAACGAACAAAGTAACATTATCGTCGATAAATAGAAATACCGGCTATTATATGGTAGCTCCTAAGTTCCTAAAAATAGCGTATTTCCCGACAGAGAATATACACAACGATAACTTAGTTGACGAATCGCCGCTGGCGGCTAATTCAACGAATAAAACTATTCTTGGATTCAGCTTGACGGCGACCTCGGACGTTAGCTCTGCGGAAGATAAATTTACCGCTCTGAACTTAGACTTCAATAGGACTCCTTCGGGAATATTTTCTGATTTTGAAATATATAAAGATAACAACAGCGATTTATCTGATTACGCTTATGGTACGGCTGAAGCTACCGGTTCATTATCCGAAAGCACAGTTCAGTTCTCAAGTTTGGCGCAAAGCTTTACAGCCGGTCAAACAGAATATTATTTCATAGTGGCTGACGTAAATTCGACGGTTAATTCATCGACGCCGTCTATTTACGCCGAATTCGACCAAGACGATATGACTATGAATAATATCTATAAGATGAATCAAACGATAACAGGTCCGACTTATTCGTTTGGAGCTTTAGACATAGCGTTAAGTTCGGCGAACTCACCGTCGTCGGGACCGCTGGAGAAGAACGCGAACGACCAGACTATTTACGGATTCTCTCTCGACACTCCCGAAGGCGCGGAATCGATAACTTTCAATTCGGTTAACGTCAAAGTAACCGTAGGCGACGGCGCCGAGTATGACGATTTTGAGAATTTTGAATTATATAACGACGCTAATAAGAACGGTATAAAAGATAATGGAGAGGGCGCTTTATCTTCTATAGCGAATATAGACGAAAGCACCGGAATATTGACGTTTAGCGGTTTAGGCGAGTCTTTAACTGCCGGCGAAACCACTGAATATATTGTAATAGTGGACGTAAAGTCGGACGCCAACGCGAATGGAACAATAAAATGCAAGATTAACTCTTATTCGGACGTAAGTTTAACGAGTCCGGCTACCGTTCCTGAAGGCGGTCCTTACGAAGGCAATTCGTTGACTGTCAAGAGCGCCCCAATACCCGGCTCGCCTACGAAATTAGAGTTTACCGCGTTTTCAATGGACGCTTTGAATTCCGACGACGATAAAGCTAAAGGCGAAAACGAAATAATCGCGGACGAAAACATTGTGGTGCAAGTTAAAGCCGTTGACGCCAATGGTTATCCGCAGAAGGTTGACCAAGCGACTACGATAACTTTGACGCCTTTAGGCGGAACGACATTGAACGCTAACAACACTATAAGTTTATCGGTAAACAACAGTACCGGAAAGGTTGAGAACTTGCAGTTTACGACGGAAAGCACATCAAGCGAATTTAGTTTAAAAGCGGCTACTACAGCCGGAATGAGCTTGACGGCAGACACTTTGAGCGATATAACGGTTTATTATTCAGAGCCGACTACATTCTTTGACGGCGTTTCTGTTGCGGATATCGAAGCTTCTACTGCCACCGTAAATTGGACGAACGCCGGCAGCGACGACGCTTTGGTAGTGGTTAAAGCCGGAAGTATGCCTGCTAATCCCGAAGACGGTATAGATTACAACGCTTCGGCGGACTTTTCAAGTCCCGCTTCGACAAACGGAACAACGGGAACTGGAAGCGTAGTAGTTTATAAAGGAACTGGAAGCTCGGTTAATTTAACCGGTCTATCCGGCGAGACTACTTATTACGTTAAAGTTTATAAATATAACGGTTCTGGTTATGGAGCTAACTATCTTACTTGGGATGAAGCTTCGGACGGAACGACGAATACCTACGAAGACCAAGCTAATTTCACGACTAAGAACAGCGAACCGACATCGAAATCGACCGGTTTAACGTTCTCGAACGTAACCGCTAATTCGATGCAATTGACTTGGACTAAGCCAAGTTCCGGCGGCGGAGATTATTCGCTCGTCGTTGTTGGAACAGCCGACCCGACTACTACTCCGACCGACACTAACACCTATACAGCCAGTACTGTGTATGGTTCCGGTTCAGCTATTGGTAGCGGTTCGAGCGTAGGTTACGTAGTTTACAAGGAAGACGGCAATACTGTAACCGTAACCGGCTTGGTGCCAAATACACAGTATTACGCGAGAGTCTATGAGTTTAACGGCAGCTCCGCTAAAGAGAATTACTTTGTATCGCAATACGCATCTGGCAGTAGGTACACTTTAGCTCCGGAACCCGCGATTCAAGCAAACGAGATTTCGTTCAGCGATATGTCGTTAGGAACAAACACTCAAGTTACTGTTAATTGGGTGCGAGGAGACGGAGATGAAGTCGTATTAATCGGCAAAGCCGGTTCGGCAATATCGACTAGCGAGACTCCGAGCGATCAATCGGCGACGTTTACCAACGCTGACGCGGCATACGGTTCCGGAACTTCCATAGGTCAAGGATACGTTCTTTACACCGGCACGGGCAATACCGTGAACGTAACTTCCTTGCAATATGGTCAGACGTATTACTTTAAAGCGTTTGAGTATAACACAGGGTCCGGAGACAACACTACTACAGATAACACGACTGTGAATTACAACACATCCGACGCTACAAACAATCCGAATAGTAGAATAGCCGATTCTTATGAGTCAAACGACGTGCAAACGGACGCGAAGTTCATAGATTCGGACGGGACTTCGTATTCGGGCTTAATTAGTTCAGCGAGCGACGTTGACTGGTTTAGCTTTAGACCCGATTTTGAGAACAATTACAACAACATCAGAGTGAATTTAACGGGATTGCCAGAGAACTATACAATAGAGTTATATCGCTCGGATGGAAGATTGCTAAGAAGGTCGAAGATAAGCGGTACCGAAGACGAAGTGTTAGTACTAAACAATTTGCCGAATGGCGATTACTATGTGAAAATATATAGCGCCGACGGCGAATACAGTTTAACACCTTATAGAGTTTATGTATTACATAGGCAAACGGATTATAAGGCGGATACCCAATAAGGGTATCCCCCTTTTGCCTTTAGCGTTGGATTTAACTTGAAATAAGTGTTATTTAAAATAAATCAAAAAGGAATTAATATTATGTTAGCACAAAGACTTAACACAGAAAGACGAGGACGCAAGTCGATATTGAAGTGGTTCCTCGCTCTTTCGACGGCATTGCTAATACTTGGCGCGGATATTTTGAGCGCGCAAAACTATGAGTTTACGATTAAAGTTCGTAGGCTTGGCGATCAAGTAGGAGCCGAGATTTGGGCTAAATCGCTTTCTAGCGGCGCTCCAAAATTAGGAGACTTCACTTTTTCTATTAATTATAGAAGCGATTTTTTAGATCCGGCGGCTCCAGATGATTATACTTATTACGAAACCGATTCTGTTATAACGGACGTTAATCGTGAGCAAACCGACGAAATACCCGATTATCCGTATCAGGCGATAGAATCGCCTTTTCATAACGATAACGGATACTCGGCGATTCAAGTGAACACGGGTTCGATTTACCCCGACGGTTCTGGATACGGCTATAGCGAAATTGAGGTAAATTTCAGCGGAGATGCTTCGACTCAAGGCATTCAACCGGGGACTGACGGACTAGGCAGTTTTGTCGCTTTGATTGTCTTTGATATTACCGACCATTCATCGTTAAGCGATACGTCAACGGTAGGCATTGGGCATAATACCAGAGCTTATCCGGCGTATTCATATAACGACGTTGACGGAACTACAATCGAGCTTTCGGACGTTACTTATAACGACCCAGCGGAAACTAATATTAAAGGCATCACGATATTGAACCCCAGAGGACCGAACGAATCGGTCGATAGGGACGCTCAATACTTATCGATGCCTGTGGCGGGTTATCCCGTATATTTCGAGCGTAGCGGTTTGATTAATTCGGACAGTTATTCTTACGGTACTCCTTACGTTGCGTATGAGATGACTTATTCGCTGGACGGCGGTTCTTCTTGGACGGACGTAATGAGGTTTGCCGAAACTGGCGATTCTATTAAGACGTCGGATTACGACAATTACGCTTCGGGCGATTTGGAAACGCGCTTCGGCGGCGTTCCCGGTTATATTATAACTAAAGCCGACGGCGACCCGTTAACGTCCGGCGGCGACGGTTACGACGGGATAGTTAGAGTGATTTGGGCTTCAGACGAGAGCTTTTCGAACAGGTCTGAAAACGCCAAGGTAAGATTGACTCAACTATCAACTTCAGGAGTCGGCTCGGATATCGATAATAGAAGTACGACTTCTACTTACGGACAAAGCGAGAGCGTTTTTGGAATTTCAAGATTGTTCTTTGTTCAATTCAATGGTACCGACGAGTATTTGAGGACGAAGGATAGCTATTCGAACGCCACTCAATTGACCGTAGAAGCTTGGGTTAATTTGAACGAAGCCGGCGTCGCCGAAAGCGGCGTAGAACCGGCTATAGTCGCTTCAAGCGGCGGTCCGAGTTCTCCCGAGGAAGGCGCTTGGATGCTTTATTTGCAAGACGGAATGTATCCGGCATTTAGAGCGAGAACCGAGGGATATCCCACGGAAACGGATGCTCCTTTTTATATAGGGACATTAGAATCCTCGGAAGCTTTAACTGACGCAGACGCTGATATAACGTTGTCAAACGACACCCAGAGCGAGACTCATCGCGGCAATTGGGCGCATTTAGCCGCTACGGTTAAAAATGACAGCATCACGCTTTATGTTAACGGACAGATAGTATCTCAAACCTCGAATCAAACGACCAATAATATTAGGATGAAGACAACCGACCATCCAGTTTGGATAGGCGTTAATCCTAATATAAGTATTGAGGCGGGAGATTACGTTAACGCCGGAATAAAAGAGGTTAAGGTTTGGAGAATAGCTTTGACTCCTGCTCAGATAGCGAAAAGCGCCGCGGGCGTTTACGACCCGTCAGGCGAGACGGACGCTATTAGCGAAGTTGACGCCGACGACGACGAGAGATTGGGGTTAGAGCTTTATTACACTCTTGAAGCCAACAAAATTGACCAAGCGTCAAATCAAGTACTGCAAGGCGGAGAGCAGGAATTGAGTTTTTATAAATCAGGTTCTGTTTCTAATTCCGATATTAATTATAGACCTGATAAACCTCATCTACAATTAATAACTCCGACCGGCGGCGAAGGAATTTCTAATTTAGAAGACGAGACTTATACTATTAAATGGATTGGTTTTGGAATCGGCTCGACCGCCCCTAATTCCGAAGATATTCAGATTGAGTTCAGTAGAATAGGAACGGGTTCGGGTTTATGGGAGATTTGCACCGACGCCACATCTTCTCCCGCCGGTGTATATCTCGACACGGTAGAGATTGAAGCCGGTCAAGCCGTTTGGGAACCTTATAACAACGTTTCTGTATCAGGTCAGTATAACGACTTGCAGGGAGTTGGAAGTACCATAGAGCAAAATTACGTAAAAACGGTAAAGGTTAAAGTAAGCGGAACTTCTGGGAATAATCAGACGGGTATATACGACACCTCGGATCCGTTATATGTATCGCCATATTTCTCTTTAAGAAACGGCGGAAACGCGATAGTTTATGTTCCGGGGACTGCAAAGTTAAATGTTAATAACAGCGTAACATTTATAGAGTGCTGGATAGCGCCGTATAGATTCCCGACGGCAGAAGAAGCTTATTTCCCGATAGTAAGTAAAAAAGGCGACGTAGAAGGCGCAGGTCATTATGCTCTAAGGTTGCTTACCACGGGGCAATTACAGTTAGAAATTACCGACGAAGAAGGAAATGTTTTGACCGCTAACAGCGACGCGACAAAACCCATTGCGACGCCGAACGTAGAAGAATACGATACAACTTGGTATCACGTAGGCGCGTTAATTAATTTGGCGAACGGAACGGGTCAAAGCGACGTTAGATTCTATATTGACGGAGAACCGCAAACGGAGAATTCAATTACTACTCAGCTAGGAGAAGCGGTTAGCGTTGACGTTACTAACACTTATCCTATGTATATTGGTTACGAACCGGGAGCGACGCCGGAGCAAACAGTAACTTTCGTAGGCGAGATGAGAGAATTTAGATTCTGGAATGGTTATCCCGCCGGCATGAGCCTAAGCGGTCTTGAGACGAGAGCTAATCCCACGGACGTAACTAAATTCATCCAAGGCGCGTTAACGGTTAGGGCGTCTGATTTGTCCACTTCCCCCACGAATTATCAGGAGAATTTGGTAGCGGCATTTTCGATGAACGGAGGAAGTTTTGTAAACGGCGGAGTCGCGAAAACGATTCCTTCGACGAGTTCGGACATCAATGCGTATATAACGGGAGATTTGGGCTATACCGGAACAGGAGCCGGATACGAAGCCACAACTCCTCTAGTAAAGGTTGTAGAGCCGATTTATCAGCAGCAAGTTCCTAATTCTTCAACCGACGTAAGAGTCAGGTGGGTAGGATTCGATTACGACGCTACTGGGTTTTACGCAGGCGACGCCGCAGACTCGGCTGACTTGGATTATTCAATCTTAGGCGGCGGCGGTTTGACGGTTAAACCTTGGACGCCCGTTGCGAGCGTAAATTACAATAATAGCTATACTAATTCTCTCAGTTTGGAATCGACGGATTTATATAGATTCTCCGGAGTTTCCGACGCCGTTCAATACGCCGCTAAGCTAAATATAAGCATAGCGAATCCGGACGTAAACGGCGACGCTACTTACGACGACCAAGGACAAATACCTCCGGCGCTTACAAACGCTAGAATGAGGCTGAGAGGTAGAGCTACTGTCAACTCTTCTACTCCTTTTGAGTACACGGATATTAGTAGCTTGGTTAATCCCGGTCCTTTATTTGATTTGACTCCGCCGTCTAACTTCACGGTTAGAACGTTACTCGAAGGATTCCATTCGGGTTCCGACGAAGAGGTAGCGGATATCGGAGACGAGTTCGATAATTTAGGATTGAAAATATCAATTTACGACGAAGTTGCCGGCAGTCCAGGAAGTAAAATCGGCTCGGCGGAATCCACTCAAGGATACGAGAGTCATTCTACGGCTTTAGACGCGACGGCAAGTCCGACTAGAGGTACGGACGGTTCGAGATTTGCAAATGTTCCGTTTGTATTTACTTCGCTTTACGACGGCGATTATTATGTAGTAGTCGAGCATCTTAATCACTTGCCGGTTATGTCGAGATTTACCGCGCCGTTCTTGTTCGACGGCGACGACTTGACAACTTGGGGAATAGAATCCGGTTGGGACTTCCAGAGTTGGGGACAAAACGGAACCGCTCAAACCTCCGATTATATGACGACGGCTTCCGACGATGAATATTCCGGCAACGGTTTATTCAGCGCTTACGGAGAGCACGAGGTAAGTTCTAATAACGAATCTTACGACAAGACCGGATTGATATTCAATCAAGGTAAAGAAGATGCGGAGACTAATAGAATGTCGGCTATGGTTGCCGGAGACGTTTACAGAGACGGTCAAATAAACGCGCAAGATAGAATACAGGTAAGAGCCGACAACGGTTCTAACGTAGCGCGTTCGGACGTAACAGGCGACGGTCAGGTGAACGGTCAAGACAGAGAGATTGTTGACAGAAACGGCGACAAATTGTCTTCTTTAATTGACTTGAACGTAATTACTTATCAGAACGGGCAAGAGGTTGAAACGCCTATGTTTGCTTATATGAAAGATGGAAATCCGTTCGAAGCTATTTCAAGTCTGGATCCGGAGAGATCGGAGAGGATGAACGAAGCCGCCGAAGAATTTTATAATAGCGGAAAGGTTATCGAGCCTAGAGTTTATGGCGGCAATAAGGTCGTTCAAACTCAAGCCGCTGGATTTGATTACGAAGTAAAAGCCGAGCCTTATATGAACGGTAATATTATTACCGTGAGGATGTACTTGAAAAATAAAGGCGCCGACTTTGCGCCCGGCAACTGCACTTTCGCTTTTTCTTATGAAACCGATAAGTTAGAGTTCTTGTATGATGAAGGCGTAAAAGGCATAGCCGAGACACAAGACAATCCGTTTAACAATAACCAAGCGCGCGGTTACAACCTGGTATATTCTACGCCTGAATTATACGCGACGAATCCTATACCGAACGTAAGAACGATTGATATTGATTACGACGGATATACGAGACCTAAGGGAGTTTTGGCTCCTCACGAATGGGTAAAACTCGGCGCTTTGAAATTCGAAGTTAAGAATTTGGCGAGCGAGTACGTATTCGAATGGGATAAGTTGTCCGTTATATTGACGGTTGACGGCAAAGATATAACCGACGACGGTATATTGATTGAGATACCTCCGGTAATTCCGGATAGGCCTGTCATAATCGAGTATCCGAATGGCGGCGAGAAACTTACCGCTGGAAGATTATACACGGTTCAGTGGTCGAATCCTACTTCCGAAGGAGAAGCTTATATTGAATATTCAACAGATAACGGCGCTTCTTGGAACAGGATTAGCGACACGCCGGTAAACATCGGCGAAAGAGAATACAGATGGGTAACTCCGAGAATTAAATCTACGGAATGCCTAGTAAGATTAGTTGACGCCGAAAACGGCAAATCAATCGATATTAGCGACAATCCGTTTACGCTTATTACAATCGGAGCGGAAATTACGAGACCCGCGTTGACCGACGGCGCATACGTAGGCGGCGAGAACGATATGATTAAATGGATAACTTCCGACGCCGCTAACGTTAAGTTTGAGTTTTCGCCGAACGGACAAACCGACTGGATAGAAGTAGTAAGCGCGCCTGTTAACGCTCAAAACGAGCAAGTTCCTTGGGCGCTTCCGAGAGTTAACTCCAAGAACGCCAAGGTAAGAATGGTTGACGTTCAAACCAGCGAAGTTTTGGCGATATCGCAAAGGTTCGTCGTCTTAGCCGGTTCGTTGAGCATTACTAATCCGGGAGACGGTTCGTCGGTTAATATTGGCGATAGAGTAAACGTTAGTTGGGATTACGATAATTACGTGGACAATTTTGATTTAAGATTCAGTCCCGACGGAGGACAGAATTGGCAAGAACTAGCCGCGGACGTTGACCCGACTACAGGATCGATAGCGTGGAGTGTCCCAAGCGTCAGCTCCGATAACGCTATTATTTCCGCTTTATATAATAACGACCCAGAAATGGAATACAGCAGAGTTCAATTTAGCATTGAGCCAGTAGGAGTAGCCGAAGGCGGAGAATCTGGATTCGCTTTATACGAACCGATTCCAAATCCGTTCTCCGACGAAACGAAAGTTCAATTCACTCTGCCGTTTGAAGAGACAGTAACCGTTTCGGTTTGGAACGGCATAGGCAAGAAAGTGGCGACTTTAGTTGACCACGTTCCTTACGCCTCCGGTCCGCACACGGTTACGTTTAGGTCTGAAGACTTGCCCGCCGGCGTATATTACATACATCTGAACGCCGGTTCTTACAACAAAACGAGGCGAGTCGTAAAAATAAAATAACGTTCTCTGGATAGATATCCTCCTTAATTCTCTCAGGGACGTTTCAGGAGAAGGCGGCTTTTTAAGCCGCCTTTTTCTGTTTATAGGCGAGCGATGGATTTTTATTTAAACTAATTTGTATTATTCGTTTTATTAAAATATATTATAGCTATTGATGTTTGACAAAGAAGCGATAAGATGAGAAAGTTATTAATTCAATTTTTATTGTTTACTACGATATTTATTCCGAGGATTTATTCTCAGACTATTTTGAGCGTAGATATTCCAAAAGAAGCTAAGAAGGCGTTTCGAGGGGGAGAAAAAAAGTTAAACGAGAATAAGGTATCCGAAGCGGTTAAATACTTTTCAAAAGCAATTCGTTTATACGACAAGTTTTACGCGGCATACGTTAATAGGGGCGTCGCTTATTCTAAATTGGGCAGGCCCGAGCTTGGAATAAAAGATTTTACTAAAGCCTTAGAATTGAATGAGGGTCAAGCGGAAGTATATAATTTGAGGGGCGCGGCTAAAGTTGATTTAAAGGATTATACGGGGGCTTTAAAAGATTTTGATAGGGCTATTGAAATCAACCCAAATTTTGCGGAAGCATATAACAATAGAGGAATTACTAAATATAGGATGAAGGAGTTCAAAGCGGCGGCGGAAGACAACAACCAAGCGATACATATAGATGAAAAATACGTAGAAGCGTATAATAGAAGGGGTTTGGCGCATATAGCTTTGGAGAAATACGATAAAGCCGTTAAGGATTTTGATACCTCGTTAACTTTAAATCCCGACCAGCCAGACGCGTATAACAACAGGGGCAAAGCGAAATCGTTGACGGACGGTTACGGAATGGGAATTAGCGATTTTAACAAAGCTATTGGGATGAGGAGCGATTTTGGAACTGCGTATTACAATCGCGGCGTTTCGTATTTTTATTTAAAAAGGGTTGATAAAGCTTGCAAGGATTGGAAAACCGCGTTAAAATACGGAGTGGAAGACGTTGAGGAATTAATTGAGAAATATTGCGAAGGGAAAGGAAAGAATGAGAAATAAAGGGAAAGTTTACATAGTCGGCGCTGGACCGGGAGATTTAGAGCTAATAACTCTTAAAGCAGTTAGAATTTTAAAGAATTGCGACGTAGTTTTATACGACAAAAGAGCCAATCCCGCGGCTTTGAGTTTTTGCTCCGAAGAAACGGAAAAGATTTTCGTCGGTAAGGAGGCGGGCAAGCATAGCCGCGACCAAGAAGAAATAATCGATTTACTGATAGAGAAAGCAAAAGCGGGAAAAGTCGTTTTGAGGTTGAAAGGAGGCGACCCTTATATTTTTGGTCGGGGTTCCGAGGAAGCTTTGGCTTTAAGAAAATCAAATATAGAATTTGAAGTGGTTCCGGCGGTAACAGCCGCGTCCGCCGCGTCGGCGTATGCGGGGATACCTCTTACGCATAGAAAATTAGTTTCGCAATGCGTTTTTTTAACGGCACACGAAGCGCCCGGCAAGATGGAAAGCCAGATAGAATGGGAGTTTTTGGCTAAGATGCGGCATACGAATATAGCCATATATATGGGAGTTTCTTCTATTTCCCAAATAGTGGAAACTTTAATAAAATTTGGGGCAGACCCGACAATACCGGCGGCGCTTGTAGAAAACGCTTCCTTGTCAAAGCAAAGAACAATAGTCGGAGCTTTGGAGGATATACCCGATATATCCGTTAAACGCGGAGTTAAGCCACCCGTTATATTTTTTATTAGTAAAACGGCGGAGTTTAGCCAACAATTAAATTGGTATGAGAGCAAACCTTTGATTGGAAGGACAATCGTAGTTACCCGACCGAGAGACCAAGCCAAGTCTTTAATTGAAAAATTGGAAATAGAAGGCGCCGCGACGATAAAGTTTCCTTTGATTAAAACTGAGTTCGCCGAGCCGCCCGCAGAATTTGATTTGACGCCGGCGAAATACGACTGGACGATATTTACGAGTTATAACGGCGTAAGATACTTTTTCGAAGCTCTAAGAAAAAGGGGAAAGGATTCGCGAGCTTTAGGCGGAACGAAAATCGGGGTTATTGGCTCTTCTACCGCTGATAAGCTAAAGGAATATAACGTGTTCCCTGATTTTACGCCTTCTAAATTTACTTCGCAAAATTTGGCGAAAGAGCTTTCGGAGCAATTTGATATAAAAAGGAAAAACGTTTTAAGGGTTAAAGGCGATTTTAAACGCGATATTTTGACGGAAAGTCTTAGGGATTTTGGAGCTATTGTAGATAAAGTCGAAGTTTATAAGCTATCGAACGCGGTTCCTTCCGAGAGCGAAGTTTACGAGTTGAAATCGGCAAAACCCGACGCGTTTTTGTTTACAAGCCCTTCGACTGTGAGAAGTTTCCACGAAATTTTTGGCGATAAAACGCTCGATATTTTGGAGAATTCCTTATCGGTAGCGATAGGTCCCGTAACGCTGTCCGCGCTAATCGAGCGAGGCATATCTAACACTCAAGCGGCAGACAAACACAACGTTGACGGATTAGTTGAAAAAACTATCGAGCTATTTCATAAAGGTTGATTGCGCAGTTTTGTTTTGGCTTGCCGCGCGTAATCGCTATCTGGATAGCGGCTTTGAAGGATGTTATTATACCGCGTCGCTTTTTCGATGTTTTCGTTATTAAAATAGTAAACGAAGGCTTCGTGTAAGATTCTTCTTTTCGCCGTTTTGGAGTAATTATATTTTAATATTCCGTTTATGAAGTTTTCTCGATAGGATTCGCTTTTAACGAAGCTGAGAATAGGTATAAGCAAATGGGCGTCTTTTTCCCAGTAAGTAGATTTAACTCCAATGGAGTTTAGATACTCTTTTACTAGTCGTTCGTCCGCTTCCAAACCGAATCCATACGCTTTGTAAATGTATTGTTTTATTAAAAATAGCCGCGCGTTTTGTGATTTTACTTCGGAAAGAACGTCTTTAACGCTCTTCGTCATTTTTTGGTAATAATCCTTTTTACCCTTTGAATTAAAGAAAATATCTAAAGATTCTTTGTCTAAGTTTTTAATTTTTTCTAAGCTATTTATGTATTCGTTGAATCTTTCGTTGTTGGATTCAAGTTTTATTTTTTTTCTTTTCGCTAAGTTTTGGGGCGAGTGGAATTCAATTGTAATAGTAGAATTATTAGACGTTTTGTAAGAAAAGAACTGTCCGTTTCTGTAAACGTAATTATCGTTTGAATAGTCGCAAACGGTTCCCAAACCGGACGCCGCGCCCAAATATTGATAAAATAAAGTGTCTCCTTGGTTTTCTATTTTCGCCGAGAAAATATTGCCTTTGCCTTTTTTCATATCGACGGTATCGAGATTTTTCGAGCCGTTAAATTTAGCGACCATGCTCAATTCATATAGCGTGTCTATTATTGGAACTGGTTGCAAACGGACTTTCAAATTTGCATTCTCGAAGGCTTTGGAATTAAATAAGTCAAAGAAAAAGGTCTTGCAATTTACGCCGTGGATTCTTAGCTCTATTAGTTGCGCGTTATTTGTCGGCAGACAAAATTCTCCGTTTTCGTCGGATTTAACGGTTAGCGAGTCCTTAGTAAAGCCGTAGTAGTTTGCGCTGATAGCGCATCTTTCCAAAGTTTGATTTTCGGCGCCGAAAATTGTGCCTTTAATCGCCGATGGGAGTTTTCTTTGGGGAGTTAATTTTTCTTTTGAGCAGGACAATAAGGCTAGGTTGAGCGAAGCGATAGCTAAGACGGCTAATGTGAACTTGAATCGCGCTGTTTTTTGAATTGTTTTCATATTTCATCCTTAAATATAGTATGTTTTGAAATTGCTTAATATTTCGTCTATTTTCTCTTCTAGGGTGCTTGCTTTAAAAGGTTTAACTATATAGTCGTTGATATTAGCGTCGAGAGCTTTAACGACGTCGGTCTTGTTCCCTTTTGTTGTTAGCATAATTATGGGCAGGTCTCTGTAGGCTTGGTTCATCCGGATTTGACGGGCTAATTCCAGCCCGTCCATTATTGGCATTAGCCAATCGGTTATTACGAAGTCGATTTTCTCTTTTTCTAATAGATTTAGCGCTTCGGAGCCGTCTTCGGCTTCCAAGTATTCGTTGTATCCGATTGTTCTCAAAGCGTTTGCTATGACTCTTCTCATTATCGGGACGTCTTCGACTATTAGAAATCGCATCTTCAATTCAGATTTATTTTTTTTTACAAACCAAATGTTAAACTGAGTAAATAATATTTTTTATTTTTTCTTTCAAAGTTTCGGGTTTAAAAGGTTTAGCAATGTAGTCGTTAATTCCCGCTTTTATCGCCTTAACGACGTTTATTCTGTCGTCAACAGAAGTAATCATCAAAATCGGGATGTTTTTAAGTCTTTTGTCTTTTTTTATGTCGGTTACCAGTTCAAATCCGTCCATATTAGGCATCAGCCAATCGGTTACGATAAGGTCAATTTTTTCTTCTTGCAATAAAGATAGAGCCTCAATCCCGTCTTCGGCTTCGAATGAATCTTTAATGTCTATTTCCTTTAAAGCGTTGACAATTACTTTCCTCATTATTTTTAAATCTTCGACTACTAAGGCTTTCATTTTATAATTTAGTTATTGTTATTTCACTAGATAGTCTTCGGAATTTTTAATTAGTACTTCAACTTTTTTCTGAAGCGTTTCCGACGTAAAAGGCTTTGACATATAATCGTTTACTCCGTTTTGAAAAGCTTTTAGCACGTCCTGTTTTTCGCCTAAACAAGTAATCATTAGCACTGGGATTTTCTTTAGTTCCGGTCTGGATTTCAAAATTTTAACGAATTCTATGCCGTCTAGTTTAGGCATCAACCAATCGGTAATGATTAGGTGGACTTCTTCCTTTTCAGTTTTCAGCAGTTTTAAAGCTTGGGCGCCGTCGCCGGCTTCAAAAACTTCCTTAAAGCCGATTGACATTAAGTTGTTCTTTATAAGGCGTCGCGTCATAGCCAAATCGTCTATTACCAGAGCGCGCATAGCATCCTATTTATTATGTTTAGCGTTATTTCTTTTTAAGAAATATAATAAAAAAACGGCATTTTTGGCAATAATATTTGATTTATTATGAATAAATTTTTATCAGATTTTAATTGTCGGTTTATTTTTGTGGAATATTGTTCAGAATAGAGCTTTTTTTGTCGTTTTTTATTAAATATAATTAATAAAAGCGTTAAATATCGAGGAATTGCTTGAGAAATAGCTTTGAGCCTAACCAATTTCTTAATAAGCATAAGTTTGTCTATCCGCTTTTTTTGTCGAGGTTTTTTAAAATTAATCGATTGGATTACGATAGAAATTTTATATTATTATGATTAACTGGATTTGAAATAAACTAAATAAGGCTGATAGTAATGCAGGAGCTTTTTTCGTCGTCCGGAAGCGAAAAGCGGAAAGATAGTATGGCGCCGTTTGCCGATAGAGTTCGACCGAATAGTTTGGGCGAGGTCGTCGGGCAGGAGCATTTGACTGGGGCGGAAGGTCCTTTGAAACAGTTTTTCGTTAAGGGCGAGTTTCCGTCTATGATATTTTGGGGACCTCCCGGTTCGGGTAAAACGACTATGGCGTATTTAATAGCGGATAAGAAAGAGTATATATTTGCCAGCTTGTCGGCGGTAGATTCGGGCGTTAAGGACGTTCGGAAAGTCATAAGCAAAGCGGAGGCGTATAGAAAGGGCGGGAAAAGAACGCTTCTGTTTATCGACGAAATTCATAGATTTAACAAGAGCCAGCAGGACGCGCTGCTCGGAGCGGTTGAAAAGGGAGTGATTACTCTTGTGGGAGCGACGACGGAGAATCCTTCGTTCGAGGTAATATCGGCGCTTTTAAGCAGATGCCAGATATATAAGTTACGGTCGTTAAAGGACGATGATATCAAGGAAGTGGTCGAGCGCGCGATAGAGAAAGACGAGGTTCTATCTAGAATGAAAGTAAAAATCGTCGATTGGGATTTTCTGTTGGCGATAGCGGAGGGCGACGCCCGCGCTGCTCTGAACGCGGTCGAGCTTTCGCTTAAATACAAAGATAAGGCGAGCGACGTATTCGAGATAAATAGGGAAGTTCTGCAGAAAGCTTTGCAACGGAAGACGGCGTATTACGACAAGGGCGGCGATTATCATTACGATACTATCTCGGCGTTTATTAAGTCGCTGCGCGGCTCGGATCCTGACGCGGCTATGTATTGGATGGCGAAAATGCTCGACGCCGGGGAAGACCCGAAATTTATAGCGAGGCGATTGGTCGTTTTCGCCAGCGAGGACATAGGCAACGCCGACCCGAACGCTTTGAATTTGGCGATTTCGGTTTTTCGGGCGGTAGAGTATATAGGAATGCCGGAGTGCGCTATTAATTTGGCGCAGGGCGTTACGTATTTGGCGTCTTGTCCGAAGTCGAACGCCTCGTATATGGCGCTGAAAGGAGCCGAAAAAGACTTAAAGAGCGGCAAGTCGCAAGTTCCGCCGCTTCATCTGCGAAACGCGCCGACGAAGCTGATGAAAGAGGAAGGATACGCCGAGAATTACAAATATCCGCACGATTACGAGGGACATTTCGTTAAAGAGAACTACTTCCCAGAAGGATTCCCACCGAAAGCGTATTACAAACCCGGCGATTTAGGCGAGGAGAAGAAAATACGCGAGAGATTGAAGAAGCTATGGGACGACAAGCGAGGGAGATAGCGAGAGCGCTTCGTTTAGCAATTACGAATTTCGGGTTTTTCTAGTTTTGTTTCTTTCTATCGCTTTTTTAAGTTGGGATTTGTGATTGAGGGGTGTTCAAGTTCGGGCTTAATAAGATATTATAAATATTTGAAAATTTGACTTTGCTTAAATTTATCGATAAATTGAAAATTCGAAATGCAATCGGAAGATTACGAAATAACGATTGGATGCGAAATCCACCTTCAGCTTTTAACCGTGAGCAAGGCGTTTTGCTCCTGCTCGGCGGAATACGGCGCGCCGCCCAACACAAACGTTTGCCCCGTTTGTTTGGGAATGCCGGGCGCGCTGCCTACTATTAACGAGCGCATGATAGATTGCGCTCTGCTTTTAGGAAAAGAGTTAAACTGCGAGTTTAATCTAAATTCCCGCTTCGCCCGAAAAAACTACTTTTACCGTGATTTGCCGAAGGGATACCAAATAACGCAATTCGACAAGCCGCTTTGTGAGAGCGGACGGCTGGAAATAGAAACCGACGGCGGAACGAAAGCGATAAGAATCGAGCGTATTCATCCCGAAGAAGACTCAGCCAAAACTATAAACAAAGGCGACGGGACGTATCTGCTGGACTTCAACCGGAGCGGAGTTCCGCTCTTGGAAATCGTAAGCGCGCCCGATATGAACTCCGGCGAGCAAGCCCAAGCCTTCGCCGAGCAAATAAGGAATATAGCGAGATATTTGGAAATAAGCTCCGGGCAAATGCAGGAAGGGGCGCTGAGATGCGACGCCAACGTTTCGATTAGAAAAAAAGACGCCGCTAAGCTGGGCAATAAAGCGGAGGTTAAGAATATGAACAGTTTCCGAAACATCGGCAAAGCGATAGATTATGAGATTAAAAGGCAGATAAATATAGTCGAAAACGGCGGAAGAATCGAAAATGAAACGAGAAGCTGGAACGAACAAGACGAAACGACCGTTCCGACGCGCTCCAAAGAAGAACAGGCGGATTATATGTATTTCCCCGAACCGGATTTGCCGCCGATGGAAATAAAATCGGGGAAGTTAAGCGCCTTAAAACAAATTGAACTGCCGCTCGAAAAGAAGAAAAGATTCGTCGAAAAGTATAAATTAGATAACGAAACGGCGACTGTCCTAACGCAAGAAAAGCCGCTCGCGGATTTTTACGACAGCGTTTGCGGGAAAATCGGCGGCACAAAGCCGAAAGCCTCGCAGAAAGCGGCGGCGCTAATAAAAACGGAAATTCTGAATTTTATTTCTGAAGGGAAAATCGCTTATTCGGATTTAAAGTCGAGAGCGGACAATTTCGCTACGCTAATTAATAAAATACTCGCCGAAGAAATATCGGAATCCGTCGCAAAAGATATATTGTCGGAAGTAATCGACGGCGCCGCTCCCGAAGCGTTAATCGAACGCGAGGGCTTGCGAATGACTAGCGACGAAAGCGAAATAGAGAGATTAGCCAAAGAAGCGATAAAGGAAAATCCCAGAGCGCTCGCTAAATACAAAAGCGGCAAGACGAAAACAATCGGCTTCTTCGTAGGGCAGATAATGAAGAAAAGCGGCGGCAAAGCAAATCCAAAATTAGCGAAAGAAGTCGCCGAACGAGCGCTGGATGAATATTAATCGACTCCCTACTCGCCAAACTCCGATTTGGCGAGGACAGCGTATTACTCCGACGCCGCCGGCAGCTCGAAGCCGAACGCGCTTCCCTTGCCGCGTTCGCTTTCCACCCAAATTTTTCCGCCGTGCAGTTCTACTAATTCTTTGGCTATGGACAAGCCTAAGCCGGTGGAGCTTTCTTTAGCGGTCGGTTTTGTAGAGATTTTCTGGAATTTATCGAACACTTTCTCTTTGTCTTCTTCGGTCAAGCCCTCGCCTTCGTCTTTAACGGTTGCCCTGACGGATTCGCCCGATATGTTGTCGCCGAGTTTCTCGGAAACTACGGTTATCGTTCCGCCCATAGGCGAATACTTAACGGCGTTGCTTATCAAGTTGTCGATTATTTGTCTTAATTTGCCTTTGTCGGCGTGAACGAGACATTTGCTCGTCGGACCGGGCGAAAAGTTGATTTCTTGCTCTTTTTCTTCTGCGCGCGATAAATTCTCGTCGATAACTTCCATAATCGCTTTGTTTATATCGACTTTTTCTTTTTCGAGCGCGATTTTGCCGGTTTCCAACTTGCCAATTTCAATGTAATCTTCGAGCAAGCCGGTCATTATCTTGGCGGCTTTTCTTATAGCTTGCGAATGCTCGTTTATTTTGCTGTCTTCGTCGGTTTCTAGTTGAATAAATTCGCTTCGAATAATTATTGAAGTTAATGGATTCTTTAAGTCGTGGATTGTCATTAAGTGGAAGCGTTGGTTAAGCTCGCGGGCTTTTTGGAGCGCGTCGTTGGCTTCCGTTAGTTTCTTCAACCTGACCAAAGTGCTTACTCGCGCCACTAATTCGTTAGCGTCGAAAGGCTTTACGATATAATCGTTCGCTCCCAAGTCGAAGCCTTTTAAAATATCGTCCATTTGGAACTTAGCCGTTACGAACATTATCGGCAGTTCGTAAAGCGAGTATTTCTCGCGCAACTGTTTGCAGACCTCGAAGCCGTTCATATCAGGCATCATAATATCGAGCAGAGCCAAATCAAATTCCCGTTCGTCCTCAATTGTTTCGAGAGCCTTAACGCCGTTATCGGCGGTTTTCACTTCGTAACCGTGTTTGTTCAAGTTGATTTTAAGCAATCTCAGCATCGTGGTTTCGTCGTCCACCGCCAAGACTCTCCCGGCTCCGTTCTTGGACAAGTTGTCGCCTTTCGTTTTCGCGCTCATATCTTGATTTACGCCTTTCGTTTTATTTTTTCCTTAATCTAATAAAAGTATAGCTAATTATCAATTAAAAGCTGAAAAAAATCTATATAATAGCATAAGATACGAATCTTAAAATTCCAAAAAAAATTGTTTTACTTTTTTACTATGCTCTCAACAGCTTCTGCAATTTTTCGACTATAGCGAGAGCCTCTTTCTTAGTAGCCAAACTCGCTCCTTTGATTGTCCACAACGTTTCGCTTTCCGCCCTTTTTGCCTTTAAAAGCCATTCTCTTTTATTGAAAACCATCGGCGCCGCCGGCTCCATAATCCATAAGGGATTCGACATTTTCTCGTCGAATTTCTTAATTCTTACTTCCGAAATCATATTGGCGTCCGGCTCGTATCCGACTATGCCTTTCCTTTTGCGCTTGAACCAAAGAGTGTTCGTGTTCCAGTCGATTCCCGCCGTCAGCTTCGTTTTAGCTAAAGCGCGCCAAGGAAAGAACGACAGAAAAGAAACGAGGGCAAGCCCGAGCATATACGGCGCCGCCTCAGCGTCGCGTCCCTCGCTCAAAACTATCAATCCGATAATTAGAAAAAACGCTCCGATTGAGAAAGGCGCGACGTGAGAAGCCTCGAACCAATAGCGGCTTTTCCATACAGTTTTCGTAAATTGCGGGCATTCTTCGCCCGTGGAAATATCCGACGCGCTTATATTTTCCCTGTCGGTCGGTTTGATTTCAGGTTTACGCAAAGGCTTGACGCCTTCGCGCTCGTACTTTTCCTTAAGAATCTCTCGCTTGTCTAATTTAATTTCTCCGTTGGCTATCTTGATTACGTCTTCGGGAGCGACTTCGCCGCCTGATTCGGCGTAATATATCTTCCCGTCCTCCGGATAAAACGAATATACCTCTCCGTTTTTGTATTGAATATTTAAACTCGGCGGGCAAACGTCCCCGTTCTCAAAGCTTATTTTTATTCTAATTTGAGAAAAACGTTCGACTATATCCAAAGCCTTGTCCTCAGACAAATCGTTAAAGTCGATAGGTTCGCAATCGCCGTTAGCTTCGCGCAAATTCCTATCTACGCCCTGAACCGTAACGCTATATGATTTTCCCATAACGAGCCCGTCTATATTGTTATAGATAAAATTTCAAAAACAATATACGACTATGAGCTTTTTATATCAAGGGAAAAATAAATACTTACAAGAACAATTGCAATCCAAAATGTTCACATGTGAACATTTCGCGCTTAAAATGTTCATAAGTGAACATCCGAGTATGGCTTACGATAATATTTTTCTTTGTCAAATAAAATAATTTTGATATATTATTATCGACTCGTTCATTGGAATGAAAAAAGAGCGGCTTTATCCGTTCTAACTCATTCCCAAATTGCAATTTGGGAATGAGACTGAACGGAAGAGATTCAAACTAATTCCCAAACTCCGATTTGGGAATTGGAGTGAATGAGTTTTGCTTGTATAACAACGCGAGAGCGAGAAAATGAATCTATATTATTGCGTCAATTGCGCGGCGGAAAACACAAACGGCGACTGTAAACGCTTGAGGGGGGGGGTGCGGCGAGCCCTTAAGACAATTAGCGGTCGGTATTCCGATAGGGAATACAATTGCAATAGCTTAGCGGACGAATTGAATACGTACCGCGTCGATATTTGGGATACGCTATCGGATAATTTGGGCGTAAACTGCTCGTACCTGCTTATAAACAAAAGATTAGAAAAAGCGGTGGAGCTTCTAGCCCGAAACGATTTGCCGATACAAAAAGTCGCTAAGCGTTCGGGCTATAATTCGCGAAACCTACGCCGCGCTTTCAAAAAGCGAATGGGAATGAATCCGACGGAGTTCAGAGAAGCGCTCACAAAAAACGAGAAAAATAAAAAATTTGTCGTCAACTTAATAAAAATGAAGATTTGGGACGTTAAAATGGATAATCCAATATTCAACGAAAATCAAGAACTAGCAAAGTTAATAACAAAATGTCCTAACAAATCGTCCTAACAATTTGGCTCTTGACAAACATTAAAGTTTTATTTATATTGGCGTAAGTTAAAAGAAAGAAACGGAAAAAGACGAAGAAAAGGCAAATCGAAGTAAAGCGAGGGACAAAGGACTAGAGGAACCGAAGCGTTCTTTGGCAATTTGAAAATATTATCGCCGCGGGCGAAGAGTAAATCTTTCTCTCATTCCCAAATTACAATTTGGGAATGAGTAACGCTAAGCCCAATCCATATAGCGAGTCCGTAGGGGCGAACTTATATTCTCATTCCCAAACTCCGATTTGGGAATGAGTAAAGCTAAGCCCAATCCATCTAGAGATCCCGTAGGGGCGAACCTATGTGTTAGCCCTATTTGAGCTTTCAGACAATATTGGGCGGACTAAAGCGCGACTTTATGGAATCGAACCGTTCGGGTAAACCCGAAGGTTGACATAAACGCTGAATTAAAGCGAATCGTAATAGACGAGTCAACCTCAAGGTTTACCTTGAGGGTAAGAAACGCTATTTTTTGAGACATTTCCAACGACGAAAGACTCAACCGAGCTTAAGGCGATAATCATATTTTTTCTTCTCC
>CAZDXB010000004.1:16592-158294 GCA_964509335.1 uncultured Hyphomicrobiales bacterium | reverse complement strand
CCGTAATACCTTACGGATTCCGAACCAACCAAACCGGCGGAGCCGGTTACCAACGCGTTCTTCATTTTTTTCGTCCTTCCTTATTTCTCGAGAAAAAACTTTTAATTATATATAACAAGTACTTAGGATATTTATAAAGATAATAAATAAAAGGCTTGGCTATTCTAAAAAATTTATATGTTTTACCGCTGAAATAGCGTTTCTGCGCTTTTGCTCGTTCCGAATAGCTTTGTCTTCTGTTTCTCAAATCGGAGCTGACGCCCAAAACGTTGTTTACGGTTAACGCGCCCTCGATATATTCCGCGTCGGCGCCGTATTCGTATAAAGCTCTTAAAAAGAACTCATAGTCGGCGGCTATTTTGTAATCGAGATTGAATTTGCCGATTTGATTGAATAAAGATTTCTTCACGAATGAGTTCTGATGAGGTATCGTGTCCATAAACATAAACGCTTTGCCGATTTTTTGCGGCGAAGGCTTAATAGCGATTACTCCTCTGCCGAGCGAAATCGCTCCGTCGCAGTAAACGACATCAGCTGTCGGTTCTTGCGAAAACATTCTTTCTAAAGCGTCTTTTGAAATAATATAATCGCCGGAGTTTAAAAAAAAGAGATATTCGCCGTTAGCTAACTCGATTCCCTTATTCATAGCGTCAAAAATCCCTTTGTCCGGCTCTGACACTACTTTTTCAATATTATCACTAAATCTATTAACGATTTCTAAAGTCCCGTCGGTCGAGCCGCCGTCGATTATAATATGCTCGTAATCGCTGAACGTTTGTTCGTAAACGCTCGTTAGCGTTTTCTCGATAGTTTTAGCTTCGTTCAAGCAAACCGTTATTATACTCAGTTTTTTCATCAACAAATACAATCCTTTATCGGTTTCTTATCTTTCAATAGCCTCTTACGCTCAACACTTCAACTCTCATATAGCTATAATCCGCTTCTCCCGTTACTCGTATTCTCATAGCTCCCTAAATTTGACATTAATAACCAATAAACTCTTAACTCCATAAAATTACAAAAATAATACCATTTGTTTTTTCGCCAATAAATATATAAGATATTCTTTGATAAATTGCAAGTTAGAATTTGATATATCAAAAAAAGTTGATATTTTTACTTAAATTGTATAATTGATAAAGTCAAATGATAGAAAAAGAACATAAAAGGAGTGATTTATGATAAGACGAATCCTCGTCCCCTTGGATCCTACGCCTTATAGCGAAAGCGCCGTCGAATTAGCTATCTCCACGGCGAAATTATACGACGCGGAAGTAACCGGATTAGTCGTTCTGGACATACCGGGAATCAAATCGCACATTGGACCGGTGCCGCCGGGCGTGAGCTTCTACGCTAAGGAACTGCATCACGCGAAAATCGACGCGGCGAAGGTTCATATACAAAATCTACTTTCGAAATTCGAAGCCGCTTGCAAGAAGGCTGGCGTAGAGTATAGCAAAAGCGACGCCCAAGGCAGTCCCAGCAAGCAAATAAGCGAAATTTCGAAGTTTTACGATTTGCTAATAATGGGCTTGCGCACGAATTTCGATTTCGAAACCAGCGAGGAGTCTATTATAACTCTGGACAAAGTTCTAGATTTATCCGTAACTCCAATTTTCGCAGTTTGCGAATGCGAAAGCCCGCTGGACTTTAGCGGAAAGAACAAAATCAAAACGGTAGTCTCTTACAACGGAAGTTTGCCGGCTACGAGAGCTTTACAGCATTTCGCTCAATTGAGCTTCCCGAAGGATAAACTCGACGTTAGGATTATTATGGCGGACGCCGAAGACAAAGAAAAAGGCAAAGCGTTCGTCCTTAACGCGCAAAAGTATCTATTCTCTCACGGAATCGACGACGTCGATACTTACGTAACCTCCCACGACAAAATCGAGGTCTTCGGCAAAGAGCTTCTGAATTCGTCCGATTTGATAGTATTGGGAGCGCATTCCAAGATGGGCATTTTCGACTTCTTCGCCGGCAGCTTAGCCAGACACTTAATAAACGAAAACAAAACCAACTTACTTATCAGTCAATAAATCTTTCAGGGCGGAATTAATATCGCCAAAATCAAATTCGAAGCCGTTCTCGAGCGCTTTCTTGGGAACGGCTTTTTGTCCCTTCAAGACCATATCCGCCGACTCGCCCATTAGCGCTTTTAAAGCGAAACTAGGAACTTTGAAAATCGACGGTCGCTTTAGCGTTCGTCCGATTGCTTCAGCGAACTGTTTCATCGTAACGAAATTCGGTCCGACGAAATTTACCGCGCCCTCGACCGATTCGGTTTCCACCGCCCATAAAAACATTCGGGCGATATCTTTTATATGAATCCAAGGCAGATACTGAGAGCCGCTTCCGACGGGTCCGCCTATAAAAAAGCGATAAGGCGTCATCATCCGCTCCAACGCTCCTCCCTCGGCGCTCAATACGACGCCGTTTCTCGCCAAGACGACGCGCGTCTTCGACTTGGCGCGCGCGGCGGCGTCCTCCCACTTAACGCAGACCTCCGCTAAGAAGTCGTCGCCGGGAGGGGCGTCTTCGGTTATTGTTTTATCGCCGCTGTCGCCGTAATATCCCACGGCGGAAGAATTGATTAGCGCTTTCGGAGGATTGTCGCTATCTAAAATGCTTTCCGCTATCGTTTCCGTCGTTTTCACGCGGCTGCCTATTATCTTTTTCTTATAGCTTTCCGTCCATCTCTCGCTAATAGGCGCGCCCGCCAGATTTATTACGGCGTCCGCGCCGCTTAAGCTCTCCCGCCAATCAGACGAGCCGCCGCCCCATTCGGCGATTTTTACTTTTTCCGGCAGTTCCTTCTTAGCTTTAACCGCGTTTCTCGTTAAGACGACAAGCTCGTAGCCTTTTTCTATGGCGGTTTTTATGATTTCCCCGCCGATTAAGCCCGTTCCGCCGGCTATTACAATTCTCTTTTTCATAGCTCGCTCTCCGCAATTAATTGTTGCAAAACATAAATATAACAAAATATTTGAGATATGAAAATTTGTTTTGGGGAGGGGGAGCGAAGAAGATATAAGGGCGTCGGGAGGATTCTGAGGGAGTAAAACGGCTTCAAAAAAGGATGGAGTTGTTTGTTGGGAAAGGAGGAATTGTTTGGAAAAGTCGAGGGAAAATGGTAAATTGTAAGTTAAGTAGTGTAAAATAATAGTATAACTAAAAATGAGGCATAAAATGAATGATAAAATCGCTAAATTACTTATATCATATCTATGGCGTCTTATAAGAGAAACCCAATCCTCAAGTGAAACGAAAGACGGCAGAGCAAGGCTCGGAGAACGCGATGAAACAATGAAAATACATTTTGAATATTTACAGAATCTCATTAATAAATCTAAATGCTTGTTAAAAAGCAAAACCAGTAACGATATAGAGGCATTTGTTAACAATAATTTACACCATTATTTTAATAAATCATCATTACCGAGCAAGGAAATACACGAAAAAATGGTTGAAGAAATGAAAGACTACACAAATAACAATAGAGCTAAAGATAAAATCTCCGAAAAGATGCGTTCTACTTTTAAAGATGTATTATATTCGTATTATTTTGACGAAGAGAGATTGTCAATACAAGAAGAGGTATTTAAGCGGGCAAAAAATATTTTAGATGAAAAAGAAAAAGAATTATTCCCTATCACAGATGCTGCGTCTTGGTTACGTCACAGAGATGATTTCACTACATCTGATGAAGAAATAGATATAATTTTTGAGAGACTTACCGATAAGAATCTTAAGTATTTAATAGCGCGGAGATATCTTGAAGGCTTTCCTGTTTTTTTACTAAGCAATTTACCTGGATACGATACAGATGCATTGATTCCCGGCTATTTAGAAAGAAATATAGGAGAGTATGAAGATTTGTTAAAAAGCATACCGGAAATTAAAAAAGGATACGAGACTTTTATCGACAGACTCAAAGAGCTTAAAATCTATAATAAAAAATGTACTATTAGAAAAGATACTCTAGAAAATAAAATAGAGCATTTAAAAAAAGAAAAAAAAGAACTAAAAAATAGTAAACAAGAATTATGGAATGTTGACATACGTAAAATCGATAATATACCAACGGAAAAAGAAAAAATAAATAAGAAAACACAAGAAAAGGAAGATGAAATTAACAAATTAGAGAAAAGAGTAAACTACATATCTATAATAAAGCAACACATAAAAGAAAATAAAAATATAAATGATATTGACGGAAGTAACGACATAAAAAGTGATTTAGGTTTTTATTCTTCTAGAAAAATGGAAACCGAAAATTGGTTTGACCGTATATTAGACAGTCTTAAAATTGATTATGAAAGACATGATAGAAGAACGCTCCAATCTGTTCAAAACGGGAATAATCTTGAGATTGACAGAATATTAATTGTAAATGACCAAAAAATCAATATTGAAATATCCGACCCTCAACACTTTGGCGGGGTTAAATATATTATTGATAGAGATACAAATAAAATCAATAGTATCCTTAAGCAGGAACTTTTTCCGTTTATATTTATTTCATACGATTGTTTGTATAATTTTGAAAAAAATCCAGAAAAATTTAAAAAACTTCTTTTGGATTATGCGCAACAGAGCGAAAAAAAGAAAGCAGTAATTGAAATACACAATGGACGTTCACTTAAAAAGCACATTAAGAATAATAACTTTTTGTCGTTTAAAATCGATACTTAACACAGCATAAATAGTTTATGCGATAGGTTTTTCTGCAAAATAACCGTTCTTAATTCGAGAACTTCGGTTTTACTCCTCTTTCCCAAACGCCAAAAAAGCCGACAACATCACTTACGCCGCCGGCTTTTATATTCTATTATTTCGCGCTTGCTTATTTCACGAGCAGAATCTTGCCGTTTTCAATTTTGTCGCCGATTTGAACGGTATAGTAATACATCCCTTGCGGGTAGCCTTCGGCGTTGAATGCCGCTCTATGCTCGCCCGCGCTTTGGTATTCGTCCATAAGAACGGCTACTCTGTTTCCGAGCGGATTATATATTTCTATTTTGACTTTGCCCGGATTTTCGAGCGCATATCTTATTTCCGTCGCCTCTGAAAATGGATTGGGATACACCGTTACGACGCTTTCGCCGAGTTTATAATCTTCCACTCCCACGCTAGGCTCTCTATACAAGGCAAAGCTCGCCTCCGCCAACTGCAAGTTGTTAGCCATTTCGTTATTTAGGAAAATATACCAGTCTTTGTCGGCTGGGACGTCGAAGGTCAACTCGCCCGACTGAGCGCTTTGCTTATACGCCTCGCAAGCGTTTCCGTTAGCGAACGCGTTATAATTACTCTCGTCGGCGACTATCAAATTGACGTCCTTTTGGTAATCGCTTTCGGCGAAAATCTTCTCGCCGCCTAAATCGTTCGTAATCACTTTCCAATTAACGTTTTGCTCCCCGACGCTAAAATTAACTTTAATAGCGAAGTCTTCAGCGTCGTCTTCGGGCAAAGTAATTTCATCTATTATAGATTCCATAGAATTAGGCGCTTTTACGTTGTATGTCAGCTCCCTCCCTTCGGCTAAGTAGGATTCGTTCAGCCTCAACACCTTATTGCTTTCGGAAGGATTGTTTCCAAAGGGAGACCTGAGTTGAAGATAATACAATTTGTCTTTTCCGAGCGTAAGAGTATATTTACCGTCGCTATCGGTTATCCCGTAAGTGTCGAATACGATATAGGTCTGCCCTTGGCTCTTGATATATCTATTCGAATAGATTCTTAATTCCGCGCCGTCGATTGGATTGTCGCTTGCGTCCAGAGCCGTAATAGTAACTTCCGAATTGTGATTGTCGTTGTATTTGTCGGTAACGAATTCGTGCGAACCGGAGCTATGCCTTGCAACTACCGCGCCCATAGTGTCCCAATTCATATAGGCGAGCGACCTTTTATGCGCGTTGTTCACCGGCTCCCATTGCTCCCAGCGTTCGTCCCAAAACTCGTTCCAGACATGGTCGATAGAATGGGCGTCTATTCCTCTGCAGGGAATCAAGCAAGCCCTCGACGCGGCGGCGGTTAAATCTTCGTGTTCGCCGCATCTGCCGATATGTAAGTCGTAAATTCTTACCGGTTGGTGCGGTCTTTCCTCTTTGGAAGTAAATTCCATAACGTCGCGCACCCACTGAGTTATAGCTCTAACGGCTTGATTTTCTTCGTTGTTGTCGTCCCAAATAACCTCGCAAATCGAGACGGAGTCCTTTAAAATCGGAAACATTACGCCCGTAGTGTCGGGGACTTCTTCGGTGTGAGCGTATAGATAATCCCTCCAAAACACTCCTTCCGGCGGAGCGGCTATGTTATTTATATGATGTCCTTGATTGTTTGGTTCGGGAAGTTCGGGATTGATATAAGTAGCAATTTCGTCGGTAATTTTGGGATGAACCACATACATATAATATACTTCCTTGGGAACTTCTACTTGGATTTTCCCTTCGGTCGAATCGATTTTCCAGTATTTTACTGTGGAATAGTAATCTTCGTCGGAGCCGGGAACGCCGTAATCGACTATTTCGACGTAATCCAAATCTTCGTCGTGAGCGTAAATCAGTTGAGCGTTCTCAAGATATAGCTCGGGGAAGCAAAAATTGGAGTTCAGAAATCCCGCCGACGAGTAAGCGAGCGAGAAAGCTATCTCATCGACGAGGTTCGAGTCCGCTTGATTTATTATAACAGCGAACGCTCCTCGTCGTTCCTCGCTTAATCGGTAAAAGTTGTATTCGAGTTTGCTTCTTATCCATTCGGGCGCTCTTTCGATAGCTTGTTTTACTTCTTCGGAAAGAGAGTCCCAAGGATATATTAATTCCAATTTTCTCGCTCGGACGTTAAACTTCACGCCGACGTTCTCTCCGCCGGCTATATATGAATTAACGCTAACGGAATCGGTGAACAGCCAATCGGAATAGTCCGTTTGAACGCGGTCATTCTTCCCTTCGATTGTATTGAAATCCGCCTCGTTTGATTGCTCTAAAGCGCCGGAAACTTGCATTCCAAGCGAAGAAGGAACGCTTTCGGTAACGCCTTGTATCTTATCGTCTATTAAGGCTTTAGAACTTACCGGATTTAATTCGCCCGCCACTTCGTAGTTCTCGACTTTCGGTAAGTCTGCCGTTACGCCTTTCGTATTAGCGTCCTCCGCGTATAAAGCGTTTATATAAAAAGAAATTATCGTCAACGCTATAATAACCTTCTTCATACTGCCCTCGTCATTTTTTAAGACAATCTTAATCAACGTAAAATATCAAGCTAAACAAAAAAATCAAACAAAAAAAATAATTGTTTACATTAATGAGCTGTGCCATCTGAAGAGATACGCATCTACAACGCCCACGGAGTTTGCGTTCTATCCGATAGAATTCATCCGACGACTGGCAGTCATAGGATGAATATCGAGATTTCGTTTTCTAGTTTCGACGCGTTTTCCATCCAGAAATGATGTTTAAATATTACTTTGCTTAACGTTATTATCCTCCGCAAAAGTTCACAAAAACGTTATAGCCATTTGCCAAATAAAAATTTTTGAGTATAATTGCCGAGTTTAAATTGTCAGGTTTTAAAATTGTTAAGGAATGATTAAATGAACAAACTATTTGCTTTAGCTTTAGCGGCGATTTTGGCTATAGCGCTTATCTCTTGCAGCGAGGACTCTACGTCCAGCGACGAATCTTACGACGACCATCCGTTAAATGGAAATTGGGACGTCGTTACGACTTTCACCGATACAGACGGAGACAAAGACCCAGTTGAGTCGGCGACTAGCGTTAATACCTTCGAAATCGAAGGAAACAAATTAACTTGGACTATTTTGGTAGGCGAAGAAGGGGAACTCGAAACCGAATGGATATTCGAAGCCGACGGAGACGAATTTGAGTTCCGCAACAAGTACAAGTCGGATAACTTCTATACGGGCGTAATGTTGAACGACGACGCTTTCTCCATTACTTGGGGCGATTTCGCAATCGAAAACTTGGAAATCTCAATGCCCGGTTACGATCGCGCCGTTACAGACGGAGAAAGAGTAGAATAGAAGACATAATAAACATTTGTCCTTATCAAAAAGAACCGCTTAATCATTCTTAAGCGGTTTTTTTTGTTTTCCGTTAATTAATTACCCAATTAAAACGTCGAATCTAATATTTGCTTATATTGCGATTTTTATGAAGCGATATGGATTCTATATACGAAAAAATAATGAGTTCGTTGGAAATTCCCGACAACTACAAATATTATTGGGGCTACCAGTATAAGCTCGGCGTTGATACTATCGCCCCTTATCTAAAAGAGATAGGCGCGTTCCAAGAAGGCAATAAAGTAATCGAGGTAGGCTCGGCGGAGGGCGGCGCGCTCGCCGCTTTAGTCAAATACGGAGCGGAAAGCTCTCTGGGAATCGACATAGCGGAAAATCGCTTGGAAATGGGAGCGAAAATTGCCGAAACCGCCGATTTGAAGATAGATTTCGAGTGTTTCGATATACTAAAAGAAACGCCCGATGATAAATACAGGAACAAATATGATTTGGCGATTCTCAGGGACGTAATAGAACATTTGGAAGAGCCGGCTAAAGCTATGAGCATTATCAATTCGTTTTTGAAACCGGGCGGTTTGCTATACGTTACTTTTCCGCCGTACCATTCGCCGTTCGGAGGGCATCAACATACTGCGGGAGCGAAATTTGGGAACTTGCCTTATATTCATCTATTACCCAAGAAGACGTTCTATCCGTTTATTGCGTCCGGTCGGGAAAACGACATAGGCGAAATCAAGCGACTGCGAACAATCAGATTGACGGTTCAAAAATTTGAGAAAGCCGCCAAGGATGCGGGATACAATATAGAGAACAAACGCTTTTACTTACTACGTCCAGTCTTCAAAATGAAATTTGGTCTGCCGGCGATAAGATTGCCAAAATCAATAGTCCCAAATTTTTTGAAAAACTTTTTCGCTATGGAAGCCTCCTATCTACTGCGCTCTTTAAAACAATAATGGCGTTAAATTTTACGAGATTTTCACAACAATTTCAGTATTATTTCGTATTTTATTAAAGTTTTTTATTTTTATGTCGATAACTATAAAAAAGTATAATTTTGGAGGCTAAAATGGCAGTCGATAGCATACAAGGATTCGAAAAGAAATACAGCGACCAGCAGGATAAGGTTGAGCTTAACAATCTTCAAAAAGCTTTGAGAGAAGCCGTGAAAGAGGAGAAAATCACCGTTACTCCTCAATCGAACCAGAAGCAAGCTATGCAGCTGTTAGCTAACGCGCAGCCTCAAGAAGCCATTAGGCAAACCGCCCAGAAGCAAATCGACAAAGACAAAGGATTCGACATAAAAGTTTAAAGCTTTGAAGTAAAAAATTGAAACAAAAAACCGCGATTAGGAGTTGCCTAATCGCGGTTTTTATTTATCCTTTGCTTTCAGATTTAGTTCAATCCGTTTTTGAAATCTGTGTTTTCCTCGATTTCTTCGGTTTCGTCTATTGAGCTGTCGCTGATTTTTTCTCTTTTTAAATCCTCGTCGTCTTGCTTTTCTTGAGCTTCCTTTTTAACGGGTTTCTTTTCTTGTTTGAATTCGAATTTCAGCTTTTGATTTTCCTCGTCTAAATCGGCGATAATTTTCATTCCGTTTTTCAACCCCCCGCCCAAAATCTCGTCGGCTAATTCGTCTTCGACGTATTTTTGCATTGCTCGTCTCAAAGGACGCGCTCCGAATTTCTCGTCGTATCCTTTGTCGGCGAGGAACCCCTTCGCTTTGTCGGTAAACTCGAGATTCATTTCTTGAACCTGTAAACGGTCTCTTAACTCGTTCGCTTGAATGTCGATTATCTCGTACATATGTTCTTTCTTCAGTTTGCCGAATATGATGAAGTCGTCCACTCTGTTGATAAACTCGGGATTAAACAAGCGTTTTATCGAGTCTTCGATTGTCTCTTTCACTTGCTCGTATTCGGTTTTTTCGCCCATCTCGGAAAATCCTATTTTACCGCCGAGTTTAATATCTTTTGTGCCGACGTTCGAAGTCATTATAATAACCGTGTTCTTGAAGTCGATTTTCCTGCCGAGTCCGTCGGTTAGCATACCGTCGTCGAAAACTTGCAATAGCACGTTAAAGACCTCGGGATGCGCTTTTTCTATTTCGTCGAGCAGAATAATGCTATACGGTTTCCTTCTGACTTTCTCGGTCAACTGACCGCCTTCTTCGTATCCTACGTAGCCTGGAGGCGCTCCGACGAAACGAGAAACGGAGAATTTCTCCATATACTCGCTCATATCTATTCTAATAAGAGCGTCCTCGGAATCGAACATGACTCTAGATAGAGCTTTAGCCAACTCCGTTTTACCGACGCCCGTCGGTCCTAAAAACATAAACGAGCCAATCGGTCGTTTCGGGTCTTTCAAGCCGGCTCTCGCTCTGCGAATTGCTCTGACCATATGCTTGATAGCTTCGTCCTGTCCGACGACGATTTTCTTTAATTCGTCGGGCATATCCAGCAATTTTCTCGTTTCGCTTTCGGCGATTCTATTGACCGGTATTCCGGTCATCATTGCTACTATGTCTGAAATATCGTCTTCCTTCACAGGATAATATATATCGGAAGATTTAACTTCCCACTCGGATTTCATTTTATCTAAATCGTTAATCATTTTCTTCTCTAAGTCTCTTAGTCGAGCCGCTTCTTCGAAATTCTGTTTCTTGACGACTTTTTTCTTCTCGTCCCTCAAAGCCTCGATTTGCTCTTCAAGCTCGACTATTTCTTTAGGCACTTGCAGGTTGTTCAAATGAATTCTCGCGCCGGCTTCGTCCATAACGTCGATAGCCTTGTCGGGGAAATACCTGTCGGTAATGTATCGTTCGGACAATCTAACGCAAGCGTTAATGGACTCGTCGTCAAATCTCACGTTGTGATGCTCTTCGTATCTATCTTTCAAGCAAATTAATATATCTTTCGTTTGTCCAATGTCCGGCGGGTCGATGATAATTTTCTGGAATCTTCTTTCGAGAGCGCCGTCTTTCTCAATATGCTCGCGATATTCGTCAAGCGTAGTCGCTCCTATGCATTGGACTTCGCCTCGAGCCAACGCGGGCTTGAATATATTAGAAGCGTCCAAGGAACCCGAAGCTCCGCCGGCGCCTACTAATGTGTGAACTTCGTCGATGAATAAAATTACGTCTTGAGCCTTTTCCAGCTCGTTCATTACAGCTTTCATTCGCTCTTCGAACTGTCCTCTGTATTTTGTGCCGGCGACAAGCGAAGCGATGTCGAGCGTTACGATTCTTTTATCGTAAAGCATTCTCGGCGCTTTGCGATTTATTATTCTAAGCGCCAAGCCTTCCACTATCGCCGTTTTGCCCACTCCCGGCTCGCCGATAAGAACGGGATTGTTCTTTTTTCGTCGGGAGAGAACCTGAATCACTCGCTCGATTTCCTTTACTCTGCCCACTACCGGGTCGAGCTTGTCTTGAGCGGCGAGCTTGGTAACGTCCCTGCCGAAGTTGTCGAGCACGGGCGTCTTTACTTTTTCTTTCTTCGGGGAAGCCGAAGCTCCTTTGCCAATGTCCGTTTCGTACGATTTCTTGGCGGAAGAGCCCGGTCGTCCGCTGATTATATCGTCCAACTCTTTCCTTATTTTCTCGTAAGTTACCGAAGATTGAGCCATAATCTGAGCCGCTATATTTTCTTCGTCTCGCAAAAGAGAAAGCAATAAATGCTCCGTTCCAATTACGTCGGATTTATATAATTTAGCTTCCAGATAAGTTATCTTCAGCACTTTTTCGGCTTGTTTTGTTAAGGGAATATTGCCGATTGTCAAAGAATCGCCGGAAGGCGTTACCGTATCTTCTATGTTTTTCTTCAGTTTATACAAATCGACTCCTGCGTTCTGAAGCGCTTTCACGGCTATTCCCTCGCCTTCTCTGATTATGCCCAGAAGAAGATGCTCGGTTCCGATATAATCGTGCCCGAGTCTTAAAGCTTCTTCGCGGCTTAATCTTATTACTTCGTTTACCCTATTCGAAAAGTTGCCTTCCATAGTTCTATATTTATTTATTTTACATTCATTTCATTGTCAAATCTTACTTCTCTTGACGTTAATTTCAAAGAATTATTTAAAACCAAGTGAATTATTATAAAATATAGCGCCAAAAATTTATCGATAGAGAAGCTTTTTTCCTACAAGATTAAAAACGACAAAACGGACGCTCCAATCTATCAAATATTTTGCCGATAAGGCGTCTTATGTTATTTTTGAATTTCAAGATTATGTAATTAAGATAATTGATAAAAATAAAACGGATAAAAATATGTTTGAACCTCAAAAAGATAAAATAGCTAAGTTGAAGGATAGAGCCGAAGAGCTTCGGAGGTTTCTTTGACTTAGACTCCAAAGAAGAAAAAACAAAAGAACTCCAGAAAAAAACTCAAGACAAAAATTTTTGGAACGACTCCAACAAGGCGCAAGACATAATGCAAAGCATTTCCGATTTAAAAGATTGGAAAGAACAGTGGGAGAAGACTTACGCTTCAATAGAAGACGCCGAAGCTCTTTTGGAACTCGCCGAAGAAAGCGGGGACGAGTCGATGGGAAGCGAATTAGACGAAGAAATAAGGAAAGCAGAGAACAAACTTTCTAGCTTAGAAGTAAAGAATTTACTTTCCGGAAAAGACGACCGCCGCGACGCTTACTTAACTATTCATTCCGGAGCGGGAGGCACGGAAGCCTGCGACTGGGCTGATATGCTACTTCGTATGTACGTTCGTTGGGCGGAGAATCATAATTATAAGCTTAACCTTGTCGAAAAATTGGACGGCGACGTAACCGGGGTTAAGTCCGCTACGATTGAAATTATCGGCGAATTTGCCTACGGTTACCTTAAATCCGAAAGCGGCGTTCACCGACTTGTTAGAATATCCCCGTTTGATTCGAACGCTCGACGGCATACCTCCTTCGCGTCGGTTTACGTTTATCCAGAAATTGAAGACAATGAGGATATAGAAATTAATCCCGAAGACGTCGAAATGGACACCTTCCGTTCGGGCGGCAAGGGCGGACAGAACGTAAACAAAGTGGAATCCGCAGTCAGGCTGCGACACAGACCTAGCGGAATTGTAGTATCTTGCCAGCAAGAGCGCTCCCAATATCAAAACCGCGAACGCGCTATGAAAATGCTGAAATCCAGACTGTATCAGAGGAAAATCGAAGAAGAAGAAAAGAAAAAGGCGAAAATCGAAGGAAGCAAAATGAAAATCGAGTGGGGCAGCCAAATTCGCTCGTATGTCTTCCAGCCTTATACGATGGTAAACGACCATAGAACTGAAGTCAAAAGAGGCGACATACAAGCGATAATGGACGGCGATATAGACGAATTTATAAACGCCTATCTTTTGCTCGGAAAATCAGAATAAATTATTCGCCGATAATATTTGACTGTCAAAAAATTCTTTTTTATATTTGTAATTCTTGTTGGGTCCGTAGCTCAGTTGGGAGAGCGCGGCATTCGCATTGCCGAGGTCGTGAGTTCGAATCTCATCGGATCCACTTGAAAATTGAAATTGACCCGTAGTGTAACTGGCAACACGTCTGACTCTGGATCAGAAGAGTGCAGGTTCGAGCCCTGCCGGGTCAGCTAAGCGTAATCAGGCTTTTCTTCGTAAGGCAAGGGGTCTTCTAATCCCGACTCCTTGAATCCCCTTAACCTCAAAGCGCAGGAATCGCATTTGCCGCAGGCTTTCTCGGAATTTTTGTAACAGCTCCAAGTCAACTCAAAAGGCGTCTCAAGTTCCGCCCCTTTCAAGATTACCTCCTTCTTAGTCATATTCAGCAACGGGGCTATTATTCTAATATTAGTTTCCGGCTTTGTTCCCAAGTCAACCGCTTTCTCGAAGGCTTGCAGGAAGCTCTCGCGGCAATCGGGATAGCCGCTACAATCCACTTGAGACGCGCCGATAAATATAGCCCGCGCGCCGACGGTTTCCGCCCAGCCAGCCGCAATCGACAAAATTGCGCCGTTCCTGAACGGAACGTAACTCGAAGGTATTTCCTTAGACGTTAAATCGGCGTTTGTAATCTTCACTTTTTTGTCGGTCAAGCTAGAACAGCCGATTTTTGCCAGATAAGATAAATCGATTTCTAACTTTTCAGCCGCTTTAAAATATCGGCAAAGCTCGCTGAATGCTTCCAACTCCCGCTTCTCGGTTTTCTGTCCGTAGTTCGCGTGAAGAGCGGCAATTTCGTAGCCTTGCGATTTAGCTATAGAAGCGCAAACCGCTGAATCCATACCCCCGCTCATTAATACTACCGCCGTATTCATCTTATTCCTCCTCGCCGATTATCGTTATCGTAATTCTACGCGAACGAACGCTATTTCTTAACTCGCATAAATAGACGCCCTGCCAAGTTCCGAGATTAAATCCGCCGTTGGTAATTGGAACTGTAACGTAAGAACCGAACAGCGAGCTTTTTAGATGCGAAGTAATATCGTCTAAGCCCTCCGCCGTATGACTATACATCCCCCGCTTTTCGGGAACCAGCGCGTCGAAAAACGTTTCGAAATCGTCTCTTACCGACGGGTCGGCGTTCTCGTTTATCGTTAAACCCGCGCTCGTGTGCTTTATCATAATATGCGCCAGCCCGGCTTTTATTCTTTTAAGCTCGGGCGTTTGCCTCTCTATTTCGCCGGTGATTATATGGTATCCTCTCGGTTTATCGCTTAGCGTTATAGTTTTCTGGTAAACTTTCATAGTCAATCAACTATTATTCGACTTGTTTTTTTCGTAAAGTTCGAGAATGTTCTCGGCTAAGTAGCTCCAAGAACGTCCACGCTTTACTTTGTCAATGTTCTTTGAATATTCTGGTTTGCCGCCGTTTTCGAAATACTTCTTTACGGCTACGGCTACGGCGCTTGGGTTTACGGCGTCGGCGATTAATCCTATGTTGTTCGGTTCGATAATCTCCTTCAAGCCGCCGGCGTCGGTGGCGACCATCGGCAAATCGAATTGCAAGGCGATGCCCGCGATCCCGCTCTGGGTAGCAGAACGATAAGGCTGAATGCACAAATCCGCCGACGAGAAAAACAGCGGCGCCTCCTCGTCGGTAATATATCTAACGAACAGCCTCGTTTTGTCTTCTAAATCGTATTTTCTAATAATCTCACGGTACTCATCGAAATCCTCGTAAGGCTCGCCGGCGACTACTAGTATATAATCGTCTCCCAGCTCGTTCATCGCTTCGAGAGCTATGTCAAGTCCCTTATATTTGCGAATAAATCCGAAGAATAGCAGAATTTTTTTGTCTTTTGGTAAGTCGAGCCGCTCCCGCGCTTCGTCAGAATCGATTTTCTCGCCGAATATATCGTAAAGCGGATGCGGCATTAATTTATAAAGAGCTTTAGGCTTCAACTTTAGCAAATCGTCTCTTACCGACTCGCTCATCACAATAAAAGCGTCGTTTTGGTTCAGGAAGAATTTCGTCAACGCGACGTCTCCCGGTCTGCGCTCGTGCGGTATTACGTTGTCGAGAATGGTAATAGCTTTCGTTCCGCCTTTCCTCAGCCGCCTGGCGGTGTATCCGAGAGACGGAGCGAAAAACGGCATCCAGAACTTCATAATGAGCAAGTCGGGATTGAATTTGTGAATTGTATTCGACGCCGAAATGTAAGTCAGCGGATTTATCGTATCCAGCGTTCTCTTCGACGGAATCGGGTCGGCGTTGTCGTCGTTCTGGACGAATTGGCTTTTGCCGGGGAAAAGTATATTCGGATACTGTCGCTTAAAAGTGTAAGCGCGTATGTCCGCTTCCTTCTCCAATTCCCTGAAAAGAGAAGCGTTAAATTGCGCTATGCCGCCGCGATACGGATAAAACGTAGATAAATAAGCTATCTTCATAGCGTTTAATTCCTTTCAAATATATTTCCAGTCTTAATTTAAAAAATATCGGACATAGAACAAAAAAAGAAACCGCAAAAAAAGTAGAGCGGACGCCCTCGTCTGCTCTTATCTTTATACTCGTTCCGTCCGCTCCAGCGGCGGAACGCATACCGAGACGCTCCGCGTCGATTGTTTTTAATGCCGCGCAGAGCGCGGCTGTATGCGTCCCGACGCGGGAGCGTCGGGACGAGGAAGAAAAGAAATATTATGAGCTTTTTCTAATATTAGCGCGTCAAAAAACCTCCATCTCTGGATTCCCGTTTCCGCGGGAATGACGCTCTAGTAGTCATTCCCAGTTTGACTGGGAATACAGAGAAGACGATTATTTTTGGAATTTCATTATTAGACATTGCAATATTGTCGATACAATCGAGTTTTGAGACAACCTCATCTGAAGGGAAAAAGCTCGTCGCAATTGAAAAGAAAATAATCGCTTGCAGCGCTTTACTCCTATATAAGTTTACCTAATACCCGATTATTTAGTATTTTGCGTTAGAATTTGTTGAAAATATAATCGGATAAGCCGAATGTATACGACTCCGAAAAACTTGAAAATAAGGATATACGCCGTCGTCGTTACGATGGGAATAGTGTTTTTCGTTCCTTTTTTGGGCGCGGTTCATCTTTTCGACTGGGACGAAATCAACTTTGCAGAAGCCGCTCGGGAGATGATTGAAACCGGCGATTATTTGACCGTTCGCATAGATTACGAGCCTTTTCACGAGAAGCCGCCGCTGTTCATTTGGGCGCAAGTCGCCTCGATGAAAGTTTTCGGCGTAAACGAGTTCGCCGCCCGCTTCCCTAACGCTATTGTCGGCTTAATATCTATTCTGTTCGTCTTTTGGATAGGCGAGAGGATTTTCAATTATTTCTTCGGGATATTTTGGGTGTTGGCGTATCTCGGCTCGTTTTTGCCGCACTTTTATTTTAAAACGGGGATAATCGACCCGACTTTCAATTTATTTATATTCGCCGGAGTCTATTTCCTCGGCGAATTCTTTTTCCGCAAGGAACAGCCGAACGAAAAGAAATCGAGAGTCAATAGAAATCTTGTTTTTGCGGGGCTGTCCATAGGTCTCGCCGTTTTGACTAAAGGACCCGTTGGTTATCTGCTCGTTTTTCTGACTTTGCTTATATTCTGGTTTTTCAATCGCAAACAAATCAAGTTCCCCGTTCCGGGTTTTATTCTATTCACTATTTTAGCTTTCGCGCCGCTGGCAATTTGGTATTTTGCCGTGTTTCTCGCTAGCGACTCCAACGTCTTCGTTGATTTTATTAATTATCACTGGCGGCTTCTGACGACGGAAGACGCTGGACACGGCGGACCGATATACTATCATTTCATAGTTCTGCTCATAGGTTGCTTCCCCGCTTCGATTTTCGCTTTGCGAGCTTTTAAGCGCAACGAAGAAGACAGCGGCTACCAACGGAACTTCAAGCAGTGGACGATTATACTATTGCTTGTCGTCCTTGTCGTTTTTTCAATAGTCAAAACAAAAATAATTCATTATTCTTCGCTCGGCTATTTTCCGCTTACGTTCTTGGCGGCTTACTCGATGTATCACGTATCGTTCAGGCAACTCGAGTGGAAGAAATGGGCGACTTGGGCTTTCGGCGTAATCGGCGCGCTTTGGGGATTGGCTCTAACGGCGCTGCCGCTCGTTTTAATGAACATCGACCTGTATATGCCGTTTATAACTGATAAATTCACGAAAGCGCTACTGCAAGCCGACGTGCAATGGGGCGGCTTCGAGCATTTCATCGGGCTTTTTTATCTTGTCGCTGTCGTCTCGGCGATTATTTTATTCGCCAAGAAGGAATATATAAAAGCGTTTTCGAGCGCTTTGGTATCGACCGCCGCCGCCGTTTTCCTTTTGCTTCCGCTTTTAGCGCCGAAAATCGAGAGCTACACGCAAGCGACGCCGATTGAATTTTACCGGAGCGTTAGCGACTCCGACGTTTACATTACCACTTTAGGCTACAAAAGCTACGCCCACTATTTTTACGGCGAGCGGCGCAAAGAAAACTCCTCGTATCGTTTCGGTATGGATAAAAAAGAGTTCAAGGACTACCTATTGACGGGCGATATAGAAAAAACTGCTTATTTCGTCGCAAAAAACAAAAAAGCCGACAAATATCTCGAAGAGCATAATTTGAAAAAAATGTTCGCCAAAAACGGCTACGTTTTTATGCGAAGGGACGCGGGGAACTGATTTTGCTTAACGGCGTTTCTTACGCTATCTCACGATATTTATTTTCCCTGTTTTAACTGAAATGCCGTCTATTTCTATTCCGTAAACATAAACGCCGCTTTTTAGCCGCGTTAAATCTATGTCGAATTTATTCAAACCGCAACATAGACTGCCTGACTCATTCAGCATTAATAAGCCGTTTATATCGTAAAGATTAATCGAGATGTTGGAAGCGTTAGTTTTATCGACTAGAACTCTTAAAAGCGACTGACTGTAATAAACGCCCAGCTCCAAAGTTCCGCCGTCGAATTCGATTACCGAAGTCGTCGTGTCTATGCCCTCGCCGGTGAAATACGCCACCCGGTCGGAATCCTCCGCGTTGGAATAAAACACTATGCTGTCTCTGTAGTCTCTTTCTTCCTTTGGGCTGAAATACACCGTATATTCAAAGTCGTCTTGCGGTTTTATTAGTATGAAATGAGACTCCAAAGACGGCAGGTCTGTCGAGAAAGCCGAGTCAGTCAGCTCCGAATAACCGGTTACTTCCAAGTTCGCGTCTGAAGACGCGTTTCGTATCTTTAGCTTTATAGATAAGCTGTCCTCGTTACTTATGTCGTATTCGCCGAAGTCGTAATCGTCGGCTTGGATAATGGGGGAATATTCTTCGCTTGTGTCCTCCGGGAAGTTAAAGAAATCGCCTTCGTAGCGGAATATGCCCGCGTCCCAAGTGCCTATTAACGGCGTATGCCCTGCCCACGTTACGAGCATCTTGCGGCAATGCTCCATCGCTTCGGGGCGCTCGTAAACCCAAGTCTCCCCGCCGTCGTTGGTCATTGCGATTTTGCCCCAATATCCAACGGTTATACCGTTGTTTTCGTCGGCGAAAGCAATGTTATTGTAAAATCCTTTTTCAGGATATTTTAACTCTTTGTGAATAAGTTCCCAGTTTTCACCGCCGTCAGTCGTTTTGTAGATTATGTCGTAATAATGGCCTGTAGGTAGAGATGATGAACTTACTCCGCTTCCGCAACTAAAACCTAAACTATCGTTAACAAAATAAATATGTTTCGGGGCGTCCAACCATTGTTTATATTCCGCTCCAAAATAAAACAAAGTATCCCATTTGTTTTCTTTCATATAGTATTTCATAAAAGTCATATGATTATGGGTGTCTAAAGGCGGTCTCGTGTATCGCATCATAGCGACCGTATTAGAATCCATAAATAATGGTTGATAAAAACCTGATTTATCGACAGGAAAGGGATGCGTTTCAAAAGTCTCCCAGCCGTCCGTTGTCGTGTAGTAATTGTTTTTGCTTGTGGCAAAGCCGTATGAGCTATCCCACATAGCAAAATTGTCTATATACCCCCCCCATATTGAATTTAATATTAACTTTCGAAATGTCTTGCCGCCGTCCGTGCTTTTAAGTATAATCGCTCCGTCGTCCGATGCTACAAAATAATAATCGGGGCGCGGCGATACGCATTCATTAACATAAAATATTTGAGGCTCTTCTTGCTCATAAACATTTTTGGATTTAAACAACAAAGTCCAAGTCCTACCTTGGTCCGTAGATTTAAGCAACGACCAACCGGCTCCTTCAAATCCACCGCCGTGATGCAAAGAAGCAAAACAATTATTTGGATTAGTACAATTAATTGTTGAGAATTCTTCAAATTGTTCATAATGAACTTGCTTCCATTCGCCGTATAAATTGTATCCAATTAATAAAAATGCAATTATCGCTACAACTTTATAACTATTCATATCGTCTCCTAAATGATGCCTATCAACACTTCAATTTATAAGTAGGGGCGCGAATTGCAGCGCCCCTAATATTGTCCGTCATCTCTACCTAACAATCGACATCTTGCCCGTTTCAACTATAAAACCGTCTATAGCAATATTATAGATATAAACTCCCGAACTTAAGTCGTGAATATCCAGATAATAAGTATTGAATCCATCGCTCAGTTCCTCGGTTTTACTCTTTAGCGTTACGCCGTTTAGATTGTATAATCTTATGTCGATTTGGGAACCGTTCGCCTTATCCACTAACACTCTCAATCGCGATTGGTCATAATGTACCCCCAGTTCCAAAGTCCCGCCGTCGAATTCTATTACCGACGTAGTCGTATCTATGCCCTCGCCGGTGAAATACGCCACCCGGTCGGAATCCTCCGCGTTGGAATAAAACACTATGCTGTCTCTGTAGTCTCTTTCTTCCTTTGGGCTGAAATACACCGTATATTCAAAGTCTTCATTAGGTCTCATAAGTATTATATGAGACTCCAGCGACGGCAAGTCTGTCGAGAAAGCCGAGTCAGTCAGCTCCGAATAACCGGTTACTTCCAAGTCCGCGTCTGACGACGTGTTGCGTATCTTTAGCTTAATAGATAAACTATCCTCGTTACTTATGTCGTATTCGCCGAAATCGTAGTCGTCGGCTTGGATTATTGGCAGAGCAAAACCTTCGCCCCTAAAATACGCTACGCTATCGGCATATTGAGCGTTTGAGTAAAACACTATGCTGTCTTTATAGAAATTTACTTCTTTCGGGCTGAAATATACGGTATAATCGTAATATCCTTCGGGCTTAATAATTATCGGATTTGAAGAATCTACGGCGAGCAAGTCGCTCCAAAAAGCCGTTTCCGTCAGCTCTGAGTAGCCCGTTATTACTAAGTCCTTTTCTTTGGAAGTATTTCGTATCTTTATCTTTTTAGATAGCGTGTCGCCGGCGTGTATATCGCAGCGAGCAAAGGCGTAATCCTCCGCTACGATAACGGGCGTGTCGTTTCCCGTCGTGTCGTCGCCAAAGTCAAAAAAATCGCCTTCGTAGCGGAAGATGCCGGCAAGATACCCACCGGCTATAGGATAGTGCCCAGCCCACGTTACTACCATAGCTGCAAAAAGAGCATCGTTTATTCCCTCGGGTATCTCGCTCAGTATCCAAGTATCCCCGCCGTCTTTTGTAAGATATATTTTACCAAACTGTCCGACCGCCACCCCGTTCTTTTCGTCGTGGAAAGCTATATCCTGAAGTCCAAATGCTGGGTCTTCCAATCTCTTCAAAACTAATTCCCAGTTATGTCCGCCGTCGGTTGTTCGGTAGATTAGGTCGTAAGCCGTATCTGCAATGCCAGTAAGTTGCTGGCCGCAAGCGAAACCTAAGGTATCGTTAACAAAACAAATGCTTTGAATCGTATGTTTATATTCTGAATCACTTGTATATTCATCAAAAATAACCCATTCATTTTTTTCAATATCATATTTAACAAACAAAAAGTCGAATTCATCTTTACTACTATAATATGTCATTACCACAGTAACGCTATCTAAAAAAATCGGAGAGTAATACCCTCCGGAGGGAAGTTTAAATTCACGTTTTTCAAAATCCTCCCAGTTTGTATGAGTAGTAAAACACCAATCTCCAGAAACGGCAAATCCTACGCTTGAATCATACATAGCAATATCGTAAACTTTCTTCGAATATTCGCCTGTTAAGGAATCAAGACGTATTGTCCTAAATGTTTCGCCGCCGTCGGAGCTTTTTTTCATAAAGGGGGCGTCCCAAAATGTCATATAAAAATAATCCGGGTGCGGCGAAACGCCTTTTGTAGCGTTTATTAAATATTGGGAATCGCCTTCTTCGTTAAAAGGATCCGATTGATTTACTACGCTCCAAGTCAATCCTTTGTCGGTTGATTTATACAACCTAACAAAAGTCGAATATTGAGCGACCGCAAAACAATTACCGCTGTCGGGGCAACATACAGACTCCACTATACATTTTTCTAAACCCTCTACTTCAACTTTTACCCAATCGCTAGAAAACAAAGATAGTGGCAACGATAATAACGTTAAAACTATTAATTCCAACTTGATTTTCATTCAATCTCCCAATTTGTTTTAAAATATATACTCTCCTCTATATCTTAAAGGGATATATAGCGCTCTTTTATTAGTTACACCTTCCTCTATTAGCTAATATAATAAAATGGATAGATAAAAACAAAAAAGCATAAATGATTTTTAATTGAGCGCCGTTTTTGATATAATAAACTTTTTATAAAGGTAGAATCAATCTACCTCCTGATTTCCCCGTAAACCGAGGACGCCCCTAGTCCTATTAGCTCGTCGTAGCCGCCGTAATCGTAGTTTCTGTAATATACGAACGTCAAGTAAGTGTGCGAAGTCATGGTCGTGTTGCCTTCGTATTCGTCGTAAGCTATTCGCTCCACTCTGTTAGCCATATTGTCGTATGTTCCCGTAGCGTACATATAATTATGCTTCGCTCGCTTCACTATTTGCCGTAATCTGTAATAGTCTTTTTCTTCGTCGTAATACATTTGCCATTCGGGCGTGGGCGTCCAATTGTTAAAAGAACCTACGACGTAAACCTCCCTTTCGGTAATCCAATTGTCGGGGTCTAATAGAAATTCGAAATTAACGTAATTGTCGTTGTGATGGGATATGAAATTTGTTATCATTGCGCCGTCGTCGTCTCTTTCCAAATAATTGCCGCGCCTCCTAATATCGGACATAGGCTTTCTAACCGCGTTATTAACGTTGGGATAAGACGCCAAATTGCTTAAGTCCAACACTCTATACTCGTTTTCAGCCGGCAGATTCGCTATTCTGAAAATTTTCCAAGCGGTAGCGAACCCGGCGACCGTTGTCGAGCTTCGGTATCTGTATTTTTCCTCGGCGCCGTAATCCTTTCTGTTCGAAATATAATACGGCTCGCTCCATCGGAAGTTTCTGTATAATACGACCGTGTTCAATTGATTGTCGAGTATTCGCTGGTCGGCTTTCACTCGCGCTTCGACTGTAAAAGCCGACGACGTGATAAAGTTATGTTTCGGGTCGTAAAAATCGCTTATCAGCCGAGTTTGACAAATTGTTTTAGGCTGCAGCACGAAAAATTTAACTTCGGCGATTGGGACGCTGTCCGCGCCGTAGCGGTAAAGCTTCATCTTCCAGTTGCCCGAAAATTTAAATTTCACCTGCGAGTTAGGAACGGTAATTTTGCCCCTGTAACTATAAAATCTGGCGGAAGTCGGACCGGAAGTCCAGCGGATATTGCTGGTTCGGGAGTGGACGATGTCGTTGAGAAACACGTTTTCGCTCTCGTTCCAATCTACCGAACAATGGAAGAAGCGAGCGTAAAGGCTCGGCGGAACCTCCGCTTTAACGTCGAATTCGAAACTTATTCGGGAAGAACCCATTGGCGGCTTTATGGAATAATTCGGCGCGTCTTTGATAATTATCGGCGGCGTTTTCTCGTCGTCGCCGCCGTAGGCTCTTATCATCCTGATTTTTGGCGGGATTTCTGGCTTATCGTTATCGTCGCCGTTTGAAGCGGGACCGAATAATAATAGTATTAAAATTAAAGCTATTGCGTGTCTCATAAAAAATTAGTATTGAAGCGTAAATAAATAACTTAATCCCACCGATATACTCAAAACTCTGGGATTGAAAACGTTTGTCGTCTCGTCGGGCGGCAAATCCGGGACTTTGCCTTTCAACGGGTCGTCTTCGCCGTAGTCTTTATATACTCCCGTCAGCGTATATCCCAGCTTAGCGAAAACGCTCATTTCGACTTCTTCGTCGTACATAATCGGATAGTATCCCATCAGCTGAAATTCCGCCAAGATATTAATTTTATCGGTCGAAATCGATTCGCCGAAATCCGCGTGAAGAGGGTAGCCGAAATTGAATCCGAATCCGACGTAAGAAATAAAAAACGATGGATTGAGCGTTATATAGCCGTAATTGAAATCGTATCTTTTGTCGTCGCTTACGTCGATAAGTGCGTAGGAGTATGACGAATATCCCAAATCGCAGGCTAAACCCAAAGAGTAATCCGATTTTAGCGGCAGAAATCCTCTGAAACCAAAATCGGGAATCGGATAAAATCCGACGCCGTTTTTCCTTCCGGATTGAACGTTGCCGCCGTTTATTCCGGCTTTAAAATCAAAGTATGGACCGACGTTAACGAACGTAGGCGTTTCTTGAGCGTAAAGAGCGGAAAACGACAAAAGAACCGTTGCTAAAGCGGCAATTATCTTCTTCATATTTACGACTTTTTTATTGTTGAAAATAATATAATCAAATTAATAATTTTCCGGAATAGTTCTTTTTAAGCTTTTGATTTCGTCGATGTACTTTCCGTCGTCAAACTGCCTTTTATATAAATCAATCGCCGTCAGAGCTTTGTCGTATTTTTTCGTAATAATCAATGCGCGAACCTTGCCCGCGACAGCGTCCTCGTAATACTTTGTGTCGTAGTAATCGTCTATGACGAAATCGTAGTAAATAAGCGCCGAATGCGGACTTCGCAACTTCATATAAAGTTCCGCAATCTCGTATTCTCTTCTGCCCAATTTATTTCTTAAATCCTGAATATATCCGTTTGCTTCTTTGGCTAACGAATCCCCGGAATAAATCGACTGAAACTCCGAAAACGTTTTTATGCCTTTTTTAGTATGCTTCTGGTCTCTATCGAACGGCGGGGAAAGATGATAGTAGCAAAGACCCGTTTTGTAAAAGCTGTCTTTGTAATAAGGGCTGTTCGGATATACCTTACGCAGCATACTATAGTTAAACGAGCCCAAAATATATTTTTCGCGCTCGAAGTTGCACTCGCCTAAATAGTACTGGGCGTCGTCGGCGTATTGGCTCGCCGGATATTGCAGTTTTATAGCGTCGAAAAGATTCTTCGCCTCCAGATAGTCCTCGTCCTCGAAAAGCTCCATAGCTTTTTCAAAAGTCTTTTTCGGTCCCTTTTCCGCAGTCTGTTCGTTCGAAGCGCAACTTAGCAGAAGACCTAACGAAACGACCGCTATTATATAACTAAATTTCATCGTCCAACGCTTATTCTTAAAAATTCCTTTACTTTATTATCTTAAGATACAAAGATAAGATAAAATTATGATAATTAAATTGCAAATAAAGACGGAACAGTCAAGCGCAAATTTTCGTAATTAGCCGAAAATTGAGCCGTCAACTTCGTAAGGGTAAACTTCCAAGCCGTGCACGGCGTTTCTTACGTCTTTAGATATATTGACGCGCTTAATAGGTTTTCGTTCGTCCATTCTATAAACCGAGACGGTAGCCGGAGACGAGCCGCCGATTATATAGCCCTTGTAACTGCACAAGCCTCTGCCGAATCCTTGCCTGGCGTGGTCTTTGGGTATATCTACGTTTATCGTCTCCGATTTTTCATATTTAGCTATTTCAAAATCTTGTATTTTTTTTCCTTTTTTATCGCGAAGAGATATGCTATCGGACGCGGTGCGGTTGAATAAAAGATAGTTATTATAAAATTGAACGTTGTGCGTGCCACCGGGCAAGCGGGTCGTTTTTTCCAGCTTCCCGTCTTTAGTTATTTTCATAAGCCTCGTCATACCCGTTCCGCAAAAATATATATCGCCGTCCCGCTCAAATACGTCGTTTATATGATGCGTGTCGATTTCCGAAGGACCTCCGTCGGAGTTCGGGTCGAACTCGAAAAAGTCGATTCCATACTTTACTCCGAAAGGTAAATTGAGCTTGTTGGGTATTTTGTCCAATTTCCTAAGAACTTTGTTTCTTACCCTAACGCAATAACCTTTTGTGAACTTTTCTTTCTTTAAGTCAAATAATAAAATTGAATCGAATCCCGTGGAAGATAGAAGCAAAACGTCTCCGCCGACGGAAATTTCGTGGCAGTGCTTTAAATATTTGTTTTTATACGACTTAACAATATTGAACTCTTGGTCGTAAAAGAAAATCTCGTCGGAGGAAGCCGTAATGGTCATTCCGTCGTAAAAAGCGATTCCTCTCAGTCCTCTTTCGGCTCCTCTGCCCGCCCAACTAATGTTGGGATTGTCCCAATTAACGACTTGAGCCGCTTTTTCCTTATCCAAATCCACTAAATATATTCCGCCGTGGCTTTGCCCAACGTTGGCGGACCTGATAACCGAACTACAAATAACAACCGGCAATTTATCTAACATCGTTTTTTGTTAAAATTTTTAACCGTAAATAAATTATTAATTCAATGCATTTTCGTAGCTTCCGATAAATTACGTTAACGACATAAACGCATAGCAATTATATAAACAATCGTTTATTATATATTCATTTTCTTCTGTATCTCGGTTTGCATTTTGTCGTAATCGTTTAAGAATTTCTCCAATCCGTTGTCGGTCAGCGGATGCTTGAGCATTTGCATTAGAACTTTATACGGAATGGTGGCGATATCGACGCCCAGCTTGGCTGATTCGAGGACGTGCATAGGATGCCTGATGGAAGCCGCTATTATTTGAGCGTCGTAATCTTGCGCGTCCCATATCTCGCAAACGTCGGCGAGAACGTCTATGCTGCTGTTGCTTATATCGTCGAGCCTGCCTAAGAAAACCGAAACGTAATTGGCTCCGGCGTTTTGAGCGGCTATAGCTTGCGTCGCGTTAAAAACCAGCGTTACGTTCGTTGGAATATTTTTTTTCGAAAGTTCGCTAACCGCCGCTAATCCTTCGGCTATCATCGGAATTTTTATCGTAGCTTCGGGGAACCATTCAACTATTTCTTCCGCTTCTTTTATCATTCCGTCTTTTTTGGTAGAGACAACCTCCACGGATAAATGCCCGCCGACTAAGCGGTGTATTTCCAATATTCGCTCCTTGACGTCCACGGAAGGGTCTTCTTTAGCCAGAAGAGAAGGATTTGTAGTTACTCCCGAAATGAAACCTAACTCGGCGGAGTGTTTTATCTGACCGATATTCGCCGTGTCAACGTATAAATCCATATTCTATCCCTTTAAATTTTATAATAATCCAAACGTTTGCGCAAAGTTAACGAAAAATATTGTTTACAAAAACTACGCGTCGCTTTATATGTTCGCGATTTTTAGAAGAGCTTATACATTCAAGCGTTCATCCGTCTTTTTATTTTTTCGGCGACTTTAGCCGCGGAGCGCTTCAGCTTTTTTAAATCGCCGTCGTTTTTAATAACGAAATCTGCGCGTCTTTTCTTTTCCGCTCTAGATATTTGCCGTTGTTCTCTTTTTTCAATTTCCTCTTTCGATACGCCCAATCTTTTCGCCGTCCTTTCTATTGCTAAGTCTTTGGGAGCGTCCACGACAATAACGTAATCAAATTTATCGGCTATACCCGACTCGAAAGTTAAAGCGCTTTCAACGAAAATGAGCGATTCTCCGCTTTTCTTTAGCTTCTCTATTTCCTTCAAATTCTTTTCTATCGTTCGCGGATGAGTGATAGAGTTAAGCTTTTGTAAGTTTTCGCTCTTTGATTTCGAGTCGCCAAAAACTTTGTCGGAAAGATACTCGGCGTTAACTGAACCGTCTGAATTATAAGCCTCTTCGCCGAATGTTTCTACGATTTCTCTTTTAACTTCCTTGTTTTCGGTCATTAACCGCTTAGCGTTCTCGTCGGAGGAGACGACAGGATAGCCTAATTCTCTCAAAGCGGTGGACGCGGCGGTTTTGCCTGCTCCAATGCCGCCCGTTATTGCGCAAACGATAGCTTTTTTATTTTTCTCTTTCATATTAAACCGTAATTTATTAAACTCTAATTTGAATTGAAATACTATTTTTAAAATAAATAATCGAATTAGGAATTTATATCTTGAGTAAAGCATAAATCGAAATATTAATTTTATTTAAGTTCTATTTATTTTAAAATAATTGTTATAACTTTGTTAACAAACAATAAATATTTTCTGAGAAAAACAACAATCAAGGAGAAGCCGTGGACTTATTTGACAAATGCTATGATTTTACCAGAGCCGACGAAGTAAAAGAAAGAGGAGTTTATCCGTATTTTAGGGCTATCGAGGAAAACGAAGGTCCTACGGTAAGAATTGAAGGCAGGGAAATCGTAATGGCGGGTTCGAACAACTATTTGGGGCTAACGGCTCATCCGAAAGTAAAAGAAGCCGCTATCGACGCGATACATAAATACGGCACCGGTTGTTCCGGCTCCAGATACTTAACAGGCACCTTAGATTTACACATTGAGCTAGAAAAGCGTTTAGCCGATTTTATGGGTTGCGAGGACGTTCTCCTTTACAGCACCGGCTACCAAACTGCTCTGGGCGTTTTGCCTACTATAGCGAGCAAAGGCGAATATTTGATATTAGACAAAGAAGACCACGCTAGCATAATTAACGGCGCTTTTACCGCCAAGGGAGCGTTCACTGACTTTAAGCGCTATAAACACAACGATATGGAGGATTTGGAAAGAATCTTAAAAAGCATTCCCGAAGACGCCGGTAAACTCATAGTAACCGACGGCGTTTTCTCGGTTACCGGCGAAGTAGTCAATCTACCGAAATTAAATGAATTGGCAAAAAAGTATAACGCGCGTATTATGATTGACGACGCACACGGAATTGGCGTGATAGGAAAAGGCGGCAGGGGAACAGCGAGCTTATACGATTTGGTTGAAGAAACCGACTTGTCTATGGGTACTTTCTCGAAAACTTTTTCTTCTTTGGGCGGCTTCATAGCCGGTCCGGAAAGAGTTATAAACTACTTAAAACATCATTCCCCCGCTCTAATATTCAGCGCCAGCCCGACGCCGTCTTCCTGCGCCGCCGCGTTAGCCGCGCTCGATTTACTAGAAGAAAATCCTGATTTACCCAAAAAACTGATTGGCATATCAAAGAAGATGCAAAAAGGTTTCAAAGAAATCGGGTTGAATACTATGGAAACCGACACGGCAATCGTTCCGGTTATTGTTGGGGAAACGGAAACGGCGTTTATTTTCTGGAGAAAGCTGTACGATTACGGCGTTTTCGTTAACGCGTTTATACCGCCCGGCGTGCCTCCGCATATGAGTATGATGAGGACGAGCTATATGGCGACACACGAAGACAAACATCTAGACAAGATTCTAGAAGCGTTTGAGAAAGTCGCCAGAGAACTTAAGTTAATTTAAGTTTTCGCTTTCGTTTACGATCGTAAATAGTAAAATCTACTATCTTATTTTGGTTGCATTTAAGCAATAGGTTGAAAAAAATAACGTTATATTAATAGGTATATTACGGATTTTAGGCTATGAACTTTAAGAAAAAGTTATGCGAAAAAATAAAAAATATCGGCGGGATAGAACTTTAGCGTCAATTATACTTGCCGCCGTATTGTTTCTTTTCGCCGACGACTCTTTAGCCGTTAGAAATCCTATATTTTTCAACGATTACCAGCCGATTTTTCTTTCGCCTATTCAAATTCAATCTCAAGAAGACACCATCCCGCCCCATATTTCAATAACGTCTTGGGAAGCCGACGGCGCCGTAACAGGCTACGTTGAAGATATGCCCAGAAACGCCGACATTCGTTCTAATATGGCGAGTATTGAAACCAAGATATTAGATAATTACCTATTTAAGAAAAATCCGTCAAATATCGATATAGGCAAAGATAGTATAGTATATTGGGAATTGACTGTAAGAGACAAATTCTTAGACGCCGCCGCGGAGATTATTTTCTCCGATTTCGCGGGAAACGACACAACGCTTATTGTGGATTATACGGCTCCAAAATCTAAAATATCCCCGAAAAGAATCGAATTCAAAGATATTATAACCGGTCAAAAACCCTACACTGAATTTATAATAGTCAACGAATCGGAAACGAAAGAATTTGTTCTGGAAGATTTAAAATTCAAAAGAAACGACCAAGGCTTTAAGTTTATTTATAAAAACGAGGAAGGATACTTAAAAAGAGAGCCCAAATCAAAATTTATCAATCCTTTGGATACCTTAAGAATCGTCGTTCAATTTGAAGCGGAAAAGGAAGGTTTCTTTTCGGACAGCATAGGTCTGGGAAACAAATTCATTTTCGACTATAAATCTTACGTAAGCGCGAACGTGCTTAGTCCAATAATAGTAGCGCAGGATATGAATTTTTACGACGTAACAATCGGCGATACGGTAAAAAGAACCGTTTCCGTTCATAACAGAAGCAAAGTGGACTTATATCTATATGGATACAACAGCACCAAATTCCCGTTTTGGACCGATTTGCCGATGATTAGCGACGAAAACTCCAGAAGAATCCTTCCGGGCGGTCAATTAACTTACAATATATATTTCGCTCCAGACACGTTAAAACATTATAAAGATTCGGTAGTGTTTTTTAGCAACGCCTCGGGCGTGGACCATAAAGCTTATATTAACGGTATCGGAGTTAAGCCGGGACTAATAGCCAGCTCTTGGGACTGGGGGAGGAAACGTATTGACAGACCTGATAGAGAAGATTTGCTCCCGGTTAATCCTTACACCAATAAATTCGCCGTTCAATTACATAATTCGTCGGAAGACACAATAATTATTTACGAAGCGAATATCGAACGGATTCAAAAACCGGAAGCTTTCGAATTCGATTCAACTTCATTCAATAATTTAATAATTCCACCCCAAAAAAGCAGAAGAGTAGAAATTGGCTTCCATCCCACGGAAGTAGGCGAGCACGAAATAATAATTAATTATAGAAACTCAATAGGCAGCGAAACAAAATCCGTATTAAAAGGAACGGGTATAGTTCCCAAAATATCGACCAAAGACGTCGATTTCGACACAAGTTTGGTCGGCGACTTATATACGCCGACAATTCGAAAAATAGTATTTAAAAACAAAAACTGGGAATACAAAGACCTTTTAGATTTTAAAGGATTACAAATACTGCCCGAAGGCGACGAAATATCGATAGACTTGTCGGGAGAATCTAAAACTTGGGGAACGGAAGGATTCAAAATCTTCTGGTCGAATATCGATTCGATGGCGGCTTTGCCGAAAGTCGTTTATCCCGGCGATTCTCTAATGTTTGAAACTAAATTCGTCGCCCAAAGGGAAGGTCCCGCATACGCCGAGCTAAAAAGCGTAAGCGACGCCCTGGAAGATTACAAAGCGAGGTTAACGGGGTGGGGCATCTACAGCGGATTAAATTTTTATCTGGATTCGGCGTGGGCTTGCGTCGGAGCGGAAGACACCCTTAATTGCGTGATTAAAGCCTACGGAAAGAAAATAATCCCCGTTGATTCAATTAGAATTGAAAAACCGGAATTTGAACTTCTGAACAAAGAAGAGCGCGAAGGATTCGACGTTCTCGTCGGTCAAGAGCGAAAGATAAAAATCCTTTATCGACCTTATCAAGAAGGATTGTCGGAAGCCGAACTAAAGATTTTCTACCGTGTCGAAAATTCCCCAAAAACGAAAACTATGAAACTAGCGGGCGAAAGCTTTTTCGCAACCCGAAATTTTTCCGTCGTACTAAACAACGACGACGGAATTCTTGATTTGGGACAAGAAACCCAAGGAGCCGTAATTATAAAAGAAGGAGAGGAAATCTCCGACTACAATATAAATGAACTAAGGGTTTTGTTAAACTACAACCCAAACGTGCTGCTGTTTCGCGAAGACGGCTTAAGTCTGGGAAACTTAACAAGACATAAATTCCATAGACCCTTTAACATTCAAACCGACAACGAAAACGGCATAACGTCATTTACTCTTAAGGGCGTCGGCTCCGAACGTTTAAGCGGCTCGGGAGAATTGTTCAGATTCGCTTTCAAATCGCTACCGCCCCAAAAATCCGATTCCGGATATTTCTCCAAAATATCAATTAGCATAACCCCCGTTTCTAACAAATGCGTTGAATTTTATAGAGAAAACGAACCGATTGTTAGCATTGACCGTAATTTATCAGATAAATTGCAATGGATAAATTTCCCTTCTTCCAAAGACGAGTTATATTCCCCCTACCCTAATCCCGCAAATTTATCGTCGAGCGCGTACGTTGAATTTGAAATCAAGAAAGAACGATTTGTAACAATATTTCTCCAAAACTCAACGGGAAAAATTATAAAAACCCTTCTATCGGAAAAACTTATGTCGGGAAAATACAAAGTAAAATTACCGGTGCGAGAATTCCCCGCCGGCGCCTACTGGGTTACGATAAACGCAGACAACTTTACAAAAACGCAAAACCTCGTTTTTATAAGATAAGCTCCTCGTATAACTTTTCGCAATAATTTCAGCGCTACAAGCCTCCAATATTTCAACAACGATTATAAAAATTTCATAAACCTTCTTTTATTTTGTCATTTTTTATTAATTTTGTTCGGTATTTTTTCCAACTAATAAAAGGTTGTTCATATGTTTAAACGATTATCGATTTTTGTCGCTTTACTATTCGTCGCTTTTGCGGTTACGGCTCAGGCTCAATTAAAGCCCGGCTCGTTTGGTATTGGAGCGAATTTTTCCAGCTACTCCCCATACGCTATGGTTCATTACGCTTTAAGCGATAATATGGAGCTTGGCGCCGGACTCGGTCTTTCCAGCGTCAGTTACGATTATGAAAACGAAGATTCCGAACCCGACAGCGAAAGCACTTTGCATTTTGTCGCAATTGGAAAATACTTCCTCGATAGAGGCAGGGACGTTTCTCCTTACGTCGGCGCTCGAATTGGATATTCGTCTTATCCCGGCGAATCGGAATATTACGAGGATTATTCCAGAACGAACTTTAGCATTGGCGCTCTTTTTGGCGGACAAGTCTTTTTAGCTAAACAATTTGCCGTTTACGCTAATATCGGCTTAGGTTATTCAATGCTTAGCGAAAATTATGAAAGCCAAGGCGGAGACGACGCAACCAATTCGAAGACCACGATTTCTTTGGACGGCTCCTCTATCGGCGCCGTATTCTTTTTCTAGTTTAACAATCATAAAATCTCTTAAAAGCCGTCGATTTAATATATCGTCGGCTTTTTTATTTGATTTGAACGATAAGTCGCCAATATATATAAAAAGCTATTATATTTAGGCAAAATCTGCTATTTTTGTAAGTTAAGGTATTACTAATTTGCAAAATAAACGAGTAGAAAAATCAATGGGATTATTCAGAATATTTTCAAACGACGTCGCGATTGATTTAGGAACGGCAAATACATTGATTTGGATGAAGAATAAATCCATCGCTTTGAACGAGCCTTCAATAGTCGCTTTCGATAGAGCGAGCAAGCATATAATAGCCATAGGAAGCGACGCCAGAGAGATGATAGGCAAAACGCATAGAGACATAAAGATAATCAGACCCTTGAGAGACGGAGCTATTGCGGATTTTGAGATTACCGAGGGAATGCTCAGGGCGTTTATCCGAAAAGTTTCTATGAGTTGGCAGCCGGCGAGAAGAGTAGTTGTATGCGTGCCTTCGGGCATAACCGAAGTGGAAAAGAGAGCCGTAAGAGACGCTTGCGAGCACGCCGGCGCTAAAGAGGTTCACCTGATAGCCGAACCTATGGCAAGCGCAATTGGCATAGGGCTCGACGTTCACGAACCGATTGGGAATCTAATAGTGGATATTGGCGGCGGAACGACCGAAATCGCCGTTATCGCTCTCGGCGGTATTGTTAGCGACGTTTCAATTAGAACCGCAGGCGACGAAATGACAACGGATATAGCGAAATATTTCAGAAGCAACCACAATATATTAATCGGCGAAAGAACGGCTGAAAAAATAAAGTGCCAAGTAGGAAGCGCCTCTCCATTAGAAGAAGAAATAGACATCGAAGTCAAAGGAAGAGATTTGATTTCCGGCATTCCGAGAGCTATTCAAGTTAGTTCCGCTGATATAAGAGAAGCGCTGTCGGAATCTATTAGCGAAATTGTTGACGCGGTGATTACTTTATTGGAAAAAACTCCTCCGGAACTCGCTTCCGATATTTACGACAGAGGCATTATGCTCACCGGCGGGGGCGCTATGCTGAAAGGCTTGGACGAAAAAATCAAGAACGCCACTTCTCTGCCAGTTCACGTAGCGGAAGACCCGTTAACAACCGTGGTTCGGGGAACGGGTATGGTCTTGGAAAAATTAACCAAGTATTCTCCCGTACTAATTAAAAGCTCAAGAAACTAAGCTTCTCGATTTTATTTAATACTTCAATTTCTTTAAGCGATGCGAAAAATTACGCGATTAATAAAAAGATTCAAAGATTATATAACTTTCGTTATTCTCGTTGCATTTAGCTTAGTCCTGATTTCAATCGGCGACGTAAGCAAATTAGGCGGGTTCAGAGCCGTCGTAGTGGGAGGAGTCGGCTGGCTTCAAGACGCTTTCTCTTGGATTCCCGACACCGGCGCGCTGAAAAGCGAGAACAAAGCTTTGCGCGAGCTTAATCTTCAGCTTTCCAACGAAATAATAAAAATGAGAAACGCCGTTATAGAAAATAAAAAACTGAGAAGATTGCTAAAGCTAAAGAAAGACATAGATAAAGAAGTAATAGCCGCGGAGGTTATCGGCAAAACAAATATTGAAATGAGGAATTACTATACGGTTAATCGCGGCAAAAAAGACGGATTAAAGATGGGAATGGCGGCGAGAAGCGACGCGGGACTCGTAGGCGTCGTTTCTTCAACGAGCGAGAACTATTCTTTAATTGAATTGATTACCAACAGGAACGTAAAAATATCCTCAAAATTTCAAAGAACCAGATTCAGAGGAATACTCGTTTGGCAAGGAGGATACTATTTCGCTATGAAAGACGTGCCGAAATCTTACGACGTATCTGTCGGAGACACCGTTCTTACTTCGAATTTCAGCGGCAAATACCCGCCTGAAATACCCATCGGATTCGTCGTGTCAGTCAAGAAATTGCCCGGAGATATTTTCGCGCGAATTCAAGTTAAACCGTTCGTTGAATTTGCTGTCTTGGGGCAAGTTTTTATTATTAAAAGTTTGCCCGACCCCGACCGGCTAAAATTAATTCAAAAAATGGAAGATAAACTCAAAGAAAGAAAAAGCCCCTCGCGAAATGATAAGGCTATAGAAAAAAAATGAAGCTGTTTTTAGAAAAAGACATAAGAACCCGGAAACTTAAGAAATATTCGATTTACGCCGTCGCTTTCGTTTTGCTGGCGGTAGCTCAAATAGCCTTAATCGATTTAATCGCGGTTGAAGGATTGACGCCCGACTTGATTTTAATATTATGCGTCTGGGTAGCTCTCTCCGAAGGCAAGTTCGAAGGTATGATAGCGGCTTTTATATTCGGCTTGCTTTTCGACGTTTTTTCTATGGACGTCCTTGGCTCAAACGCCTTGGCGAAAACTACCGCGGCGCTAGCGGCGGGATTCTTTTTTAACGAAAACAAAATAGAGCAAAATTTGGGCGGATACAAATTCTTAATCATAGTGTTTGTCGCTTCGATTGTTCACAACCTGATTTACTTCTTTTTGTATATAAAATTCAGTCAATTGTCGTTTTTCCCGTTTTTCTTTAAATACGGCTTGGCGATTTCCTTTTACACTACCGTCGTCGCTATTATACCTATGCTGCTAAAAATTCCGAAAAACAAATTGTTAAGATAAAAAATTATTTAATATCTTTAAGTTTTGAAATCTTGAACATTGAGCGAACTAAATAATATGTATTTATCGAATTTAGAAATAACAGGCTTTAAGTCTTTCGTAAGGCGAATTCAATTCAAATTCGGCTCGGGCATCACGGCTATCGTCGGACCTAACGGCTGCGGCAAAACAAACGTCGTCGACGCGATCAGGTGGACTCTCGGCGAGCAGCGCTCTTCAATATTGCGTTCGGACATAATGGAAGACGTGATATTCAACGGAACAAAGAATAGAAAACCGCTTTCAATGGCGGAGTCCTCGATAACAATCCAAAACAACAAGCAAATCCTACCTACGGAATATACTGAAGTTACTTTAACGAGAAGAATATACCGCGACGGCGAAAGCCACTATTATCTCAACGGCGCTCGTTGCAGATTGAGAGACGTCCAAAATTTGTTTATGGATACGGGCATAGGAGCCGATACGTATTCGGTCATAGAGTTGAAAATGGTGGAGGCAATTTTAAGCGGAAAAGCCGAAGAGCGAAGGAGCTTAATAGAAGAAGCCGCCGGAGTAAAAAAATATAAAGCTAGAAAGAAAGAAGCGTCGAGAAAGCTTGAAAACGTAAAAGGCGACTTGGAAAGAGCCGCCGATATTGCCGACGAGATAAAAAAGCAAGTAAACTCGCTATCCCGTCAAGCGTCTAAGACCCGAAGATACAACAAGCTAACCGAAGAGCTGAAAATTCTCGAATCAAATTTGCTTTTTAGAAATTACGGCGAATACTCTACAAAACTCGACGCTTTAAAAAAAGAGCTGGAAGAACTAAATAAAAACAGAGACGAGAAAAAATCCGCCTTAAAAAAAGCCGAAGAAGAACTAGATTATTTAAGAACCGAGTTAAGCGAACTAGATTCAAAATATCAGGAAGCAGCCGAAAACGAATCGGAGCTTAAAAGCAAACAGTCTGAATACACTCGCGACATAGCTGTGGCAAAAGAAAAAATCAACTCTTTGAAAAGCTCCGTCGATAGATTAAATAACGAAATAGAACGCTCAAACAAAACGAAAGAGGAAATTAAAAACGACCTCGCCTCCCGAGAAACAGATTTAAATAAAACTGTCGAGAAGAAAAACGAATTCGAAGAGGAAATCAAGTCAATAAAAGAAAATCGAGAAAAGGCGCGGAGCGCTCTGGAACAAGCCAGAGAAGAAACTGAAAAATACGGCAGAGAATCCTTCAACTTACAGAAAGAAATAGAAGGACTTTTTTCGGAAATCGAAAACTGGAAAAACCGCAAATCAAGTCTTGAAAACAGCTTAAAAGCTAGCGTAAAAGAAATCGAGGCTATAAAAGTCAAGATAATGGAAAACGAGGAAAAAGCTAAAAGCTTAGTCGAGAAAAAAGAAGAGCTGAAAAAAAGAGAAGAAGAGACGGACAGTTTATTGCGCAAGGCGAACGAAAGGAAAAAAGAGCTAAACGAGCTGATAGATAAAATCAAAGAAGATATATCCGACAAAAAGAACGAGCTTTCAGGCAAAAAAACTTCTCTAGATTTCTTGGAAGGACTCTTCGACGCCGACGAAAGCTCAAAATATTTGCTAAAATCGAAAGATTGGCTCGCCGACAAGGAAAAAATTTTATTAGCCGAGGCTTTGGGCGTTGACGATAAATACAGAATAGCCGTGGACGCGGCTTTAGGAGAATTCGGGAGGTATTTTATAGTCGATTCAAAAGACGAGGCTGAACAAGCTATTGAAAAACTCAAAAAATCCAACAAAGGCAAAGCCTCGTTTATTTGCAAAGAGTTGTCGCCTAAAAACGTTTCGCCGCCGCCAAAAATTAACGACCAAGAGGGCGTTCACGGCTGGGCTAGCGAATTAGTTCGAGCCGCCGACCCGTTAAAAAACGCTATTAGAGCGGTTCTCGGCAAGACGCTTATAGTCGAAAACACAGACGCGGCTTGGACAAGCGTTAAAGACGGTTTGTGCGACTGCGCCGTTGATTTAAACGGGGAAATCGTTAAAACAAACGGCTTGCTGAGAGGCGGCTCTAAAAAGAAAAAAGAAAGTCTGGCGGTAGGCAAAAAAGAGAGAATCAAAAAAATCAAAAGCCAGATAAAAGAAATCGAAAAAGAGCTTTCCAAACTCGAAGGTTCTTTAAAAGCCGCCAACAAAGAGAAAGAAGCCATAGACATAGAAGAAATAAACGAGAAAATCAAAAGGATAAACTTAGAGAAGAGCGAAAACGAGAATCTTTCCAACGAAATAAAGTATAAGATAGAATCTCTAAAACAGAACATAAAAGTTCACGAAGACAACAACGCTCGCTTCGACAAAGAATTGAATGAAATTGACAAAAACATAGAAGAAAGCCTGGAGAAAATTAAATCGAAACAGGACGCTTTGGACGAAATATCCGAAAAAAAGATTTTAAGCGACAAAGAGCTAAAAAAACTCCAAGGCGAATTTAACGTTAAAGACGAGGAGTTCAGAAGCTTCGAAAAGGAAGGCGTCAAACTACAACAAGGCGCTTCTTCGTTGGAAAAAGAAATAGAAAACCTAAAAAAACGAGCCGCCGAAAACGAATCCGACGTCAAATCTCGCGGCGACGAATTAATCAGCGCCCAAAAAGAAATAGAGAATTTGAAAAGAAAAAACGTCGAATTGGAAAGCGCCTTAACTGAAACGACGGAAAAGACCAACGAAGCTCAATCGAAAAGGGAATACCTTTCGGACAAAACCGCCGGTTTTAAAGAAGATATTAAAATTAAATCAGAGGAGTTTGAAAACTTCAGAAACGAATTCGACTCGCTGCAAGAGAAGATTCACGTAAAGGAAATAAGCGCCAGCGAGCTTTCTATCAAAGTAGGCGATATGAAAGCCAAAGCAAGAGACGATTTAGACGTCGATTTGGAAAACAACGAATTAGAAATAGACGAGACAGTCCCTATCGACGAACAGAAAGAAAAGGTCGGCGCCGTAAAGGAAAAATTAGCTAAAATCGGCGCCGTGAACTTTATGGCGCTTGAAGAATACGAATCTCAAAAAGAACGATTGCAGTTCTACGAAAATCAAATAAAGGATTTGGAAGAATCGGAAAAGAACTTGATTGAAACGATAGACGAGATAAATCAAACGGCGAGACAGAAATTCAGGGAAACTTTCGACAGAGTGAACAAACACTTTCAGGGACTGTTCAAAAATTTATTCGGAATGGAAGGCGAAGCGGACTTGCATCTATCCGAAGGCGACCCTTTGGAATCGGACGTTCAAATAACAGCGAAGCCTCCCGGCAAACGCCCAAGGTCGATAGAAGGACTTTCTAGCGGCGAAAAAGCATTAACCGCCATCGCTATGCTTTTCGCTATTTACTTAGTAAAGCCAAGTCCCTTCTGCATACTCGACGAAGTGGACGCTCCTTTGGACGACGCAAACATAGACCGTTTCTTAGATTTAATAAGAGATTTCAGCGAAGACACGCAGTTCGTTATTGTTACTCATAACAAAAAAACTATGGAATACGCCGACGTTCTCTACGGAATAACTATGGAGGAAGAAGGCGTTTCGAAAGCCGTGTCCGTTAAATTAAACAAGGCAAGCGAAAATTAATTTTTAAGAATAAACAAAGGAGTAGAACAATGCCCAATTTTCCGCCTAAAGTAAGCATAATAATGGGAAGCGATTCGGATTTGCCCGTTATGCAAAAAGCCGCCGACGCTTTGGACGAATTCGGCATAGGTTACGAAATGCGAGTAATATCCGCTCACAGAAACCCCGAAGAAATTTTAGAATACGGTCGGAACGTCAAAAAAAGAGGCTTACGAGTAGTCATAGCGGGAGCCGGAGGCGCGGCTCATCTTCCCGGCGTTATCGCCGGCAACACGACTCTGCCCGTTATCGGAGTGCCAATCAAATCAAAAGCTTTGAACGGCTTGGACTCGTTGCTATCGATAGTCCAAATGCCGCCGGGCGTTCCCGTAGCGTCGGTAGCTATCGACGGAGCTAAAAACGCCGCTTTGCTAGCGGTTCAAATTATCGCGCAAGGCGACGAAGAGCTTTCGGACAAATACGCCGAGTTCAAAAAGGAACTCGCTAAAAAATCCGCGGCGAAAAACGACAATCCAGCTTTCACGGAACTATATAAACCGCAATAAAAAGCTCTAAATATCTCGGAACGAAAATATCAATTATGGATTACGGCGTAACAATCATAGGCGCGGGAGTAGTCGGTTTGGCTTGCGCGGCAAAGTTCTCGGCAGAGGGGAAATCCGTTCTCGCAATAGAGCGGCATCCCCGTTTCGGCGAGGAAAGTAGTTCGAGAAACAGCGAGGTTATCCACGCCGGACTTTATTATCCGAAAGGCTCGCTGAAAGCTAAACTATGCGTCGCCGGAAAGAAACGCCTTTACGGATACTGCGAGAAAAAGGGAATCGAACATAAACGCGTCGGCAAATACATCGTAGCGACCGACGAAGACGAAACCGCGGAGTTGCAAAAAATTCTCGGCAAAGCCAAAAAGAACGGCGTCGAAGAGATATACGAAATTTCCCCGGAAACGCTGAACGAACGCGAACCATACGTAAAAGCGGCAGCGGGGCTTTGGTCGCCCACAACCGGCATATTGGACACGCACGGGCTAATGTCGAGCTTAGAATTAGACGCCATTGACAACGGCGCCGACTTCGCCTATAAACATTCGTTCGCGGGCGCGGATAAAATAACAGGCGGCTATGAGCTGACGATAGAAACCCCCGACGGCGAGTCGTTCAAAGTTCAGACCGAAACGGTTATCAACGCCGCCGGATTGGATTCCGACAAAGTCGCCGAAGCGTTCGGCATAGACCTTAAAGCCGCCGGTTACGAGTTGCAATATTGCAAGGGGCATTACTTTAGAATCGCCTCGTCGAAAAAACATCTCGCCAAGCGCCTAATATATCCCGTTCCACCGAATCACGCGGATTTTCTCGGCGTTCACGTTACGCCGGAACTGAACGGCGAGTTGAAATTAGGACCGGACATATTATATCTCGACGGCAGAACGAAAGACTACTCTACGCCCGAAAGCCTCCGGGATTCTTTTTACGTATCCGTCGCCAGATACCTCAAAGATTTGAAACCGGACGACTTATCGCCCGACCAAGCGGGAATAAGAGCCAAATTGAAAGGCGAGAAAAGCGAAACAAAAGACTTTATAATAAAAGAAGAATCCGCCAGAAACCTGCCCGGATTAATTAATCTCATAGGAATAGAGTCCCCGGGTCTTACTTGTTGCTTGGAAATAGCGGAATTGGCGTACAAAAAAGCCTTTTGATTCAAAGCGTCTGGAAACGTCGCCGCTAATCGCCATTCTGCAATCGCAACCCCGAAATCATCTCCCCCCTTGGCACGTATTTTGTTTTTTGGTATAGTCTATATTTTTTATTGATTTAAATTAGATATAAAACTCTGGAGTATATGAGCGAAAGAAAAGTCGAGCTATACGACGAACCGAACAAATACGCCGAGCCGGCGAGGCTCTCGCTGGGCGAAATAGCGGAAGTCGGCGGCTACCAAAAGTTTCTGCTGGGAGATAACTTCGTCGAAGTAAACCCCGAAGACCAAAAGCTATTGCGCAAAAAGGAGGCTTTGACTCAACTATTCGAGTCGCAATGGTTCGACCACAAAAGCATTCTCGATTTAGGCGCCGGCGCCGGCTTTTTCTGCTTCCACGGCGTATTGAAAGGCGCGCCACAGGCTACGGCTCTTGATATCGACAAGGAATATCTAAATATTATCCAAAAAATAAAAGACAAGTTCGGATACTCCAACGTTCGAATCGACAAACAAAACATTCTCGATTACGAAGAGCCGGCGGATTTGGTATTGGCTTTCGCTCTCGTCCACTGGATATATTCCTGCGCCGCCGACTACGGCAGTTTGAGCAAAGCGGTCGAAAAACTGGCGTCGCTGACGAACGAAATACTTATCGTCGAATGGATAGAACCGAGCGACGAAGCTATTCAATCCTTTAAGCGCTTAGAATACAACGAGGAAGCGATAACCGAGCCGTATAATAAAGAGGAGTTCGAAGAAGCTCTGAAAAAGAACTTCGTCGCTTTCAAAAAAATTGGAGAGATTTCGCCGACGCGTTGTTTATACGCCGCTGTGAAAAAAGAGGAAATCGTCGGCGAGATACAAAAACCCAAACAAACGATAAATTTATGGGAAATATTCTCGCTCTTAAACGAAAAGAAAATCCCCTACGTCGCTTTGCGCAACTGGGAGCTAATTAGCGACCAAGCCGACGTTTACGGCGATATGATATTAGAGGCGGCGCTCGACGAAAACGCTTTGGAAACGCTCGACTTATACTGCGGGAATTACGCCGAAAAACGAACCGACAAGCTCGTAGAATATCGAATCCCCATCGATATAAAGCAAGGCGGACTCAATTTTCTCAACTTTAACGTTTTTAAGCTTGGAACCGGCTTTTTCCCGGAAGAATTCGAAAAGCGGCTGATTAATTCGCGACAAAGATATAAGAACATCTTCGGACTGCCCGCCTTAGAATTACAGCTTTTTATTCTATACGAGACGGTATATTATCTCGGCGCGGCGGTCAATCAATACGCTAACATTGCCGCTGTTCTCGGCGAATACACGGGAATAAAAATTAGACAGACTCAATTGAGGGATTTCTCCCGAATTTGCGAAATCCTTAGAAAAAACGCCTTAAAAATCGACGATTACAATAAAATAATTTGCGACGAATCTTTCCCTTTTATTCATCCGCCGGAAGAAGCCGTTTCATCGAGGGTTCTCGACACGATCGATGGCAAGACATACATTAGCCGCGTATATAAACTCGACGATAAAATCGTAAAGCAAACAAATCATAACTTAGCCGAACGAGAATATAATATTCTTAAGGAGTTAGACTCGGAGTATTTTCCGAAAGTCTTCAATTTTAAGAGCGAAGATTCGCATTTCGAAGAAGAGCTTATCGAAGGTTACAGGCTCGACGAAGCGCATAAATTCTACAAGGAAAACGACGAAGAAAGCTATAAAAAGTTCGTTTTACATTGTTTGGAATTATTGGATGAGCTTGACGCTAATGACATTATACACAGGGATATAACGGCGGAGAATATTATAGTTAGAAACGGAAAGCCGGTTCTGACAGACTTCGGCTGGGCAAAGAAAAGGGGCGAGGATTTCGTTACCCCTCCGGGTCTCAACAATCCGAATTTGCCCAATGACGGCGAGCGATGCAATTTCTACGCAATGGGCAAAGTTCTGGATAAACTCGACAACCTGTATTATTCATTTCCCGAGCTAACGGCTACTTTGCTGGAAGAAAATTCGCAAAAAAGAATTAAAGACGGCGAGCGTTTAAAAGAAATATACGAAAAAGACGTAAGCGACGCTTATGACGAACCGCCGGTAACTATAATAGTCCCCACTTTTAACAATCTCGAATTAACCAAAAAATGCTTCGCCGCGCTATATCAAACGACAAAATTCGGCTCGTTCAAACTAATAGCGATAGACAACGGCTCAACCGACGGAACCAAAGACTATCTCGAAGATTTATCCACGTTCCATGAAAATTTCGATTATATAATAAACGGCGAGAACTTAGGCTTCGCGAAAGCTAATAACCAAGGAATAGAAAGAAGCGGCTCGGAATACCTATTATTTCTAAGCGACGACTGCGAGCCTACGTCCGGCTGGCTCGACAAGCTATTGCTCGAAGCGAAAAAGCATAAGGACGCCGGAATTATCGGCGCTTTACTGCTGTATCCCAATTCCAGCTTAATCCAACATTGCGGCGTTCAAGTAGGGCTTTCCGACGGCAAGAAATTATTTTATTATAAAAACAGATACAGGAAATTAGAAAACGTCCCAGAAGCGCGAATAAACGGCGAGGAAGAATGCGTTACCGCGGCATGCATGTTCGTAAGACAAAAATTAATCGACGAAATCGGCGCGTTCGACGAGGAATTTAAAAACGGCTACGTGGATATTGATTTCTGCCTGCGGGCAAAAAAAGCCGGATACAAAATAAGATATTGCGGCGAGTCTGTCGTATATCATCATGAATCCCAAACCGAAGGCAGAGACGACAAAAACGAAGAGAATTATTCGCGATTAATTAATAAATGGGGCGACGAAATCAAGCCTTTAGAGCCGGAACACAGAACGGCGGTAAATCTTATGGACCAGTGGCTCAGAGGAGATTTGCTAAAAAATCCCGACGACCGCGACAAAATAAAGGAATTACTAAAAATAGCGAAAATACGCGACTGCAAAGCGGAAATTGAAGAGTTCGAAAGAGCGCTGAAGCAAAAACCGCAAGAACCGACCAAACCAAAAGCAAAAACAAAAGCGAGCGTTATAGCGTTAGCTCTGAATAATTTGGAATACACTAAAAAATGCGTCGATAGATTATATAAAAATACGACGGAGGATTTCGAATTAATTATAGTCGATAACGGCTCAAGCGACGGAACGCGAGAATGGCTCGAAAGAAAAAGCGAGGAATTAGACAACGTTAAGCCAATTTACAACGAGAAGAATCTCGGATTCGCTAAAGGATGCAATCAAGCCGCGGCTAAAGCGGAAAGCGAATTTTTGGTTTTCCTCAACAACGACGCCGAGCCGGAAGCGGGATGGCTCGACGCCGCTCTAAAGCGTTTCGAAAGCGACGAGTCGATAGGCGTAGTCGGCGCAAAACTGCTTTATCCCGATAGAACTATTCAGCATTGCGGCATAGAATTTCAGAGAGAGAAAGGAAAATACGAAATTTTGCCCCAACACAGATACCGCCACGTCTTGGAATCCGACCCGCGCGTAAACGAAGCGGAGGAAGTCCAAGCCGTAACGGGCGCGTTCTTCGTAATCCCGTCTCGGCTGTTCGAGCAAATCGGCGGTTTTGACGAATCCTATCCTCTTTACTTCGAAGACACCGATTTATGCTTCAAAGCAAGAGAAGCCGGCAAAAAGATATATTACGAACCGGAATGCGTCGCGATTCATCACGAGGGCAAAACGCTAGACGACCAAGAAAAAATCAACGAACTAAACATTGAATCCGCAAAGACATTTTTCGCGAAGTGGAGCGCGCGTTTGGCAAGAATCCACTTGGAAACGTTCGTCGAGAAAACGGAAGGGGGCTTCGTTTATTTGAGCCGGGAAATCATACCGAACTATAAAGACAAAATCGCCGTAAATCAATTCATCAACATATTCCACAACTTCGGCGACTTCTACTTCCATGTCGGCGGCGCTGGCGACGCTCTGCTTTTGTTAAGCTCGTTTTACGACGAATCGCCGGAAAGCGTCGTAGTCAGCCTCCCCGACTCGCTGAAAACTATGGAGAACTTCTTCAAAGTGTTCCCCAAACTGAAAAATGTTTACTTTATTCAATGGGATAACGAATACTTAATCGAGGCTTTTCTGCGTTCGACTTTCCCTAAATTCAAGAACTTTCTAGGCATGGGCGCGACGCCCGAGAATTTAGACAACGACGCCGAATGGAACGAAAAGCTCGACATATTCCAACGCTATAATATAAAACCGAACCCAAAATGGACGGCGGAATTCACAAGCGAGAAAATTGAAGACCCGCAAGTCGTATTAGCGCCGACGGGTAGCTTAAAAGGAACGCCGAAATGCAAGAAAAATTGGATTTCGCCTGAATACTGGAAAAACACATTGGATTATTTAGAAAATGAAGAAATTAAACCAATAGTAATCGGAACGCCTGAGGAGGAAGACGATTTCCCGATACACGAAAATTGCATAGACAAGCGCGGCTACGATTTTGATGAGCAAATGCAATTAATCGCTTCGGCGGATATATGCGTAGCATGCGATTCGTGGCACAAAACTTTCGCCGCTCTGGCGGAAGTTAAAACGATAGTATATCGCTCCGAGCGGTCGCCAGAAGCCGCGAGCGCGCCCGATTCGTCCGAGCATGTTTTTATAAAACCTTGGAAAGAAATAACGTCCGTAGATACTTTCGAGGATTTTGTCGCCGCTTGGGAAAACTCTATAGAAGAAACGCCGATAAATGAGAACCCAAATCTAACGTCTTTTTCCAGCCATTTCTGGAACCGAGGCTACGATAAAGCGCGAACCGTTTTTATTAAATGCCCCGACTCTATCGGCGACGCCTTAATGATAAGCGCAGTTATTAGCGAGCTAAAAAAGAAATATCCGCATCTGCTAATAACGGTCTCCGGCAGCGATACAGTCGCCGAAATTCTCGCTTCGCATCCGCAAATTGAGGATTTTGTCCTTGCTTTATCCAGCGATGAGTTCGCCAACGAAGCAATCAGCGACGTCGCTATTGATTACAACGACATAATGAGACTGTTGCCCGAGTATTTTGGCGTCCTTCGCTATAAAGACATAATTGGCAACATAGCGGGAATTAAGCTCGACGATTTTGAATTCGTTTACGAAATCGCAGAAAACGAGAGCGAATGGGCGGACGAGGAAGTATCTCAATATTTCGGAGAAATCCCCGAAGGCAAGTTAATCGGCTTACATTTGCTAACCAAAAATGACCCTCTAAGACTCTACCCAAAAGGCGAAGAATTGATAAACGAACTATTGAAAATCGACGACGAATTTAAACTCATCGCTTTCGGAAGCGAACCTTTGGCTAAAGGGGAACCGGAAGTTTACGGTTGCGCCGAAAAAGAAATCCAGCTTCGTAAACAAATCGCCTTGGCGTCCAAATGCGACGCGTTTATAGTAATCGACAGAGCGTTCCTGCACATCGCTCATAAACTTCTCGGCAAGCCGACTCTGGCGATACTTGGTCCCACAAATCCAGCGTTGATAGGCGACGGAAAAGTCGATTTTGAATACATTCGCAACGAGGAACTCGACTGCCTTAGTTGCTATTGGTCGCGGGAATGCAAAGTCGAGTGTATGACAGAACTTTCGCCGAAAACAATTGCCGATAGATTTATCCAAACGACAAAACCGAAAAATAATATAAATAAAGTCAACGTCGAATAGCTTATGGGACTGAAAATAAACGGCAAGGAATTAAACGACAATTTAATCGAATCAAACTGCCCGGTTTGCGGTTCGGAAGAGCGCGAAAACCTGTCGGTTCTTCCCAGCTTAGCTAAATGCCTCGAATGCAGTGCCGTTTACGTTAAAAAGAAATTCGACGAGAAAACGCAGCTGGAAGTCCTCAAACAATACGCCGCCGTCGAAAGCGGAGCGCCGTCGGACGGCGTCGAAAGCGACGAGGCGGCGGCTCGCATAAACTTAATTAACGAGGCGGAGGAATACATCAAGAACAAAGGAAAAATCTTCGAAATAGAATGCTCCCGAGGCGATTTGCTAAAAAGCTTCAAAGACAAGGGATACGATGTAGCCGGCTCTGAATTTAACGAGGAAGCCTCAAACACGGCGGAAGCGGAATTAGAGACAACCATTAGCAAAAGCGACTTCATTCAATTGGACTTAAAGAAAAACGATTTCGCGGCTATTGCGGCGATTAACTCCCTTAACAAACAATACAGCCCAAAAGAATCGGTCGAGAAAATCTTTAACGCTCTCGAACCTGGCGGCGTTTTTTTTGGGACAGTTCCAAATATCGACTCTTTCGGTTTCGAAATATTGAGCGAAGACTGGAATTTGCTTAACACATACACAAGCGGCGTCTTCTTCACGGTCGATTCGTTAAAGAGACTATTGGAAACCGCCGGATTGAAGCTAAAAAAAATAGAAACCGACTCCTCGTCGTTTGACAGAGACCTGCTTGAGCGAATGGTCGCCGATTATTACGGCGCCGAAAGCGAAGAAGACATCCAAGCCAAAATAAGCGAACTAGAAAGACAAGACAAAGGCGAGGAAATCGTATTTATCGCTGAAAAGCCTGCCGTAGAGCCTACGGATAAAGATTTTGAAAAGCCGAAAACTCGAGAAATCGAAGAGCTTGAAACGGAAGTCGTCCCAGAGGAAAAAGAAGCGGAAACGTCAGAAGCCGAACCCAAGCCAAAAGAAACGGACGAATTCGAAACGATAGAAATCGAACTCGGTCCCAACGACGACTACGAGAAAATACTTTTCGATAAATTTAAAAGCTTAAAAAAGCCCGCTAAATTTGTAATTATAGACAATTACGGTATTTTGCCGGAATACGCCGAAGATTGGAACGGCGTCGAAGTCATTAGAAAACAAAGAGAGCCAGAGGAAACAATGGAAGAAAAAGAAAGCCAGAAAGGAAAAAACGAAGCGCCGCGAGAGGAGGCTATGAATCGCTCCCAATTCAAAAACGATTTAGAAGGCGGCTTTTCAAACAAACCGGCGACGGGCGAAGTCCCCGACCCGCTACCAAAACCGCTATATCTAAATCTCGGCTGCGGCGAGGACGTCAGGGAAGGTTTTTTGAATATAGATTTATACGGCGGCGACCCGAGAGTCGTTCGGATGGACGTAAGAAAACTCGAACTGTCTGACGAAAGCGCGGAGTTGATTTTAGCGAGCGACATCCTCGAGCATTTTTCGCACAGGCAAACGGACTTAATATTGAAAGAGTGGGCGCGCGTCCTGAAACCGAACGGCAATTTAATAATCCGCTGCCCTTCGTTGAAACTGCAAATGAAAGCTTATATGGAAGGCAAATGGGACGCCGACGTCGCTTCCTATATGATATTCGGCGGACAGACAAACCCCGGCGACTACCACTGCGTCGCTTTCGACGAGCTTAGTATTCGCAAACATCTTGAAAACGCGGGATTTAAAGTAGTCGAAATTAGCGAGGAAGACTTGCCGCAAGACAAAGGATATATAAATCTGAATATGAACGTCAGGGCAAAAAAAGTAGCGGCGGAACGAAAAGTGACGGAAATTTCCGAAGAAACGCCGAAAGAAAAAACAACCGGAAAAGAGCCACAAGAAGAACCCGCCGAGGAAGAGAAAATAGAACCTACGGACAAACTTTACGGTATTGATTTTTCTTCCTTAGAAGACGACGAATCCCCTAAAGAAACCGAAGAAACAGCCGTTAAACCGGAAGAAGAGTCTGAAGCTCCGGAAGAAATTACGTCCGAAGAAGTTCACAAACCGGAGCTTAATATCGTCTGGGAAGGCTCGCAGTTCGTTTATCATTCTTTCGCTCTTATTAATCGGGAACACTGCTCGAATATAATAGAATCCAACTTAGCGGATTTAACCGTAGTGCCTTTTGAGGAAGACGATTTCGACGCCGAGGAAAATCCGAAATACGAGGAAATCAAAAAACGAGACATACGATATAAGCCGCCTGCGCCTGAGGAAATCGCCAAACTGCCATACGTATGGATTCGCCATCAATGGCCCCCAAAAGACGAAGACCCGAAGGGAGCTAAATGGATAATAATGCAACCTTGGGAGTTTTCGCAATTGTGGAACGAAACAGCCGAAACATTCAAAAAAGCCGACGAAATATGGACGCCGTCGAACTTCTCGCGCCAGGCAATAGTCAATTCCGGAATAGACTTCGACAAAGTACAAATAATCCCCAACGGTATCGCTCCCGAAATATTCAAGCCGAGCGACGATAAAATAGACTTGCCGACCGACAAAAAATTCAAATTCCTGTTCGTCGGCGGCACGATATACAGAAAAGGAATAGATATATTATTGGAAGCCTATTCGACAATATTCAGTTCAGAAGACGACGTCTGCCTCGTTATAAAAGATATGGGCGGCGAATCGTTTTACAAAAACATCAACGCCAAAGAGAAAATCGAAGAGTTGAGGCAAAAAGAAGGCTCGCCGGAAATTATCTATATCAACGATTATCTTCCCGACGCGGATATGCCCAAACTATATCGCTCCTGCGACGTTTTCGTTTCGCCGTATAGAGGCGAAGGCTTCTCGCTGCCGACTTTGGAAGCGATGTCTTGCGGACTGCCGTCCGTCGTTACAAAAGGCGGCTCGACCGACGACTTCTGCGACGAGGAAACTTCGTGGCTAATCCCCGCCGAAAAGAACTTCGTCGGCGATAAGCTCAAAGACAAAAAACTTACGGGCGAGGCGTATTTGTTAGAACCGGACAAAAAATCGCTAATTAAAGCGTTAAGACTGGTTTTCGATAATCCGGGCAAAGTTTACTCCGCCGGCGCGAAAGCCTCCGCGAGAGCGCGTAAATATTGGACTTGGAAAAAAGCGACGCTTAAGATTTTCTCAAGACTCGACTATTTATACGGAAAAAATCTGGCGAAAAAGGCGGAAAAGAAATTTAAAGACGAAATCGACGAGTATATACTAATAGGCGAAGCGGAAAATTCTCTAGAAAAGGGCGTAATCGAAGACGCGAAAGTCAAACTCGAAAAAGCCGTCGCGTCCGACGCTATAAGCGACAAATGGAAATACCACGCGACAAACAAGCTCGCTCTCATATCCATAATACAAAACGACTACCAAAAAGCTGAGGAATACGCCGACAAAGCCGCTCAAATAATTCAAAATCACGTTGACACAAAATACCTGAAAGCGAAAATCGCCGCGTTTAAGGAAGACTGGGCTTCCGCTCTCGAAATTCTAACGGAAGTGATGAACAATTGGAAATACTGGAAATACGACACGGGTTTGAATTTACTGCTCGACGACATCTTATGCGACGTCGCCGAGGGATTGACAGCCCTTGGAGATTTAGAGAACGCTATAAATCTATACAAGCAAGCCCTCAAGCTGAACGACCACAACGCTCGCGCCTGTCTCGGCTCCGGCAAAACATTCCTTAAAGGCGGCGCTAAAGAAGAAGCGAAAAATATGTTCGAATGGGCGTTAAAAATCAATCCGAATTTAACCGAAGCAAAAGATTTGTTGAACGAGACGGGACGGTAAAACACGTTTCTAGTAGGGGCGCGGCATGCCGCGCCCCTACTAAATATATCGACCAAAAAATTATGACAAACGCCAACATATTCACCGACGCCAGCGCGAACCCAAAACAAAAAATCGGCGTCGGCGCGTATCTAATCGTATCCGACGAGGTTATAGAAACACCGCCGGAGAAAATTAACAAAGGCGCGTTGATTCAGCAAATAACAACGGTAGAGTTCGGGAATACAAGCTCCACGCGACTGGAAGTTCAAACAGTTCTCAGCGCGCTCGACTACTATAAACAAAAGCTGTCCGACAAATACGACGGCTCCATTCGCTTATTCACCGACTCTCAATGCGTCGCCGGACTATTGAACAGGCGCGCGAAATTAGAAGCCAACGATTTCCGCTCGAAAGGCAAAAACAAGCCGCTAAAGAACGCCGATTTATACCGCGAATACTATAAATTACAAGACGAACTCGGCTTCGAGACGATAAAAGTCAAGGGACACCTAAAATCAAAAAAGCAAAACGCGATACAGCGCGTATTCTCTTTAGTCGATAAGCGAGCGAGAAGAAGTTTGAAAGGATAAACCAATAATTATAAAACCAGCGCCCCCTTTTTTGTCTTGAACAATACTCTTATCGACAAATAAACGGCGACGCTATATATCTCCGCCTATAAAGCGGCTTTGCTCCCCCACGACTATTAAAACAGTCTGGCTTTTTTAGACAAAATGAATATTTTCTTTCCATCTAAACTTAAAAATCTTTGCTTTTTGACGGAATATTTTAGAAATTTACTTAAATAATATTATTAAATTAGCAAAAAAAGAAATGAGCTTAAGAACATTAATAACAGCGACAGGGTCGTATATACCAACGGTAACCGTCAAGAATTCCGACTTTTTAAACAACAAATTCTTCGACTCCTCCGGAAAATTAATAGATAAACCGCCCGAGGAAATAGTTAGGAAATTTGAAGAAATCACCGGTATAAAAGAGAGAAGATACGCTCGTAAAGACCAAGTAACGTCCGATTTAGGCTACCTGTCGGCTGTGAAAGCTATAGAATCGTCGCGTATCGACCCCGAGAGTTTGGATTATATTATTGTAGCTCACAACTTTGGCGATGTTTCTTATGACAATAGATTTTCCAGTTTTGTTCCCTCGATAGCGGCGAGAATAAAAAACAAGTTAAGAATAAATAATCCTTATTTAACGGCTTCCGACTTGCCTTTTGGCTGCCCCGGCTGGCTACAGGCATTGATACAATGCCACTCATTTTTTAAAAGCGGCGAAGGGAAAAAAGCCTTAATAATAGGAGCGGAAACTCTGTCAAGAATAAGCGACCCACACGACCGCGATAGTATGCTATATTCAGACGGCGCTGGAGCGACTATTTTAGAATGTGTAGAAACCGACGAAAAAGTTGGAATTCTAAGCAGTTTAGCAAGATCCGATACCGAGCGTTACGCAGAGCTTTTAAAAATGGGCGTCTCTTACAATCCAGACTACAAAGGCGACAATTTATTCTTGAAGATGGAAGGCAATAAACTTTATAAATACGCGATTACCTATGTGCCGCCTCTCGTTAAAGGCGCTATACTAAAAGCGGGGTTGTCTCTTGAAGATATATCAAAAATCTTTATCCATCAAGCGAATGAAAAAATGGACGAGGAAATTGTCAGAAGGATTTTTCATCTTTTCGACAAAGTCGATGTTACCAAAAACGAAATATACGATATAATGCCTATGTCTATATCTTATCTCGGCAACAGTTCCGTAGCAACCTTGCCAACTTTACTTGATATAACGATAAATAAGTTAATTGACCGTCATAAATATGAAAGCGGTAAAAATTACGTGTTCGCTTCGGTTGGAGCGGGGATGAATATTAACGCCGTCGTTTATAAAACTCATTAATTTTTTCTTGCGACTAAAAATTTTTTTGAAATCTTGTAAACCTTTTATTTATAAATTGCTTTTGCGGTAATCTAAGATGATAGAGATAAAGAATCTACATAAATCATTCGGCGAGAAAAACGTTCTCGGAGGCGTTAATCTGAAAATCGAGACCGGCGAGGCGTTCTGCATTATCGGCAAATCAGGTTGCGGCAAAAGCGTCCTCCTCAAATGCGTCGTCGGCTTGCTTACGCCCGACAAAGGCTCTGTGGAAATCGACGGCAAGAACGTCCAAAAAATGAGCGACGAAGAAATGCGCAAACTAAGAGACCGCATTGGCTTCGTTTTCCAAGGCTCGGCTTTGTTCGACTCTTACACCGTTTACCGCAACGTCGTTCTCGGCATTCACGAGCGAGGCGAACGCGACGAACGAAAATTAGAATTGGAAGCTATAAAAGTTCTAACTTCAGTCGGTTTGCTTCCAGACAAAGAAAAAGTTTCCGAAGAAGAGTTCCAAAGAGAGTGGAACATACTAAAAAACAAAATGCCGGCGGACTTGTCTGGAGGAATGAAGAAAAGAGTCGGCGTCGCGAGAGCTTTAGCCGGCGCCCCGGAATACGTTTTCTACGACGAACCGACAACCGGACTCGACCCCGTTACTTCGCAGCAAATAGATAATTTAATCGCCGAGCTAACGCAAAAAGGCAGCGCGACATCTATTATAATAACCCACGATATGTTCTCCGTCTTTAAGATAGCCAATAAAGTCGCCCTGCTCGAAGACGGCGTCGTTAAATTCGAAGGCGATTCAGAAGATTTGTTCAAAGCAAACGCCCCGGCTGTCGTCGAATTTCTAGAAAGATACAAAGAAAGCGTTTAAAATACGTAAGAGAAGCTCAGAATCAATCCGTCGTAGCTAATAGGAGTTTTGCTTGGAAAAAACCAGTGCATTTTATTTCTTCTAAACTCGTAAAAAATCGCCGAAACGCAGTTCTTCACTATAAAATTCAGTAAAGGAAAGTATCTCGGATAATCGTCCAGAAAATCCTCGCCCAAATAATCAATAGTCCGTTGAAGCGCCAATTCGGCGATAGAAGTCCCAAACCACTTAAATCCCTCAAAATTAGGGAAAACAAAATTATGCTCGTAAGACAACTCAAAACCTACGCCGTTATCAACTAAATATTTCGCGCCCGTTTCAAATATCGTCCCGAATTTATAATTTTCGTCGAAATAATCGAATTTTTCTTGTTCCGCCGGAGAATCGCCGGGATTTTCAATGTCAATTTTTGCCCAAGAAACAGAACCGCCGTGGAAAAGAAATAACGTTTCGCCGTCGCCGTTCAACGAATCGTAACCGTATCCGTTGGTAAATTCAAAGCCGAATCTCCAGTTATCCGTCGTTTTTAAGTCGTAATTGTCTATCGGCAAGCCCATATGCGACGACAGATTGCCTAGAAAAACGCTTTCGGAAGCGAACTTAGCGAAGCCGCTCTCCTTATAATCCCTCTCCCAGCGAAAGAATCCGTAATCAAATTGGGTAAGATATACCGTCGAAAACTTGGACAATACGTCGGCGGTTGGATAGCTCAATGCGAATACTCCATATCTCGCTCTTACGATATTTCGATTAATCGTCTTATCCGAATAATCTATCCTTTCTACTAATTTTTCCCAAAAAGTCGGGGCGAACAAAGAATCCACGCTATCGGCGCGAGAAGCGACGAAAGAAACTAAAAAAACAACCGCTATTAACAAACGCTTTTTCATAAAAAACGGCGCGTAACTGAATTGCGCCGCTCTTAAATAATAGTAAATCCTTTTTTTAAAACTCTCAACTAGAAAGCAAAAGAAAGCCCTATGTTGTAACCGTCGAACATTAGCGGCTCGTCGGTGCTTATGGGCCAATTCATATCGTTTTTTCGCAATTCGTAAAAGCCCATATTATAAGCGCTCCTCAAAACAAAATCGACAATCGGACCGGCGTAAGGGGACGCTTTGAAAATCTCATCGGTAAACTCGCCAAGCAGAACGTCTCCAATCTTCCTAAGCAAATCGCTTCCAGCCCAGTACCAAAACAAATGCCGCGGAAAAACGACCGTTCTTTTATATCCGGCGGAAATAGCGAGCGGCTTGTATATCTTTATTTTAACGCCGCTTTCGTAAAAATCGCCAAACCTGAAGCCATCTCCGATGTAATCCATTTTGCTAATATCTTTGGATTCCATAGCGTCGTCTTCATAAACAAAATCAGACTTAGACCATATTATAGCTCCCGAACGATACAAAACAATATCGCTATTCTCCCCTAATTTATACCCGTATCCGTCGGCGTTTCCTAAACCAAAAGTCCAAGTTTTCGTCTCGATTTCGTTTGCTGAGGCTTCATCCATCCATTCGGCGCTGGAGTTCTCTAGAAATAAATAAGTGAAATCGTAATCGATAATATCGCCGTCCAACATATAATCTTCTTCCTCCGCCATACCCATTCTTATCGTAGCGGCGCTTATTTTAGCAAATTTGCCCGAAAAAGCGTCTTTGTCAATAGCGGGCTCTCCCATACCGAAAAGCAACTTAACGCAGGGGCTTTTTACCGAGAATTTGCCTTCCCAGCCATAATCGTCGTCCCAGAGGTCTTCGTCGTTTTCGTCGTTAGCCGCCGCCGACAAAGAAAACAGAGCGAGAAACAGCGTAACAAGAGCGGAAATTAATATCTTTTTCATTTTGAACTCCCGAAAATTTGAAACAAATTACTATATCTATTACTTTTTACGAAAACTTCAAATTATTGTTTCGCTTATTCCGCTAATATATCAAAAAGCGTAACCCAAACCTATATGAAAAACAGCGGCTTCAAACGGCTTCTCTCTGGAAGGAACAAACTTAGATAAATTCGCCGGCGGCGTAGGGTCGTATAAAGGAACGGAATAATCCAATCTTAAAGGACCGACTGGCGTTTGAATGCCGAACCCCAATCCGGCGGATACGCCCAACCCCGTAATAAAATCGCTCCATTCCAAATCCTCGTAATACTTATCTTTTTGATACGCCATCCAGTAAAATGCGTTCCCCCAATCAACAAATCCCGTCATAACGCCTAAATTTATTATTTCGCCGACAACGTCGCTAACCCAACGCGGTTTGCCGAAACGCCAGCGAACCTCGAAAGAGCCTTCCAATATAGCTCTACTGCCGATAAAATCTCTAGCGAAATCGAGAGCTTCATTTTCGTCGTCCGCTCTAATCGCTGGAGTTATATATCTAAGACGCCTCGACTCCCATCCTCTGACGCTGTTGGATCCGCCGGCGAAGAAATGGCGCTCCGCGGGAACGTAAGAGTTCTCTTTATCCCATCTATATATATAACCCGTTCTGGCTTTTAAAGCAAACACGGAGCTTTTGTTCAAACTGGTAAAGTTTATATAAGAAAACTGCGGTCGAAAGTACTTTGCTATGCCTAAACCGCCTCCGACGTCGAAAGAAATATTTGTGAAATATCCTTTAGTGGGATTAAACAAGTTGTCGCGGGTGTCGCCGGAAAAAGTTACGCCGAGAATAAAAGCAGTCGGATTATACATCGGATTGCTTTCGTAAAAATCCGCCAAAGTCTTATAAATAGCGAAGCTTTCTCTTACCCTGTCTCTGTCGGACTCCTCTTCCGAATTCGCCATCGCGGAATCTATCGCCTCGCTCAAATTGGCGGGATTTTGCCACTCAATAGATAAATCAATTGACATTCCGTTGAAATACGTCCATTTAGGCAACGTTACCGGCAATTTTAACCTTAGGCTTGCCGTATTTAATTGCAAATATGTGTTGATTTTTGAAACTGTGTAAAGAAATTGTCCGACGCCGCCTATTCTGGCTTTATCTATAGTCCATAAAAGCGGCTGAGCGTAATTAAGCCCCAACTGCGTTTCGAATTCCGGCTTAGCGTTGAGACTGGTAAGCCTGCTTACGTCGCGCAACTCCAAACGCGCGAATACGTTCATAGACTGAGCTACGCCTCCAATGTTCCTGTTCAAATAAGACGCCTCCAAACCCGCGTTAAAAAAGTTATCAAACGCCGTCTTATTATAATACAATCCGCCGCCTAAATCCTCTTGCTTTCTGTATTTAACGTAAACCTTCAAAGGAAGGCGATTTTCGTCCGACTCTCCGCATTTCGACGCTGTGTCGATAGCGACGTACTTGAAAGTCCCAAGAGATTGTAAGTTGTCTTTCGATTTTTCAATTTGCCTTTTGCTCCACCAATCGCCGACTTTAAACTCCAATTGTTTTTGTTTCATACTGTTGGTTACTACTTTCTGTCCGTCCAGACTATCGACGTAACATAACCCCGAAATCTTTTGCCTTTTCCCCGGTTCGAACTCAACGACTACGCTGTCGTATTTGTTTACGGTGTCTTTATATACTACAGGCACGTCGAAATCGGAATAATAGTAACCGTTGTTCGATAAAATTCTTTGAACGGCGTTAACTTCCGCTATTATCTTTTCTTCGTCGAACGGTTTCTTCAACGGAGGTTTGAGAACTTTTTTTATTTTGTTCAAAACGCTGGGAGAAACGCTGTCGAGCCCGTTTATAACAAACTCCTTTAAATCGTATCTTGGACCTTCTTTTACTCGGTATTTCAAAACGTTTTCCCCAGCGCTTGAGTCGGGAGCGAAAACGTAATCGGCGCTCGCCTCGTGAAATCCGTTCTGATTATAAAACTCAAGTATTGTTTCTAAACCCGACTCGGCTCTCGCTCCCTCGAAATAGCTAATCTCAACAAACCATTTTTTTAGAACGTCCCTCATAGTAGTTATAAAACCCGGCGGCAAATAGGTTTTGCTCTGCGGAATTTTCCTCAATTCCAGATAGTAATATTCTATCATTTTGTGCAGAGTGTTTCTCTTGCTCTTTTTTACGGGTATGATTGGCGAAAGCTCGTAGTCGGAGAAAGACGAAGCTCCTTCGAACTCTATCTTTCCAATCTCCGACAGACCGGGATTTGTTTTCGAAGGGAACAATCCCGCTCTAATTTCTCCGGGATTGGCTTTACACAACCCCATTGGAATTAATAATATAAGCGCTATCGCAAACGCCGCCGTTAATTTTTTGTCGAGATACATTTCGCCTTTAGTTTAAACGCCGTTTAAATCTCAAAAATAAAAATATTTGGATAAATACGGCGCTTTAAAGTTATTTTTTGGATGTCTTTATCGGGAAGGAGTATTGGAGAACTAGAAGTACACCTCCTCTTCGTCGTCGTTGTAAAGGTATTCGTCGTTTATCATATCTTCGTACTCGGGCCAAAGGTCGTCTATGCCCTCGATTATTATTTCGTCTGAATCGTCCAGCTCCTCTATATTATGTATAACTTGAAGCGGACACCCAGTTCTATGAGCGTAATCTAGAAGCTCTTCCTTTGTCGAAGGAAAAGGAGCGTCTTCTAAATAATTCGCTAATTCGGGAGTCCAAAACATATAAATTCTCCTTTTTTTAACTTCTCAAATCTTTAACATTCGAGTTTGCGCAAAAATAATATATTGCTTTAAAAAACCAAATTAAATTTAACGTCTGTGTCAAATCAATCGCCCGTTTATTGTTCACGAAGAATATCCCGCATTATTTTCTACTCTAACCAAAATTCCCATTTTTCCAGCCATTCGGACGCATTCTCTTTCCCGACTACTTTTAACGTATCGTAATAAAAAGTATTTTCCGGCGATTCGCCTTTGAAGGATTTTGCCGCTATCAATTCAATCGATTTTCGCCCCCAAGCCGAATAATCTCTAGCGATTGCGGCGTTTAAGTCGCCTCGCTCAATTTCGTCCAATAGTTGAGGTATTACGTCCACGGCTACAGCCTTAGCTCCGTCAAAACCTATAACCTCTTTAGCGATAAAAGGCTCGCTCAATAAAATCATCCATCCGTCGACGCCTTCCGTTCGTTCCATCGCCGCCTCTAAGGTATCCAAAGCTCCTTGAGGCGTTTCGTTTGTATAAAATATAAAATCTTCGGGAAGTTCCAAATTTTGATAATTTTTTAAAATTTCGTTTATCTCGGTTATCAAATTCGCGTAATAACTAGAATAGCTAAAACCCGATAGAACGGCTAATTTCCCGCCCCCGTTTAGCTCCTCGTCAATAGTTTCTACAAGCTTGCCCGCCAGCTCTTCGTCGTCTGCGCCAATAAACGATTCCCGCATCGAAGAAGGAACGTCGCTGTCAAAGCATACAACAGCCATTCCAACGCCGGAGGAGGCGTTAATTGCGGCTCCAATAGATGAAGCGTTTAACGCAGATATAGCAAATCCTTTTACGCCCATCATTGATAATTGCTCCAAACGCGCCTTTTGCCACAAGGCGCTCGCTGTTTCCGGAGTGGAACAGTCAATAATAATATTAGCGTCGTAAACCTTGGATAGCGAATCGGCGGCGGCTCTCGCCGACTTCTCCGCCGCTAAATATATTGGATTTTCCAAACTCTTTCCCATAAAGGCAAAAACACGTTTTTCTTTTACTTCGCTCGACTCCTCGCAAGAAATCAAAATAGTCGCCAATACCAAATATCCTAAAAGCCGTTTTCCCATTACGTTTTTCCCTTTTTGACTCAGTGTATCGACAGTAAAATAAATATAAAAATCAAAAAAGCAAGTTATTTTAACAAAAAAGAAAAAAACGTTAATTTTTTTTCGCGTCAAACACAAGAATAAAATGATTCAAAATTTGGAAAGAAATTAAATTATGTTATTTTATTAGCTATAACTTAAAGTAACGAAAGACTTTTTTTGAATTTTGTGTAACAATATAAAAAGAGAACTTTATGGGACAGAGGAGTTTAGAAATTTTGAAGGTTGACTCGAAAAAGTTAATCGATATGCTAAACGCCGCCCTTTGCGAAGAATAGCTGGCGTTTTATCAATACTGGATTGGCGCTAGAGTTATCGAAGGGCCGATGAGAACGGAAATCGAACCGGAGCTTAACGTTCACGCCGACCAAGAACTAAACCACGCCGCTATGGTAGTCGATAGAATCGACCAAATCGGCGGAACTCCCGTTTTAACTCCCGCCGAGTGGATGAAACGTTCCGAATGCGATTATCTTTCTCCGGAAGGCCCTTACGTTGAAGCCATTTTAACACAAAATCTCGACGTCGATAAATACAAATAGAGCGGTCGCAATTATAAAGCGATTCATATTAACACCCTTAACAGTTATTGAACTAAACGAGTTAAACAAATTTAATAAACCCGACCGAGGATTTAAACTGCTATTTTAATTTTCTTCTGACCCGGTTATAGATTCTTCATTTAGAGTTAAATCGTTATTGTTCTCGTCATATAATTCTTTGAAAGCCCTTACTACGCGCTCTATATTAATGATAATGCCTTCGACGTCGTCTAGATTTGAAACAAAAAGCATACTTCGCCTTTTCTTCGACTGAGCCTTTTTGATTCTTTTCATTTGCTTTTTGTTGCTCTTCTCAACCAAATCGCGAAAATCTTCCTTAGCTGAATCCAAGCTCTTCAGCGATTCAAAATCTTTGCTTCTTAGTCTATCTACCGTGTATTTGATTATTTCCTTGAACTCGCCCAACACAACTTTCAAACGCTCTATTTCGTCGTCGGAAAAAGGAGCGTGATTATTATCAAAATGACAAAAGTTTTGGTTGGTTATATATATTACTCTAGAGGACATCTCGTGCAGCGAACCTATAGCTTTCGCGTAAATATGCCCCGCTTCCAGTTGCTCGTCTTTAGAATATTGGACGGTTTTCATAGCGTCAGCCATCAAAAATCCGACCTCGTCCTGCAACTTAACCGCTTGTTTTTTCGCTTTCTTCAAGTATTTCAATTCGCCGCCGGAGAACAGCCCCGAGTAACTTTCGTCGACGAGTCTAGATATTTCAGCTAAATAATCGGATACCTTTTTAATTAAAAGGTCGAGATTTTCCTCCGGCGTTTTAGGAGCGATAAGCTCTTTCTCTCTATCGGACATATATTTATCGCGTTTCTTATGCACAGCGTACGATTTGTAAACGACAAAAGCGGTTAACAAAAGAAAAACAATATAAAGCGCTAAGCCGCCGTAAAATAAAACGATAGCTATAACGCCGGCAATTAACGCGGCGATAATAGCGGTAAAAAACCACCCGCCTACGACGGTAAAAACGCCGGAAACGCGATAAACCGCGCTTTCCCGTCCCCAAGCTCTATCGGCAAGCGCGGTAGCCATAGCCGTTATAAACGTTACGTATGTAGTGGAAAGCGGCAGCTTTAGCGACGTCCCCCAAGCGATAAGCGCAGAGGCGACGACCAAGTTGACGGAGGCTCTAAGAAGGTCGAACGCCGGCGCGTCGGCGTCCTTTTTGCTATTCTCTTCGTAGTAGCTCGTATTAAACCTTGAATTTATCCAATTGTTGAATTTGTCAGGAAATATTTTTCTTAAGCGATTGGAAGCGGAAATCGTCGAGCGAACTAAAATTCTCGAGACGTATAAGGACTCAAAACGCTCGTATCCTTCATCTTGTCTGCCTAAATTTATTTCCGTTTTGCTTACGGTGCGCGCTTTTTTGGATAAGTACAATGTTACCACCATAACGGCGCCGGCGGCGAGAAGCAACAAAGTATCGGTTTTAAACGGCTTGGCGAGCGCTTCCATCGTTACAGACGAGGGATTCGCAAAATCCGAGGCTATATTATACGCGTTCAAACCGGCGAGCGGCGCGCCTATAAAGTTCACCAAATCGTTGGCGGCGAAAGCCATCGCTAAAGCGAACGTTCCCACAAGAACTATAACGTTCAGAGCGCTGATTTTAAATAAAAACTTCAGAGTAAAAAGAATAAACACCCAAAAAACTAAACAAATCACAGAAACTAATAAGGTATTGCTTCTTATCCAAAAGAGGACGCTTTCGTCGATAAACGAAGCCCCCTTCGCCCCTTTAATAATTATAAAATAAGTTATTATGGTCAAGCACACCCCACCCCATATCGAACCCCATCTTTTTATTTTATCGCCGAAATTAAAGCTAAAGATAAGTCTCGTTATATATTGGAAAAAGAAACCCGCGATAAAAGCGACTAAAACGGACAAGAATATTGCCGTAAAGATTGCGAATACTTTGCCTACGTTTATATATTGTATTATGTTGTTCAGAGCTTCGGAGTTATTATAAATCTTCAAAAATGAAATAGCCACGGCGCCCCCGAAAAGACCGAACACAACGGAAACGGTCGTGGAAGTCGGCAATCCGTAAGTATTAAATAGGTCTAGAAGCAGAATGTTTTGAATCATCACGGCGAAGAAAATAATTAGCAACTCTTCCAAATCGAAAAATTGAGGATTGAAAATCCCCTTCCTCGCTACTTCCATCATGCCGCTTGAAAAAGTAACGCCGGTAATTATACCCAAACCGGCGACAATGAGGATGATTTTTATTGGAGCTACTTTGGAGCCAAAGGAGGAGTTTAAAAAGTTAACCGCGTCGTTAGCTACTCCAACGACGATGCCCACTGCGGCTAACCCCAGCAAGGCGACGACGATTAATAATTGATAATCCATATAATTAACAATACGCTAACATAATCTTAACATACATACCATTTATCAGCTCAAAACTAAAGCTAAAAATGCAAAGCCATAACAAAACATTAACAAAATGCTAACAATTCGCTAGCAATTTGAAAAAAATTCGCGAGATAGCAAACAAAATGTTTTCCACTGTATTATATTATGCGCGCGGCGAGAGCTATAGCCATTTCGTCGGCGAAGGCGTATCCTTTGGAAGTTATTTTGTCGTTCTCGCCGGCTAAGTCAATCAAATCTCTTTCGCTCCAACTTTTAAGTAAATCGAAAACAAGCTCTATGGCGTCTTTTCCAGCGTAGCGTTTAATTGCGTTTAAATCCAATCCAAACGAACGGCAGCCGAGCATAATAATCTCGGATAGAATTTCGTCGTCGGTAAGCTTTTCTCTGTAGAATTCAGGACTAGCGCCGCTTGATATTGAATCGCAATATTTATCTATTGAACTATAATTTTTATACCTTTCGCCGTTTATAAAACCGCTCGCCGAAGGTCCGAAGCCGTAATATTCTTTTCTTCGCCAATAGTTTATGTTGTGAACGCTTTCTTTGCCGGGTTTAGCGAAGTTAGAGACTTCGTAATGATTGTAATCGGCTTTTTTTAAGAAAGTATAGACTTGTTCGTAAAATTTAGCGCTTTTATCTTCCTCTAATTTGCTAATCTTTCCCTTATTAAGAGCTTCGTGAAGCGGCGTGCCGGACTCGTATGTTAAATCGTAAGCGGAAACGTGTTCGGGATTTAACTCAACGACTCGCCTTAGAGTATCCAATAAAGAACGCTCGGTTTGCCCGGGTATAGAAAAGATAATATCGACGCCGATATTGTCAAATCCAGCCTCTCTCGCAGATAGGAAAGCTTCAATACCCCCTTTGGAATCGTGAAGCCGTTGTAGAAACTGTAATTCTCCGTCGTTAAAAGATTGAACTCCCAAACTCAACCTATTGAAACCTAAGCGTCGAACTTCCTGGAGCCAATCTTGACTGACTGATTCCGGATTTGCTTCGATTGTTATTTCGGCGGTTTTATTTACGCTAAAAGAAGATTTTATTTTTTTGAGTATTTTTCCTGTCCCTACCGCGGACATCGTTGACGGCGTGCCGCCTCCGAAATATATCGTTTCGACATTAAGTCTATGGTATTGAGAGCGTAAATCGATTTCCTCTATCAACAAATCTACAAATTCATTGATTGAAGCGTAGGATGCGACGGAATAGAAATCGCAATAAAAGCACTTTCTCTTACAAAAAGGAATATGTATATAAACGCCGCTCATCGCATAAAAAGTCAATTACAGTTTTGCCAAGTTCGCATAGTTTATTTAATTTTAGTATATTTCTTAACGCAATTTTAAACAAATTATGAGAAAAGATATGAAACAAATATACTATTTTTTATTCGCTTTGATTGCATTGTTCGCTATTCCTTTGACTACAAACGACTTAAGAGCGCAGGACGGAACTTGGTTCGAAGAAATAACCGCCGAAGTCGGTTTGGATTCGCTCAATACGAGCAAAATCCAATGCGTGGATATAAACGGCGACAATTACCCCGATTTATACTTAGGAACGGGCGGATTAATCAAAGGCCACAGCAACACGTTTACGTTACTTCTAAACGTATCCGACCCGGATAATCCCGAAAAACGCGTATTTGTTGATTTTACAGAGGAATCAGGACTAGAAGACAACAGAGACCCCGACAAACCATATAGGGAATACGACGTAGGCATTATGGGCGATTTAGACAACGACGGCGACCTTGACGTCGTTAATAGCTTTTACTACCACAGACTCGAATGGTATAATCCAGAACACAATGAGAAATCAGAGGTTTACTTAAACGACGGAACTGGACATTTTACGTTAAAACGCGACGCCGGACTTTACAATCACAAATATTTCCCCGCGCTAGATTCGGGCATAATCGACGCTGTGGGCTTATCGCTTCTTGACTACGACCTCGACGGAGTATTAGATTTATATATGGCGACAAAATTTGTCGATTACAAATACGGCGTTTACTTCCCAGATATTCTAATGAAAGGAAACGGCGACGGCTCCTTTACCGAAGACAAAGACGCCGGCTCTCGCGATATCGCCGAGCCGCTTTACGGAGTGAACGTAACCGATTATAATAACGACGGCTTGCAAGACGTTATTACATCTCCGTATTGTAGAACCGGCGGACGAATATTAGAAAATTTGGGCAACGGAACTTTCCTCGACGTAGCTAACGAAGTAAATTACAGCGCCCATACATACGGCGGAGACACATACAGAGACCCCGACGACAATAAATTAAAGCAGCAGGCGCTTTGTCAATGGGAATCTCCGCCCGCCGATTTCGACAACGACGGCGATATGGATTTACTTCAATGCCTAATCCACGGAGGTTACGAAACAATAATCGAGGGAAGCCCCGAAGGACACACTCACGTAACCATAAATCAAGGTCCTCCCGATTATAAATTTGAGGCGAATTTGAATTTAATTCACAGGGACGCCGACAAACGCTCCCATTTAGGCGATTACGGCGGTTTGTGGACCGACTTTCAAAATGACGGATTGCTGGACATAGTGATATGCCAAGGACATTATTATCCTTCGACCGACAGGGTCTATATGTGCGTCCAGCGAGACGGCGAATTTTACGACGTATCCGACGAACTCGGCTTATTGTATTTAAAAGACGCAGCCAACGCTATTTCCTGCGATTACGACCTCGACGGCGACAACGATATATTCGTATTTTGCGACGGAGCGCTACATCTGCTTGAAAATAAAATCGGCGACCAAAGCGAATGGATTTCCGTAAAATTAAACGCGCCCGAAGGATGCAACCAGAGCGCGATTGGCGCGAGAATCACCGTGTGCGCCGACACGGTCAATCAAATTCGAGAAATACAAACCGGACGCGGTCATTTCGGCGGGCAAAAACCTTTCATAAAGAACTTCGGTTTAGCGGATATGCCCGCCGTCGATTCAATTATAGTCCGCTGGCCCATGACAGGCTCGCCCAGAACCGTCGTTCAAAACCCGCCGACGGATATAATTGTTACCGTCGATTCCGAGGGATACGAAGGCTACGTAAAAACGTGGGAAGGAGACAAACCAATAGCAAAATTCTCTAAAACTAGAATTAACTTTGGCGACATCGACGTTGGAGACAGCGCGACGAGTTCGTTCAAAATACAAAATATCGGCGAAGCCCCTCTAGAAGTAAAATCTTGGTTTCTTGAAAACGAAGAACCGGCCGCTTTTGAGATAACAGTCAAAGAAACGCCGTTCATAGTTCAGCCGGAAGGAGAGGAAGAAATCGACGTGAAGTTTAAACCGTCAAAAAGAAAATATTACAATCCGCTCGTATCGTTCGTAACAAACGCCGTAAATTCCAGAGACACAATCAAATCTTTTGAAATTCGCGGCTACGGCTACGAAGACCAGCCGCTTATCGCGTTTAGCGAAAAAGAAATATACTTCGATAGCACGGAAACAATAGCCGAAAAGCAAACGTGGATTAAAAATATCGGGGAATTGCCGCTGGCGCTTTCAGATATTCAAATTATAAACGATTCAATCGGCGTGTTTTCTATAGCCGAACCCCCCGACGTCTCGGAAGAAATAGCTCCCAACGATTCCGCCTACGTAACCATAGCTTTCGAACCGGAATTTAGAAAAGATTACGAAGCGGAACTAAAAATAACTTCGAACGCTTATCGAAACGAAAACTATTACGTCGCGATATACGGAATCGGCGACGCGCCGACGCCGGAAATAAAATTGCGCGACATCTTCGTTTCCTTTGGAACCGTAACGGTTGGAATCCAAAAAGACGAGACGGTTGAAATAGAAAATAAAGGAGACGGCGAATTAATAATAAACAACTTTGATGTAGAAGGCAACGAAGACGGCGCTTATACTTTTCCGGATTTAGAAGGCGAAAACACAACGGTAACAATTCCGCCATATGAAAGTAGAGATTTAACCGCGAGGTTCGAGCCAAAAGCCGAGAAAAGCTATAACAGAAAAGCGCTCCTATATTCGAACGATAACCAAACCCCGACGGTATCGCCGCTTCTTCGAGGAAAAGGCGAAGCCGTTAGCGTGGAAGAAGATAAATTTTACTCTAACGGCGAGCTAAAAGCTAAAATTGCGCCAAACCCAATAGAAGACAAAGCAGTTCTACAATATTTTTATTCTAAAAATCACGGGAGTTCTCTTAGCGTTTCGGTCTATAGCGCCGAGGGCAAAATGATAGAACAAGCCTACTATGGATACGCCGGCGGCGGCGAAAAATCAATTGATTTAGATTTATCTAATTTAAATCCAGGAGCGTATTTCCTCGCCGTTAACTGCGACGGAAAGAAATTGACTATCCCAATTGTCGTAATAGGAAGATAGCGCGTTAAGAGCAATATCGCTTTAAATATCTTAATTTAGTAAAGGCGGGTTCTGAACCTGCCTTTTCTTTTTTATAAAAGGTTGCCTTTACGAGAAAACGATCACAGCGGTAGGATTTTATCGCCATACATATAATGTCTAAGAGCCATCAAGCCGCTTTTTACGGTGGAGAGCTTGACGCCTAAAACGGTCTCGGCTTTTAGAGTTACGAAGCCGGTTTTCTTTAAAATCAAATCCTTGTTGTCTTTTTGCTCTATGAGCGATTTATCCAATCCGTAAGATTCCGCTATTTTCTCGGCGAACTTTAGCCTCGTTACGAACTCCGCGCCGCCAATATTATAAACGCCTCTGGCGCCCTTCTCGATAATTTTCAAAACGGCATGCGCCAAATCTTCGACAAAGCAGGGATTGGTAAGATAAGAATCGGGAACAAAGACTTTGTTGCCCCGAGAAAGCTCGTTAACTAGGTAATCGGTAAAATCTTCGTCGCCGTAAAACGAATAGCCGTATAAGTCCGTAGTCCTGATAACCGCGCAATCTTCGACCTTAGTTAAACATGCGTTTTCCATAGCATGCTTTGAAGAACCGTAAAAACAGATAGCTTCGGGCAAACTCTCCTCGGAATAAGGGCCGGAGACGCCGTCGAAAACGTATTCGTTAGAAAACGCTATCAATCGACAATCAAGCACCCTGCAAACGCTGCAAATATTCTCCACGGCAAAAACGTTATTATGCCATGTAGCGTTTTTTTCTTTGCTCCTAATATTCGGTCCGCCATATTCAAACGTATTTATGATAATATCCGGTTTTATATTATAAGCTAATTTTTTGAAAGCTTTAATATCGGACGGCGAACCCGGAATTAAATGAATCGAGTTGTTTTGATATTCTTCCTCCGCTTTTGACGAAAGAACGTATATATCCGCTTCGATTTCTTTCGATAAAAGCCTTAAAAGGGCGTCCGATATCAAATCGGTCGCGCTCGTTATTAATATCTTGAATCTATTCATAGAAAAATTCGTTTCACGTGAAACATTACTTTTTCAGATAAATCGCCAAAACCGCCAAATCCGACGCCGAAACGCCGGAAATCCTCGACGCTTGGCCGAGAGACGCCGGCTTTACCTTGCTCAACTTCTCTCTCGCTTCTTTTGACAGCGACTGTAATTTTTCGTAATCAAAGCCTTCCGGTATCTTCTTCTCTTCGTTTTCCAAAAAATACTTGATTTCTTTCAATTGTCTTTTTACGTAACCTTCGTATTTGATTTCCGTATGTAAAGCGTCGGCTAAAGTTAGGTCTTTCTTTAACGGCTCGAATTCCTCGCAAGAATTTGTAGCTATATTTAATAGTTCGTTAAAATCTATTTTTCCTCTTTTAGCCAAAGAATTTAAATCCGTCGGCTGCTTAATTTCCGTCTCGTTTTTCTCTTTTAAATAATTATTGATGACTTCCGGCGACACTTTATACTCTTTAGCTTTTTCATACGCCGCTTCCAAAATGTTTTCCATCTCCTTAGTTTCCTCGTAATCTTTCTTGTCAACTAAGCCCAATTCGTATCCATATTTCATTAATCTCCGGTCGGCGTTGTCTTGCCGCAAAATCAATCTATACTCCGCGCTCGACGTAAAAATCCTGTAAGGTTCCTCCACCGTTTTGTTTATCAAATCGTCTATCAATACGCCGATATACGCTTCCGACCTCTTTAAAGTAAACGGCTTCTCGCTTCTAGTTTTTAACGCGGCGTTTATTCCTGCTATTATTCCTTGCGCGGCGGCTTCTTCGTAGCCTGAAGTTCCATTTAACTGTCCGGCTAAATAAAGCCCGTCTATATTTTTCGTCTCCAAAGTGTATTTCAGCTGATAGGGAAAGAAAAAATCGTATTCAATCGCGTATCCATATCTGATTAATTTAGCGTTCTCTAAACCCGGAATTGATTTTATCCCCCTTTCCTGAACTTCCGCCGGCAGACTAGTAGAAAATCCGTTAGCGTAAACCGACTCAGCGCTCAAACCTTCAGGCTCTAATAATATTTTATGCGTATCTCTTCCTTTAAATCTATTTATCTTGTCTTCAATAGACGGACAATATCTTGGACCGGCTCCCTTAATTCTTCCTCTGAACATCGGAGAACTTTCAAATCCGGTTCTCAATATTTCGTGCGTCTCTAAATTTGTGCCGGTCATATGGCAGACTATCCTATTTTTAACTTCCTTAGTCTTCCTCGAAAAAGGTTCCGGCAAGCAATCTCCGTAGCTTTTCTTAATTTTATCGTAATCTATCGATTCTTCGTGAATTCGCGGCGGGGTTCCGGTTTTCAGCCTTCCTACTTTTAATCCTCGCTCTTTTAATTTGTCGGAAATAATCTCCGAAGGCTTTTCGCCGTATCTTCCCCCCTCGAAACTTACGTCTCCGAAATACATCACTCCGTTTAGAAAAGTGCCGGGGCACAATATAACGGCGTCCGCGTATATTTTTTCGTTTCCTCCTAAAATTACTCCTTTTGCTATGTCCTTCTCGACTATAATTTCGTAAACTGTCTCTTCGATTAAATCGAGATTCTCCGTATAATATAGAAGCTCTCTTGCTAATTTTGGATATAAATCTTTGTCAATTTGAGCCCTAGGCGACCAAACGGCGGGACCTTTCGACTTGTTCAACATTTTGAACTGCAATCCGGCTTTGTCTGCTAATATCGGCATCGCTCCGCCTAACGCGTCGAGTTCTTTAACTATATGTCCCTTCGCCGTCCCTCCAATCGACGGGTTGCAAGACGGTCTCCCCATAGAATTAAGACTCATCGTAATTAGCGCGACGTCCGCTCCCATTTTAGCCGCGGAATGCGCGGCTTCTATGCCGGCGTGTCCGCCTCCTATAACCGCTACTTGATATTTATTTTTCTTTCCCATTGTCCTTGTAGGACGAAATACGCTCTCGTTGATTATTTCGCGTTTCCGACCTTATGTTTCACGTGAAACTTTTATTTTCCAATGCAAAATTTTCCGAATATATTGTTCAACACTTCCTCGCTCCATCTTTCTCCCGTTATCTCTCCCAATGTTTCCGCGGCTTTTCTTATGTCGTAAGCCGCTAATTCGTTTTCTAATCCTTGCTCTAAAGCTTCTTTCGCTTTCCTTAGATTCTCCGCCGATTTGATTAATAACGCTTTCTGCCTCTGGTTCACTAAAACGTCTTTTACTCTTTCAGCGCTCTTTATCGCTTCTTTCTCTATTCTTTCCCTTATCAAATCTATGCCGACGCCTTTTTTCGCGCTTACGTAAATAGTCTCTTCATCGGCTTTTGGCTCATCTCCAATTTTGTCTATTTTGTTTTGTATCTTCAAAACTTTCGATTCTTGATATTTTTCTTTTAATTCCTCAAATAATTTGTCAGAATTATTTTTCGATAAAGCCGCGTCGTTAATTACTGCAATCATATTCGACCTTTCCAAAGCGGATTCTACGAATTTTATCCCCTCTATCTCTATCGCGTCTGTTGAATCTCTTATTCCCGCTGTGTCGATTACTTTAACGACAGTTCCGCCTAAAAATAAATCCTCCTCGAGAAAATCCCTTGTCGTTCCTGGCGTCTCGCTTACTATCGCTCTTCTCCTTTCCAACAGAGCGTTGAAAAGGGTTGATTTTCCTGAATTTGGATATCCCGCCAGCCCTACAAAATATCCCGAACGTAAAATTTCCGCGGCGGCGTGGGAGTCCGATAGCTCGACGCAATAATTTAGAGCGTCCTTCACTTTTTCAATTATTTCTTTTCTTTCTATTAAGTCTATGTCCTCGTCGGAAAAGTCTAGTTCTAATTCTAAAAGACTCGCCGCGTCAACTAATTTGCTTCTAATTTCTTTTAGCTTTCCCGTAAATCCGCCTTCTAATTGCCTAGCCGCCGTTTGCGCTCCGGCTATCGATTGAGAATTAATAATGTCCGCCACGGCTTCGGCTTGCGATAAATCCATTTTCCCGTTCAAAAAAGCTCTCTTTGTGAACTCTCCCGGTTCGGCAATTCTCGCGCCGCTTCTTATCAGCGCTTTTATTATTTCTCCGTAAACTATAACGCCTCCGTGGCAGGAAATCTCGACTACGTCTTCCCCTGTATAAGAACGCGGTTTTCTAAAAATCGTCGCCGTTACTTCGTCTATTAATTGTTTTTCCCCTATGAATTCGCCGAAATGTATTGTTTGGGTTTCCGCGCTTCTCAGTTTTTTCGCGCCGAAAAACCTTTTGTCGGCGATTTCTATCGCTTTGTCTCCGGACAATCTTATCACGGCTAAACCCGATACTCCCGGCGGCGTCGCTAAGGCGGTTATAGTTTCCATTTTAATTCTATATTTTAAAGTTAAAATTATAAATTACGCAATAGAACGTATATTATCAACAATATATAATAATTAAAACCGACTTAAATATAAAATCTACGTAATTTCGTAATTTATATTTTGCAATTAACTACATAACTAGTTAAATTGCTAGACTGATATATTATTGAAAATAATTTTAGAGACGCTATGGCTAAATCAATCGAAGGCTCATTCGACGCAAAAGGCAGACGATTCGCCTTGGTGGTTTCACGCTGGAACCAATTCGTTGTCAACAAGCTGCTAGACGGCGCCCTCGACGCCCTTAAAAGACACAACGCCGACGAAGACAACATCGTGATTGCGCACTGCCCGGGTTCTTTTGAAATTCCTCTAACCGTTCAAAAATTCGCCGAATCTAAAAAGTTCGACGCCGTTATCGCTTTAGGAGCCGTAATTCGCGGAGCCACTCCGCACTTTGAATACATCGCTTCCGAAGTAACTAAAGGCGTTGCGAACGTTAATTTGCAATCGGGCGTTCCTTGCATACTCGGCATTTTAACCACCGACACAATTGAACAAGCGATAGAGCGCGCCGGCAGCAAATCCGGCAACAAAGGATTCGACGCCTCTATGGCGGCTATTGAAATGATTTCCCTTTTCGATAAAATAAATTCGGTTTAACAAGCGGCTCGATGTTTATAGACAAATTCGCTACTTTTTTTTAATCATAAGCAGAGGAAATTGAAATGTTCATACGCGTTTTGTCCATAATCGCCGTTATTGCTATAGCTTTATCCGGCTCTTCTTTTGCCGACGACAATCTAAATCTTGAAAATTGGAAAATCTACACTTCTCTTTCCGACGTCAGATGCGCCGACGTCGATTCAAAAGGAAGAATTTGGGCGGGCGCTTACGGCGGTATATACATATACGACGACTCCGACAAATCATATAGAGAAATAAAGAACACCGAAGGCTTAATCAGTCTTAAAATCACCTCTTTAGTTTCGCATAACGACAAAATCTATATCGGAACTTCCGACGGCTACCTTCAAATCGTTGACGATAAATTTCATTGGACATATATTGGCGATATCGCCGGCTCCGATTACCCCGACCGCTCAATTAGCAAAATTCTCATCCATAATAATTACGTTTATTTAGCGGGGGGTTTCGGCGTCGCAAAGTTTTCGCCCGAAGACGGCGTTTTTCTTGAATCGACCGTAAGATTAGGCGAATTCTCATCGTCCGCAAAAGTAAATGATTTAACGATAGTTAACGACACTTTATGGGCGGCAACCAACTCGGGCTTAGCCTGCGTTTCTGTTAACTCGTCTATCGCTAACCCTAATAACTGGAAGACTTTCACGCAATTCGATAGCCTTTCGGACGAATCTATTTACCGTTTAGCTTCACTGGACGACGTCGTTTTCTTTTCCACCGAAATGTCCGTTACGTCTTACTTAAACGGGGAATTCGATTTAAGAAAAACAATTGACAACGGCAGAATAACCGGTTTAATTGAAAAAAACGGCGAAATAATATACTCAGACTTATTTCAAGTTTATCGTCTCAACGACGGACCGATAATAGTTGATTACTATTGGAAAAAAATCAACGATATAGTTTCGATTAACAAAAACGGGAAAGACGAAATTTTGCTTCTATACCTTGATTACGGATTGAGCCGTTTGTTGCCTTCCGGCGATAATCCCGCTATAATGCCTAACACCCCGTTAACAAACAATTTTATGGATATAGACGTCGATTCCAGAGGTTTTCTCTGGGCGGCGACTAAATCCAACGCCGACGACGGCAAAGGTTTTATGGCTCTAACGCCTAAAGGAGAATGGATTAATTTTAACTCTGAATACGATTCGTTAATCCACAGAAATATAGCCAAAATTAACGCTGTCGGCGACGATATATACGCGAGCGCTTGGGGCTCTGGACTTATTGTCGGAGAATACTCCGAAGGCGATTTTAACATTAATCGTTACGACACTTCCAACTCTCCTATGACCGGTGCGATTAATTCCGCCCCCGGCCTTGTTATTACCGGCGAAGTCGTTAAAGACCACAACGGCGGCGTTTGGACAATCAACTATGGCGAAGGCGCTTCCGGTCCGTTGCTCGTAAAAATAAACGACGACGATTCGTTTACTACTTTTAACAACCCCGTTAACGAAAACCAAAGACAATTCTTTGAATTAGCTATTGACCAATGGGGGACGAAATGGCTCGGTTCAAATCATTTCTCCCAAGGACTTTTTTATTATAACGACAACAATACGCCCGAAGACAAAGGCGACGACAAATACGGACTTTTAAACTCGGTAAGTTCCGGCTTGCTCGACAATGAACAAACAGACGTCGAAGTCGATAAAAACGGCTTCGTCTGGATAGCCACAAAAGAGGGACTAAATTTTATCTACGACCCCTCTCCTATATTATCCGGAGGCGATGTAATAGTCCGCGAAGACAGGAACTTCAGCGGACAAACTATATACGATATATACGTGGACCCGCTCGACAACAAATGGATTGCCACTAGCGACGGCGTTTGGGTTCTTAGCCCCGACGGCTCTGAAACATTAAACGAAGACATTTTAAACTCAAACAATACTCCTTTAACAGAAGACGCCGTTTACTCAATAACTTCCGACCCCAACACAGGCGATTTTTATTTCGGCACAAAGTTCGGATTGATTAGAGCGAAAAGCTCTTTCGTTAGACCGACAAACAAATTCTCCTTAGATTGTTATCCTCAGCCGTTCAATCCATACAAAGACGAAAAGCTATATATCGACGGTTTAGAGCCGAACTCCGACGTTCGTGTTTTAACTCTCGACGGCGATTTGGTAAAAGATTTTTCAACTAACAGCCGAATAGTCTCTTGGGACGGCAGAGATAAAAACGGCTCTATCGTATCCAGCGGCGTTTACATCGTTTCCGCGACTTCTTTAACGACCGAAAACGCCGCCGTCGCCAAGATAGCTGTAGTTGTTAAGTAAGAGTTGTTTTATTAACGGTTTAAACTTTACATTTTTCCACGCAATAAGCGAAAGACCTGTTTTTCTTCTTTGCCGTTTGAATCGAATAATTCTTTAATATATCTCTTAGAAAATGAATTCTTGAATCATATTCTTTGGGAATTAAATTATTAAACTCCTCTTTTGCTACGCTATCGGTTGCTTTATAAGGCGATATCTTTAGCTTTTGACATTCTCGGCTTTTAATTCCCGCTAAATACCAACTTTCTATTTCCTTAATCGCTATCACTATTCTATCGCTTTCTATATTTCTTAGTTCGCTTTTTAATTTCTCTTTTTTGGCGGTTACGCAAGACGAATCGTTAATGTCGGAGAAAAATAAATAATCCGCTCCCATAGCTTTAATGCTACTAATAAAAGCTTGTTTGTATTTCTTAGATTTTTGTGAATATTTAATGATTTTTACAAAATTATAATCGCTTTTTATTTTCGGTATTATTACGCTTTCAAAAAACCTTTCGTCGTCGTTTCCCTCTACCCAAATAAATAATCTTTTATAACTCACCGCTAAGCCCCAAGCAAATCTTGCACATACAGTTCTTCAATTCCTATCTCGCTCTTTAAAAACGTTTTTACCGCTTCTCTATCAGACGGCTTAATGACCTTAGAAGAACCGCCTGATTCTCGATATAAAAACATAAGATTTTTTATATCCGTATGCTTAACTATTTCTGGATTATGAGTAGTAATAATGATTTGTTTCTTTTTAGCCGCGTCTTCCATCATTTCAACTATTTTAGACATAAGTTTGGGATGAATATTTCTCTCCGGTTCTTCTATTATAGTTATCGGTTTGTCTTCGAAATAAAGAGCTAGAATAAGCGCCGTTATGTTTATAGTTCCGTCGGAAATAGAAGTAGCCGGCAAATATTCGTCTTCAAAATACTTCTCTTTCAACTTAAACAGCAAAGACTTATCCGCGAACTTTTCTACGCTAAGATCCCCAACAAAAGGCAAAATATCTTTAACTAGACTAAATAATTTCTCTTTTTTCTTCTTATCTTTAGTTATATTTCTCAGAATTATCGACAAATTACTTCCGTCTTCTTCTAATTCGGCTTTCCCGCTAATAGGCGTTGCTTTTTTTGGCAATTTAGGATCTAAATCGTAAATAGATAATTTACTAAAGCTTTCTTTATATGGTGGAATAAGGAAAAACGGCGACTGCAGAAGAAGAGATGTTTTATTTATTTTCTCTTCTTTTAAAAATGAAGGATATATATCATCTTCTTCAAATTCTAATCCCTTGGGTTTTTTTAATTCAATTTTAACTTTTCCATTATCTCTAAATAATACTATTTTGCCCCGTCCTATTTCCTTCTTAGCCGGGTTAATTTTTTTATTCTTTAATTTTTCCAGCTTAACAAAATTACATTCTTGTATCAATCTATCTTTAATTATTCTAAATCCAGAACCCTTTTTATGAAACCTTAATGAAAATTCGTAATCTATATTATTGAATTCTATACCAACAATGCTTTCAATGCTTTCTTTCCTAGGTCTTTTTATCCATTTAAAATCTGTATCCAAGCTTATTTGCAAATCTAAATCTTTTTCCTTTCCGACTTTAATATTTCTGAGGTATTCAACCCCGCCTTGCATAGATATGGCATTTTCTAAGCCGGAACGAGCTATGTCCCTTAGGAATTTAAAAATCTCCACGAAATTTGACTTACCGGAAGCGTTCGCCCCTATAACAACATTAAAATCGTTAAACTTAACGTCTAAATTTTCAAAGTTCTTAAAATTTCTCGCTCTTAGTTCTTTTACTTTCATAATCTACTCTCCGGTAATGATAATTTTCTTTGCTTAACTACTAATATAAATATAATCGCTTTAAAATAAAACAACTATAAATTTATCGGTTATCTTTTATTTTTAAGCGACGACCATTTATTCAATATAGAATTTAAATTGATTTTAATTTTTATGAAAAAAAATTCTTCTCATCAAGTTGCTATTTTTTTATTTATATACTACTCTCCCGAAATCTTCACCGATATTCCGGCATAATATATAGCTCCGAACACCGGAGCGTACATAAACGCCGCGTCGTCTATATGCTTCTCCGGCTGAATGTAGTTTAATACGTTGTCGGCGCCTACAAATAGCTTGAATTTCTCAAACTCCTTAGCCGCTCTTAAGTCAACTATAAAAAACGGGTCGGTCTCTTTTATCTTAGATTGGTCGCCGACCGCCGGGTCTATTTCTTCGTTTCTGTAGTCTATATACATTCGACCGTTGTAATTAACCGACGAAGTTAAAACCCAACCGCCGTGTTCATAATTCACGTTAAATTTTCCGCTCGTTCTCGGGAATCTCGATATTTTTTTGCTCGCCGTTTCGTATTCGGTTCCTATCCAATCCTCTCTCGGATTATTGTATTCGCCGGCGTTATAAGTGAAATCCATACCGATGTCGAGATTATGGAATAACTTAACGGATAACGAAGCCTCAATGCCCTGAACGTAAGCGTCGTCAACGTTTTCCCATTGATAATCGTAACCCATCGCTCTGGCGTCTTCGTCGGCTTCGTAAAAAGCTATTTTGTTCTTTAACTCGGTTCTAAACAAATTCGTTCCTATTCTAAAGAAATCGCCGTAATAATCCGCCGAAAAATTATAGCTTATTGATTTCTCAGGCTCTAAATCGGTCGATTTCCAAACTCTCGGCGAACCGCTGCAAAGATGCAGGTCTTCGGAAAATCCGTAAGGCGGTCTGAAGCCCGTTCCTACCTTAGCTCTTAGCGTTAAATCTTCAGTTAATTTATATTTTAATCCCATTCTCGGATTAACGCTCGTTTCGTCAAATTTCGTCTCCGGAAAATACTTTTCTTCGCTTTCGTGTTCCGCGATGTATTTCTCCTCGGAATTATGAATATCGTATCTTAATCCGCCTAAAACGGTGAATAAATCCGTTACTTTCCATTCGTCTTGAATGAAGAAGCCCAACTCGAACGCGTTTTTAGCTGATTCCGACTCGTAAGGCTGTCCGTAGTATTGGCTTTCTTCGTCTATATTCAAATAAGTTCCCGACTCTTTTAACTCGTTAATATAATTCTGCGCGCCCAACATTAAAAAATGGTCGCCTAATGTATGCCTATAAATAAGAGTCGTCGTCAGTAAATTCTCGTCGGCTAAGTATGGGCGCATATCTCTCAAGTCCGGCGCGGTGTCGTTGTGCATCTCTAAGTAATCATTTAAAAAAGTGTCGTTCGTTGCGTCTCTGCTATGATTAGCGTAAGACGCCGACAAGCTCAACACCGATTTATTCGATGTATTTACTCTATATGTTAACTCAGCTTCGTATCTATCGGTAACGATATTTTCGGTGCCGTCGGTTAACGGATTTTTATAATAATCGTCCTTTAAAATTCCGCCTTGTCTTTTCTCGAATAAATATCTGCCTCTCGCTACTATCCTGTCGTTTTTGAACAATAAATTGTCTAAATAGATGCTCGCCCCGGCGGAGATCAAATTTGACGAAACTCTGTCCGAAATACCGTCTTTATTTTCTACTTCGCTTACGCTCATTCCTTCGGATGTTTCGTCGATTGCGTCGCCGGTTAGTTTTTGAGCGTAAACGTTTAAACCGACGTCTCCGCTTTTTATACTAGAAGATATTTCATATTTATTTGTATTGTAAGAACCAAACTGCGCCGAGGCTCTCGTGGAGGGCGTCCGCGACGGTTCTTTCGTAATGATATTTATAACTCCCGCAACTGCATTGCTTCCGTATAAAGCCGAACCGGCTCCTTTCACTATTTCTATTCTGTCTATATTAGCCGTTCCTATTTGCTGTAGTCCGTAAACGCTTGCCAGCGCCGAATAAATTGGTTTGCCGTTAATTAAAACTTGGGTGTATTCAGTCCCCAACCCTTGCATTTTTACTTCCGTAAAATTGCAAAACTGACACTGCTCCTGAACTCTCACGCCGGGAACGTTCTTCAGCACGTCGAACAAGTTGTTCGCGTTAGATGTCTCAATTTCTCTCGCCGTTACTACTTCTGTCTTTATCGACGCTTCTTTAATATAGCTCTTGGTTCTCGTTCCAGTTACGACTACGTCGTCTATTTTATAATGCTTCATTTTTCCTTTGCCGCGTCTTCTGTGTCTGCCTCTACGGCCACGTTTTCTTTTCTCCTCTATCTTTTCTTCTTCGCCTTTTTTCTCCGTATAAGCGCTTGGTTTAGAGGAGTCTGATTCCTTATTATTTTCAGATGTAGTCTCGCCGTTATTTTCCTTTGCTAAAGCGGTAGATATAAATAACGTAACGGCAAATAATATATATATAATTCTCTTTACCCAGTCCATAGCGATTTTTGCTCCTTATTTAATTCTTTAAAAACACACATAATTTCATTGACAAATAACAGTCTCTAAACTGCTCTTTTACATACTCTATTCGTTTACTCGTCTTTTTTTGGAAACTACGCTATGGAAGGAGGAGCTCGGCTAAAATCTAGTTTCAACGATTCGTTTGAATATCCTTCTTTAACCTCGTATAAAGATGTTTCTCCAGTCGGCGTCGCGAAAAAGGCTATCGTCGCTATACCGCTAATTAAGAAAAACGGATTCGACGTTAAAGCCAACAACAAATATTCAGTCTTTGAATGCTTGTGAGACCTGAACGGCGCTTCAGTGTCGTTAGCCGTTTTAAACGGGTGAGCGTGATATATTATCTCGCCGTTCGGCATCTTATGATAATGCCCAAACAAAAAGAAATTTATAAAGAGCCAGCAAATAGCCGGCGCCATTAATATCGTTATTATTCTTTGTATTTTACTCGTCGTTCTCATCTATATATCAATTTATCGTTCGCTCATAAAGTTCATATTAACTAGCGCAATACTAATGAATACAAATATATAACAAAATAATATTAACATAAAATAATTGTTTAGCCAAACTAAATATATTATTAGCTCTCGCAAAATTTCTTTCTTTATTTGTGTCCTTTGTGTTGTTAGAGGCGTTAACTAATTGTTATTGCCTTACGCCGCGATTTTTTTAATTTTGCTTTACGTTTGTATCGCGAATTGATTGTTATATCGGATATTGGATTTTCTAACTTATAGCGTAATTGGGATAGGGCTGTCCTTCGATAGCTTCGCCGCTAGCGTGTGCGCGGGCGCATCCGCCGCTAAATCTAAAATCAAAATCGCTTTAAAGGTAGCTTTTATCTTAGCTATTTTCCAAGGCGGCGCTCCTTTCTTCGGTTGGCTCCTCGGCATTGAATCTAAAGTCGTTATAAAACAATGGGACCATTGGGCGGCTTTCATTTTACTTCTCTTAATAGGCGGCAATATGATATACGATTCATTTAAACGCTCCGGCGCTTGCGGAAAACCGTTCATATATAACTTTGTCGCTTTAATCGGCGTCGGCGTCGCCACCAGCGTAGATGCCTTAATCGTTGGCGTTAGCTTCGGCTTGCTAGGCTCGGAAATATTGACTCCGATGCTAATTATCTTTTTCGTAACCTTCGTTTTCTCTTTTGCGGGCGTGTTAATAGGAAATCGTTCCGCTCAATTCTTAAACAAAAAAGCTCAATTGCTGGGAGGCGTCGTCCTAATCGGCATCGGAGCGAAGATTTTGATTGAGCATACGGTTTTTCAGTAAACGCGTATCCGCTTAATATTCTAGCGCGCTAGTTTGATACGTACGTTTCAAAAAAAATAATCTTCGGAGACAAAATAGAACGTTAATTTTATTTGCCTGATAAATTCGACTTTGCCTAAATTTACTTTATTACAAAATCCTTAACGGTTCTTTGTCTCCTCTATGCGGCTTTAATCGACGATAACAATCTACTTTTCCGAAAGGCTCAACCTCCTTTATGATTAATAATAACTTTCTTTTCTTTCCTATCTCTCTTAATTCTTCGTATATTTCTTTGAAATTTTCCATAGTTAAAGAAGACGGTAAGTCAATCTTTTTTGTGATATTTCCAATCCCGTCTATCTCATTTGTAGAGATTCTTTGAAAACTCTCGCTATCTTTATAAATAATGGCCTTTTGGTTGTACTTCACGCCCAATTTAACGGCATCATCTTTTTTAATGTCGGCTACGAAACAAAATGGCTCTTGTATTACTTTCTTTTCGCCTTTATCGTTAGTGAATTCCCAACCGCTATCAAATTCTTTTGTATAGTCGGGTTTCAGATTTTTTAGCTCCTTGTGCAATTCATTTCTTCGCTTTTTATTGTCGTAATAAGAACGGTTTTCGTCGTAAGTTGAAATAAATGCGTATGTTCTTTCTGAATCTAAACATACGCTACCGAATTTAAAATCGCAAAAAGAATATATGGACGGCGCTCTTATTTTACTTTTTATGCGTTGCATAATCATTCCTCTTCGTTCGTCGAGAATTTTGTCTAATTCACCCTCAATAAATCCGTCGATAGTCGTATTCGTTGACGGGAAAAGCTTCTTTATATCTCGCTTTTGGACTTCGACTATCATTAGATTATTAGTTTTCCAAGCTCCTGGCATTTGCCCTTCAAGCAATTCGCGCCGCGATTTTATAGCCTTGAAAAATTCTACTAGATGTTCTTTGGTGTAATAAAGATAGTCGTCTAAGGTCCAACATACCGCCAACCAAGAATTGTTTGTTAGCTCTATACTAGTCCATCCGGCGTGATACATCTCTTTTAAAAGATTATTCCTTGAGTCGGCGTATTCGTAATATGTTTCTTTGCTGGGATAGTAGGGTGATAAGCCAAACTTCGACGGATTTTCGATAATCGTTCTAATTAAATCGTATCCTACTGGTATTATCTCATTATCCGGCGACAGCCAGAAAGCTTTTGCGTTTAAATCTGGCTCCTTTTGCTCGTTGCCCAATGCTTCGCCCTTTTCTTTATACAACTTGGAATACTCGGCTTCGCCGCCGGCAAGTTGCGTTACTTTCAGTTTACGCTCTTTATATAGTTTATGCAACTTCCCGCTTAGTATTTCGTCAATCGACGCTTCGGCGGTTAGATAAAACGGGAATAATTGATAATACTTTTTAAACTCTATAATATACAGCCGCTCCGTTTTCCAAACTCCGGGCAGTTTTCCTTCGTTTTTCTTAGCGTTTTCTTTTAATGCTTTGCAAAAGCTATATAAAACGTCTTTCGTGAAATAATAATCCTCCAAGGACCAGCACTCGACAATCCAGTAGTATTTCGTCCGCTGCAAGCGAACCCATCCCCTTTTATACATTTTCTTAAGAATATCGTCTTCGTCGTAAATCTTATTTATAGCTACCGGTTTGTCTTTTAAGTAGTTCGTTTTATCGGAAAATTCCTCGACGTCTCTATATGAAAAACCAAACTTCTTAGGGTCGTTAATTACGTCGCTAACCGGATTTCCTTTTATAGGTATTATTTCGTTTCCCGGATATAGCCAAAAATCCTCTGAGTTAAAGTCAATCTCTTTTCCTTCTGATTTTACTTTTTCTTGCTTTTTATTTAACTCGTCAAGAACTATGTATTCTTCGCTTTTTGCTTTTAAAGCTTCAATAGATTCGCCGTCAAAATCGCTGTAACTTCCAAAAAAAACGTCGTGTACGTTTGTCTTAATAGTCTGGGCTGGCTCTTTACCAACTTTTTTCTTGAACTCAATTATTTGCAAGTCGCTTGTTTTCCAACCCCAAGGCAACCTGCCTTTAGCGGAATATCTATAATAGTCTATAGCTTCGCACCATTTAAATATCGCTCTTTTTGTGTTTTCGTCTAAATACCAGCATTTCAAAGTCCAGAATCTCCCCGCCTGACTTGCAAGCGCCCAACCCCTTTTATAGATATTTAAATATCGCTCTATTCTTGACTGTCCGCTCTTATTGGATTTATACGCTACTTTTTGTTTATTAAAAATCACATTAACTTCTTTTTGATTTAATCTTTTCGACCCAAAACGCTCAGGGTCGTCCGGGGAGACACGGACGCTTTCGCCTCCTACGGGTATTATATCGCCGTTAGGAGAGAATAAAAATTCTTCGGCTTCCAAATTTACTTCTTCTCTTTCTGCGTTTGTTTGCTCGCTCATATTATCTTCTCCTCAATAATCTATTGTTGTTTATACTTAATAATATTTGTTCATAATTCAATTTATTAACTTTAGGCATTAAAATCCTTCATATATTTTGTTTATCCAACTAGGGTTGCTTCCATTCGAGAACGGCGTCAAGCGTTGTTGCGGTTATCGCGTCTTTCTTTTCTTCTTCGTTATAATCTTTAAGTTCAACTATTTTTATATTGCTGGTTTTCCAACTATTTGGCAAGCGTCCATTATTTCTTTTTTTATGTTCGCCTATAGCTTTACACCAGTTAAAAACTACTCTTTCTGTGTTTCCCTCTAAAGTCCAGCACTCCAGTATCCAATAATTTTTTCTTTGTCTTACTCTAACCCATCCCCTTTTATAGATTTCCTTAAATATCCTATCCCTCGCGAAACCGCCCTCATTATAGACTTTGCCTTTGTTTTCTTCTTCAAATATCTTTTCTATTTCTTCTTTTTCAAATCCAAACATCTGGGGATTGTTTTTTACTACGTTAATATGTTTCATTTTAACCGGCGTTATCTTGCTTTTTGGCGACAGCCAAAATGCTACTACGCCGTCAAATTCGAGTTGTTTGTCGTTAAATTGATTCATAACGGCAATCCTAAAATTTGTTTTACTTTAAAGCCCTTAAAATAGTCTTCTCGGAATTGTTTGGTAATTCAGGTTTTATCTCATTCCATACATACAAATATAGGAATTATTCGGGAAATAACCAAATAATAAATTCTTCTTTTCGTATTATTTATTGCTTTTAACTACTATCAGATTGTTATTTATGCTTTTATATGCTCTGTTTTATTTCCCGATTTTTATTATCGAGCGTTTATATACCAAACATTCTCTGAATCAAGCCTTTATTCGTGATTTAATCCGACATATCTTTTGGGCGCTTTATGCCACGCAAAGACCGCCTTCAGTATTGCTTCCTTGTGCCTATTTAATGAACAAAGCAGACGACCGTCTAAAAATTCATTTTCCTATTTACGGAAAAAACGACAATTTCGCGGTATTGTATTTCTATTAAAAATATTGAGGAAAATATGAAACGACTGTTATTAATCAGCAACTCGACGCTACACGGCGGCGGCTATCTCGACCACTGCGAAGGCGACGTCAAGTCCTTTCTCGGCGACTCCGTCAAAAACGTTACTTTCGTTCCTTTCGCGCGACCGAGCGGCGTTACTTGGGACGAATACGCCGGCAAAGCCCGCGAAAGATTCGAGAAAATGGGCTACGAACTTAAATCCGTTCATCAATACGACAACCCGGCGGAAGCCGTTGCGAACGCTCAATCAATCTTTATCGGCGGCGGCAACTCGTTCGTTTTGCTTAGCGAACTCCAAAAGCGAGGATTAATCGAGCCGATAAGAAAAGCCGTCCTAAACGGAGCGCCCTACATCGGAACGAGCGCCGGTTCGAACGCCGCCTGCCCGTCTATAAAAACGACGAACGATATGCCGATAGTCGAAACCGACGGTTTCGCCGCTCTCGATTTATTTCCGTATCAAATCAATCCGCATTATCTCGACCCGGACCCAAAGTCAACGCACAAAGGCGAAACCAGAGAAACGCGAATAAAAGAATTTCTTATTTACAACGACAAGGTAGTAGTCGGCTTGCGCGAAGGATGCTCCATCCTCGCCGAAGGCGACAGCTACAAACTTTTAGGAATAAACGGCGCCAGAATTTTCCGCAAAGGACAAGAGCCGATAGAAATAAAAGCCGGCGAAGAGCTGAAAATTTAATCAGACGTTCTACTCATCCGACTACTCCAAGTCGTCGGATGAGTTACTTCCGTCTAGACGAGCGCGAGTTATTTATCCGTAGATACACGCTATAGCGTGCATCTACAATCCCATATAATACGACTATTTAGCGCCCTCCCTTTGCTAAAGGGAGGGATGGTTAGGGTTTTCCCCTCGTTCCGCTCGCTCTGCGGCGGAACGCATATAAAGACGCTCCGCGTTAACAAGATGTGCCACACCTCGCAGGTGTGGCATATCTTAGAGGTTCAAGTCTTATAGAGCGCGCTGCAATAAAATAATCTCTTAACTAAATACGTTTAGAGAATATTATTAATAAATCAGAGCTGTTTTGAGACAATTTAAAGCTAAATTCTTGAGAGGCGCGTCTTCCGCTGAAGACTTTCCACCGGCGAATTTTCCCGAAGTCGCCTTCGCCGGTAGGTCGAACGTTGGTAAATCTTCCTTGCTCAACAGCCTAATGCTTCGCAAGAAATTGGCTTACGTTAGCTCTAAGCCCGGTAAAACCCAAAAAATCAACTTCTTTCTGATTGAAGACAAATGGCTCTTAGCCGACCTGCCCGGCTTCGGCTACGCGGCGAGAAGCAAAGAAAAGCGATGGAGCTGGGCGAATTTGCTGGAAGAGTATTTCCTAACGAGGGAGAACTTAGTTCTCGTCTGCGCTTTAATCGACGGACGGTTAGAACCGCAGGAACGCGACTTGGCTTTTATCGAATGGCTCGAACACAATTCCATCAAATACTTGCTCGTTATGACTAAAAGCGACAAGCTCTCAAAAAAAGAAATCGAAAAACAAAAAAGCGTATTTGAATATATCGTCAGCGAATGCGAATTTTGCGTAGAAGTTTTGCCTTATTCGTCAAAAACCGGAATGGGCAGAGACTCGCTATTTGCTATCGTTAAACGCGAATGTTCATAATTATTTGGAGACTCAATGAATATAAAATCGACCATAAGAGAAAACATTGAATTGAAAGAGAAATTAATAGCGGAAAAAATCGCCGATATAGAACTTTGCGGGAACAAGCTCGCCGACGCGCTAGCCAAAGGCGGCAAAATACTTTTTTGCGGCAACGGCGGAAGCGCGGCGGACAGCCAACATATAGCGGCGGAGCTGGTCGTCCGTCTGCGCGGCGATGTCAACAGAAAGGCTCTGCGGGCTATTTCCTTGACCGTCGATTCTTCAATATTAACCGCCGGCTCCAACGACTTCGGTTTCAAGAACGTTTTCGCTCGCCAAGTCGAAGCTTACGGCGACAAAGGCGACGTTTTGGTCGGCATTTCCACCAGCGGATCTTCCGCGAACGTCCTAAAAGCCGCCCAAAAAGCTAAGGAATTAGGACTAACTACAATCGGCTTGCTCGGCAAAGACGGCGGCGATATACTTAACTCTTGCGACTTTTCTGTCGTCGTTCCGAGCGAAAAGACGGCGAGAATACAAGAAACCCATATTTTAATCGGTCATATATGGTGCGAGATGATTGAGGAAAAATTATTTCCCGAACTTCTAAAATAATTTTGTTTTCTAAACATTAATTTATATATTTGAGTTTGTTTTAAGCCACCTTAGCTCAGCGGTAGAGCAGCTGATTTGTAATCAGCCGGTCGGCGGTTCGATCCCGTCAGGTGGCTCTGATTTTTATATTACTTTATAACCGCTCTATTATAACCGCCCTATTCGCCGAGTTTTTATTATATTTGCTTATATTTTCGCTTTAAGCTATTGATTAAATGAAAAATAAAGAGGAAGATAAAGAAAAGCAAACGGCTGGTTTCGATATGGGCTTTCTCAACCATATCGACGAGCTGAGAAGGCGCATTATATGGTCGATTATAGCTCTTTTGGTAGCTTGCGTTATTACCGCGTTTTTCATAGAACCGCTACTTGAACACTTAATTCTCGAGCCCTCGATTAAAGTCGATTTAACCTTACAGAACCTTAGCCCTTTCGGTCAGCCTCTTTTATATTTCAAGCTCATACTAATAATCGGCTTAATCATCTCCTTCCCCTTTATGCTTTTCCAATTATGGAAATTCATAGCCCCCGGGCTTTACGTTTCTGAAAAGCAGTGGGTCGGCAAAATCACTTTTGCAACTTCGTTTTGCTTCCTTTTAGGCATCGCCTTCGCTTATTTCTTAATGATACCGGTTATGCTGGACTTCGCCGCCGGCTTCGGAACCGAGAAAATCAACAACATAATCGACGTGAATAAATATCTTAGCTTTATAACAACAATTCTATTGTCGTTGGGTCTGCTTTTCGAACTGCCGATGGTAGCTTACGTCTTGGCTCGATTCGGCGTTATAACGCCCGATTTGATGAAAAAATACAGAAGGCACGGAATTCTGATTATTTTTATACTCTCGGCGGCTCTAACGCCTACAACCGACCCAATCAATATGATGATTTTCGCCGCCCCTTTGCTCATACTCTACGAAATAAGCATTATGATAGCCAAGCTGGCAAGGAGGCAATATTTGAGAGCCTTAAAAAGAAAAGATATAGATTAATATAGTATAAAGTATCTTTATTGTTTTAAAAATAATTTGTAGATTTAATAAGTCTTAACTAATAACAAGCTTTAGAAGAGACGCGTTTTTTGTTCATTAATCCGCGTTAGATGAAAAAGAAAAAAAACATAGCGATAGAAAGTTTACGGCAAAACAAATCTTTTCAAGATTTTGTTTTCATTCTACTATCCGCCATAGTTGTTGTTATAATAATATACGCCTTTGACCCCATTAAAGGTTTCGGCGAAGTATTCTCAGGCAGGTTCGAGGACATAAGCAAATTCCAGCAATCTCTTGGCATAATTACGCTTGGGTTGCTAATTTTTGCTTTAAGACGCGAATTCGAGTTAAGGAAAGAAAAAATAAGAAGCAAAGAGTTCGAACGCCGAATGCTCAAGAGCAGAGCGGAGCTACAAGCGGTATTAGACGGCGTGCCGGATATGATACTTCAAGTCGATAAAAATATGCGCATTCTTTGGGGAAATAGAGCCGCTCTGAAAAAAGACCCCTCCGCAATCGGAAAGACCGCCGCGGAATCATTCTCAGAGTTCGGCGAATCCGTAATCGAAACATACGCCAAATGGGCTACTATCACAGGCGTAATAGAAAGAGGCATCAAATACCAGCCCACCGGCGTTTCCGAAGCCGAAGAAATTTACTGGGAAGGAATTGGAATCCCAATAAAAGGCAAAGGCGGAGAGATTTACGGGGCGATAGCTATAGCCAGAGACGTAACCGAAAGAATGAGATTAGAGCATACTTCCAACCTTCTAGCTTCAATCGTCGAATCCACCGAGGACGCTATTTACGGTATGACTTACGACGCCTCGGTCTTGAGCTGGAACCTCGGCGCCGAACAAATATACGGCTACGACTCAAAAGATATGACGAAACAAAACGCGCTGGCAACCGTCCCAGTAGAAAATAGAAAATCGTTCCTTAAAAAAATTGAAGCGGTTATAAGAACGCAAAATATCGAAAGATTCGAAACAACGCGATTGAAAAAAAACGGCGAGGAAATATTTGTCTCGGTAACTCTTTGTCCTTTCGTTGACGCTACCGGAAAAAAAATCGGCGTATCCGCAATAGACCGCGACATAACATTGCAAAAAAAGGCGGAGAAAGCGCTTATCGAAAGCGAAGAACGTTACAGAGAGCTTTTCGAGAATATGAGCAGCGGCGTTTTCGTTTTCGAAGCGATAAAAGGCGGCTCGGACTTTATTCTAAAAGACTTTAACCGCGGCGGCGAAAAAATTGAAAACGCCTCCAAACACCGTTTGCAAGGCAAAAAATGCTCCGAAGCTCTAAAAGAATTTAAAACCGAAGAACTTCTCGACTCTATCAAAAAAGTTTACAAAACAGGCGAACCGACTAACAAGCTCGTAACAATTAAAGAAAACGGCAAGATAACCGGCTGGCGAAGCAACCACGTATATAAACTCCCATCCGGCGAAATAGTAGATATCTTCGACGACATAACCGAGCGAGTAAAAGCCGAAGACGAGTTGAGAAAAAGCGAAGAAAAATTTAGAACGTTAGTTAGAACCGCGCCCGACGGCATAGCTTTAACGGACGCCAAAGGAAAAATCCAAGAAGCGAACAGAGCTTTTGCCAATATATTAGGATACTCACGAGAACAAACAATCGACAAATACTTCTTCGACCTCTTTGAAGAAAAAACGAGCAAAAAGAAAGCCGAAGAAGTCTTATCGGACTTAATAGAAAAAGGCAAAATTAGACAACGAGAAATTAGTTCCAAAACAAAAGACGGAAAATCGCTTTATCTGGACGTATCCTTAGCTCCGTTGAGAGACGAAAAAGGCTTGCTATCGGGCGTTATAATAATTACAAGAGACATAAGCCTTAGAATTAAATACGAGTTAGAACTGGAAGACTCAAAAGATAAATTCAGAAAGCTAGCTTTGCACTTGCAAACCGCCAGAGAACAAGAAAGAAAAAACATAGCGCACGAAATCCACGACGAACTCGGCTACGCTTTAACCGCGCTAAAATTGGATTTAACTTGGCTTTCGAAAAAGACGAATATAAAGGAATACAAATTAACAAATAAAACGAAAGAAATGTCGGAGCTAATAGACACAATGATAAACAAAGTTCGCTCTATTTCCACCGAGTTGAGACCCTCAATATTAGACCACTTTGGATTAATCGCCGCTATCGAATGGCAAGCGAACGAATTCCAAAAAAGAACCGCTATTCGTTGCAAGCTCGATATTGAACAAATAGATATGAATTTCGACGATTTTTACGCAACCGCTATGTTCAGGATTTTTCAAGAAACTCTCACGAACGTAGCGAGACACGCGAAAGCGTCGAGAGTTGACGTCGTTTTTAAAAAAGATAATGGAAGCGTAATTTTGTCGATTAGCGATAACGGAATTGGAATGCCGATGGAAAGCTTAAACGACCACAAATCTCTCGGTTTGGTCGGAATAAGAGAAAGAGCCTATTCGATAGGCGGAGAAGTAAATTTTTTGAGCGGAAACGGCTCTGGAACGACAGTCGTTTTAACGGTGCCAGTAAAACAAATTGGAGTTAAGCAGAATGATTAAGATAATAATTGCGGACGACCACGCGGTCGTTAGGAAGGGATTAAAGCAGATATTCGACGAATCAATGGACATTAAAGTAGTTGACGACGCCAATTCAGGCGCCGAGCTAATATCTAAACTAATGAAAAACGATTACGACGTAATAATACTAGACATCTCTATGCCCGGCAAGGACGGCTTGGATACTTTAAAAGAAATCAAATCCATAAAACCCGACACGCCGGTTTTGATTTTCACTATTTATCCCGAAGAACAATACGCCGTAAGAGTATTAAAAGCCGGCGCTTCCGGCTACATTAACAAGGAAAGCGAAGCGGAGGTTCTTATAGAAGCGATAAGAAAAGTAGCGAGCGGAAGAAAATATATATCCCCCTTCCTCGCCGAGTTGCTGGCGTCAAAGCTAGAAGGCGGCGAGCAACCGCTCCACGAATATTTATCCGATAGGGAATATCAAGTAATGTGTATGATAGCTTCCGGAAAAACCGCTTCCGACATAGCGAAAGAGCTATCTTTAAGCATAAACACCGTTTCGACTTATCGGCTAAGAATCTTAGAGAAAATGGGTATGAAAAACAACGCGGAAATCACTCATTACGCATTGAAAAACCGTCTCGTAGAATAAATATAAGAGAAATATATAATTAATTCAATGCCCTCGATAGACTTCGTCGAAACGAAGAAATTTCCAAAGATTTTCATAGACTATCTGAAAGGAAACGTTTTTTTGCGCTCCCGCGCAAAACCGCTAAACAAGCCGCCGAGCGACGAAGAACTTAACGCCATTCTCAAAACCGCCGATTTCTCAAAATTGAATGAATTATCTCGCCTTTCAACGCCAAAGCCAGCTCGTTCATTTAAAGACCCGCTTCTAGTTTCATACGCTAAAAAACCGGCTTTCGTAAGCGCGAGCTTAAAGCCGTCTTTCTTACTAGGCGCAACGCATAACTTACTGAAAATAATATCCGTCGTTAAGATTAGCGCGAAACTTAACGAATCCGCCAACGATTACGAATTCATTCCCTTATTATGGCTGGAAGACGACTCTACCGACAACCTAGACGCCTCGGAAATTACGATACACAACGTTGAAGGCGAGTTAAAAACATTTTTCTGCTCTAGCTCTACCAGCAAAATTGACAGAGAAGCTATAGCCGAAAAGAAATTCGACAAAGAAATAATATTAATAACAAGAAAATTATTAGCTCAAATCGGTATTGACGATAATTCCGTCAGAGCGACAATTCTCAACGCCTCCCGCCCGAATCAATATTGGACTAACGCTTTCATCCACTTCTGCAATTACGTTTTCGGCGAACGGCGCCCCGCGTTTATAAAAATGTCCGAAGCGAGAAAAGCCGGCTTCTTTAATCATTTAGTTGAAAATGAAATCCTAAATCGACGCTCGACGCAGCTATTAGCAGAAAAAAACGCTTCGGAGATGACCGAAGAGGGATACGAAATAAAAACAAAATCCGAGTCGGTCAATTTGAAAACAAAATTAAACAACCTTATTCTACCGTTCCAAAGCAATAAAAGCGATTTAACCTCGCATATCCCAAACGCTATGCTCGAACAAATATTCCAAGAATGCGTCGCCCCCAGCGCGGCTAGAGTTGTTTCTCCCAGCGAGCTATCCCATTCCTTACTTCTGAAGGAACTCTATTCATTTTTCGGCGTCGCTCAACCCGCTTTAACGCCTCGAATCTCCGCTACATGCCTAAACGCGGAAAGCCGAAAAATAATTAAAAACGCGGAATCCGATTTCAAATCGTTAATCAAAAATCCCGAAGCGATAACCGACGAAAACTCCAAGAAAGCTCTTAATTTCATATTGCCCGGCGGCGCGTATCAAGAAAGAATAATAAGCTCGCTAAACGTTTTAAAGGAATACAATTTCGACGCGGAAAAGCTAATAGATTCGACGCCGTCGCGGTTGTTTTACGACAGACATTACTTATTAGAATTGACTCCTTAGTAAGCGTAAAAAGTAATAAAAAAGGCGAACGCATAGGTCCGCCTTCCCGCAAAACATATTTTACTAAATGAACAAGCTCCTAATTCCTCATAACAATCTTCACAGTCTCGCTTCTGTCATTTATCGTTGTTTTGCAAAAATAAACGCCGCTGTTTGCGCTATTAACAAAAAAGCTCCGTTATACTCAATCGTTTAACGGAGCTATAATTATAATGTATTATACAGTAGAATTCGCTAGAAACTAACGGCTTATAGCGTTAATACGCCAACTTAACTTCTTTGATTCCGTCTATTTTCATCTTTAGGATTCTTTCCACGCCGCCTTTAAGAGTCATAGCGGCGCCGGGGCATCCCGCGCAAGCTCCGGCGAGTTCTACGTAAACGGTCCCGTCGTCCTTTACTTCTTTTAAATTTATCTTGCCGCCGTCGGCTTCTATAAACGGTCTGATTTCTTTCTCTATTATATTCTTTACGTTCTGATGCATAAGACTTTGTTCCGCCATTTCTTCCTCGCTTTTTTTATCAAATGATTTTTTTAATTGTCGCATAAGATAAGTATTTATTGTTTAATACAAAACAAAAATTGACTTGTGATTGCTATAATCCAAATACTATATAGCGATTTGAATAAAATTGTCTAATTTTGACTTTTGATTTTGATGTAAAATAAAAGAAAAACGGATATGTTGGACTTAAAGTTTATAAGAGAAAACGCCAAGTTAGTCGAGGAGACTATAAAGAACAAAAACGAGAAAGCGGAAGTAAGAGAAATAATCGAGCTGGACGAAAAGCGCAGGAACTTAATTAAAGAAGCTCAAACGCTAAAGCAAAAGCGAAACGAGACTTCCAAAGAAATAGGAGCTCTAAAAAAGGAAAAGAAAGACGCGTCCGACAAAATTCAAGCGATGCAAGAAGTTTCGCAACGAATAAAATCAATTGACGAAGAGCTTGGGAACATAGAAGATAAAATAAAGAACAATCTTTTTTATATACCGAATCCGCTTCACGAATCGGTTCCTATCGGCAAAAGCGAAGATGACAATAAATTGGTTAAAGAATGGGGCGAAAAGAAAGAAAAAATCGATAAAGACCACATTCAAATCGGCAAAGAATTAGATATACTCGATTTTGAAAGAGCCGCGAAGATTTCCGGAGCCGGATTCGCTATGTATAAAAATCAAGGCGCGGCGCTCGAAAGAGCTCTTATTAACTTTATGCTCGAATACAACGTTCATCAGCTCGGATACAAAGAGTTAATGACGCCTTTTATAGTCAACAAAAACTCAATGATAGGCTCAGGTCAAATTCCAAAACTTGAAGAAGATATGTATAAAGTGGAAAAAGACGAATTCTACTTAATACCGACAGCCGAAGTGCCAATAACTAATTACTTCGCCGGCGATACTCTTTCAAAAGAAGACTTACCTACAAAATTCTGCGGTTACTCCCCTTGCTTTCGCAGAGAAGCCGGAAGCTACGGAAAGGAAACAAAAGGACTGCTCAGAATACACCAATTCAACAAAGTAGAACTGGTAAAATTCGTAGAACCGGAGAATTCTTACGACGAACTTGAATCTATGGTAGAAGACGTAGAGAAGTTGTTGCAATTATTAGAACTTCCATACAGAATACTATTATTATGCTCTGGGGATACAAGTTTCTCAAGCGCTAAGACATACGACTTTGAAGTTTGGGCTCCCGCCGAGCAAAAATGGCTGGAAGTGTCTAGCTGCTCCAACTTCGTTGATTTTCAAGCGCTAAGAGCAAATATACGCTACAAAGAATCGCCGAATTCAAAGCCGCGATTTGTTCATACTTTAAACGGAAGCGCTCTCGCGACTCCTCGAGTTATGGTTGCGTTAATAGAAAATCTTTTACAAAAAGACGGCTCTATTAAATTACCCGATGTTTTAAAAGACTATTGTTCTTTTAATCAAATAGCTAAATAAACAGATAGTAATTTTTCCACAAAAGATATCTACATTAATAATTATTTCTTTTATCTATATATCTAAATTTACGTTTTATTATTGTATTAATAGCGGTGGAAATGTTGATAGAACTATTAAGTAAAGAATTAAATCTATTTTTCGTTTGTATTTAGAAACCTATTTTGTAATTGATTTTTGTGTGGAAAACAGTGTTGATAAATTATATTTCTTTTTAAACTTTGTTGAAAATCTATAAATTTTCTTTATTTCTTTTTTTTCAACAAAATTTCTATATATTATTTTTGATGTGTTGATAAATTTTGCTCTATTGTTTATATCTTTGTTGAGAATTTAGCATTGAGAAAAGGATAAAAGAGTTATGAAAATTGCTTTTGGTTCAGACCACGCTGGTTTTAAACTTAAGACTGAATTGATTGAATTTGTAAAGTCAAAAGATTATCAGGCTTTGGACTTTGGCGCTTTTTCCGAAGACAGCGTGGATTATCCTGATTTTGCTTTGCCGGCGGCGGAAGCTGTCGCGACTGGCGCGGCGGATTTTGGCATTGTCGTTTGCGGCTCGGGAATCGGCGTAAGTATCGTGTGTAATAAAGTTAGCGGAATAAGAGCCGCGAATTGCTGCTCGGTTAAGATGGCTGAGCTGGCGAGAAAACATAACAACGCAAATGTTTTAAATATGGGAGAGCGCTTGACCGATTTTGAAACAGCGAAGCAAATGGCGCTGAAATTTATAGAGGAAGAATTCGAAGGAGGAAGACATATGATAAGAGTCGAAAAGATTCACAATTTAACTGGATGTTAAAACAAATAATCTATATAAGAGGACGTAAAGCCGGCATAGAAGACCGCCGGCTCCACGTCCTTATTTACAAAGTGAGATTTAGAGACCTTTCTCCTTAAATTCCTTCAAGGCTTCGAGAGCTTGCGAACCGTAAACGACCGAAGGACCGCCGCCCATAAAAATAGCGACGCCGATAGTTTCGACTATTTCGTCGTATTGAGCGCCCGATTTCAAGGCGTCGTGCACGTGAAACGCTATACATCCGTCGCAACGAACGGTAATTCCAATAGCCAACGCTATCAACTCTTTCATCTTCTGACTTAACGCTCCGTCAGCCGTGCTGGCTTTATGTAACTTCATAAAACTGTCCATAATGTCCGGACTTTCCTTGCCGTATTCCTGCATCAAGGAATGCACCTTTTCGTTTATTTCCGGATAGCTCTGATTCATCTTATGCCTCCAATTTATTTATTATTAAATTATATTGTTTAGCGCTTCGCGTAGAAGCGCTTTCCCATAAGACGTAAATCGAAGGCGCAAAATGTATTATTTCTAAAAATTTCAACCTAAAATAATTGCGGCGCAGAAGCGCACATTATATATTTATTAATATATTGCTTTATAACGGGATATATAATTAAAGATGCGCCGCTATATTTTGTAAGTTGGATAAATACCGCTAATAAACGCGAAAAACGCCCGACTAAATTTTATTTGTCGGGCGTCTTGTCGCTATGTTCTATGAATCTATGTCAAACTAAATCTTAATAATCTTGTAAGCGTATATAAGACCTTCTACTTTTACGTTTATTATATAGCTTCCGCTGGGCAAACTTCCTATGTCTATAGACTTTGATTTTTCGAGAGCGTATTCGGCTACTTTGCGACCGACTATATTCTTTATTTCTAATGTTGCGGGAAAGCGCAATTCTCTTTTGATTTCAATACTAATAACGCCTTCAGTCGGATTAGGATATATCTTCAGGAACTTGCGAGAGGCGTTAAAGTCAATTACTTTCGTTTCGAAGAAGTAAGGAGCCGACATATCGGACTTACAGTTCTTTTCGTTAGTAACCTGAACGGTATAATAGCCGCTAGAGTCGGGCATAAAGAACTTGTTTGTCGCTTCTTGAATTTTGTTTCCGTTGACAAACCATTGATTGCCTTCGTCCGCGCTTGAGTAAAGTATTTTTCCGCTTTGTGTAATTTCCGGTTTGGGCGGCACGGAATTAATAACAATATCCTTTTTCGAAGAATCGGTGCATTGCGAGGAATTAGTTTGCGTTAGCTTAATCGAGCCTACGCCTACTTCGCCCCATTCAACTTGAATAACTGAATCCTTTGCCGAGCCTAAAATTGTTCCGCCTTCAACTACCCATTCGTTAATTAAGACGTCTTTTTCTTTGGCGAAGTATGTTTCTACTCTTCCCGCGCAAACCGACGTTCTGCCTAAGAAATCCGCGCTTGGATTTTTGCTAATAAACGACGATTTTGTTTTCGTTCCGACGCAACCGCTTTCTGGATTTGTTACTTCCAGCGTAATGGAGCCTAAAACGAAAGAAGAGTCAACCTCGGGGGCGATGTTGTTCCATTCTACTTCTACCGTGTCCTTGTCGGCGTCGCCGATTATTTCGCCGTTGTAAACGCTCCATTTTACGGGGAAGCCGTCATCGTTTTCCGTATAATACACTTCCGTAATTCCTTCGCAGGTCTCCTCCGTTCCGAGAAGAGGCGTTTCGGGAGCTTCTAATATTTCCACTCTTTTTACGACCGTATCGCTTTTGTTTTCGGCCGTGTCGGTGTGAACGGCTTCAACGAAACCTTCGCCGGCTTCTTTCCAAAGAATTCTTACGGAATCCTCGTCCTCTCCGGCTATGATTTCCCCGCCGTTGACGGACCAAGAGGTAGCGCTGCTGTCTTCGGTTCTTATCCAATAGAGTTCTTCGGTGTTTTCACAAGGAGTTTCGACGCCTTGTATTCTTAGCGGCGATGAGTTTATCGTTACGTAAAAAGACACCGTGTCGGAACAGTTTGTAAATGTATCGGTAATTTTGAGCTTAACGTATCCTACGCCCGGTCCGCCCCAATCTATTTGAATTCGGTTGTCCGTCGTGTCGCCGACTATCGTTCCTCCAATTATTGTCCAGTCGTATTCTAAACTGGAGACCGACGGAGCCGAATAAAATCCCGTTGTATATGCCGTTACGCTTGAGTCGCCGGCTATTGTCGGTTTGGGAGAAACGATTATTTCCACGTCGTATTGGGTTGAATCAATACATCCTGTCGCTTCGATTGTCTGGATAACTTTTAGAGAACCTTCTATTCCGTCTTCCCAAACGACTTCCACTTCGTGTAAAGTAGAATCGCCTATTATTTTTCCTCCTTCTATAAACCATTGGTTTGTCGCGCCGGATTCTGTGTAAACGGAGTAATTATAGTTGTTGCGCGAACAAACTACTGAATCGCCTTGTATTACCGGTTCGGGTAAAGGCGCTACGGTAATATCAAATCCGTTGTCTTGGCTTGTGTTCTCAGGATTGGAAGCCGTTATTCTAATTCTATAATGGTTTCCCGGCGGTATAATAGTGTCTAATAAGCCGGAGATTACTCCCGACCCTGTCCCTGTAAGAGTCCCGATTTCAAACGGGTCTGAAAAGTCGCCGGTTGAATCGGACAGTTCCAAGGTGAATTGATTGCCGGAAAGAAAATCTAATCCCACGGTAAACGGAACGTCGATTTCTTTTCCCGAACAATAAACGTCGTCGAATTGGTTTATCGTAATTCGCGTTCCCAGCATCGCAACGAAAGCGTCGTACCAGTATGTGTAAACCGTGTCGCCCGTATCGGGGTCGACGTCGAAAGTCGAATCGCCGATAAAGGTAGGCTGGTGTCCGTAGGGCGTCGAGATGTTATCCGAGCTATTCGTATATCCGCTAATAATTATATTAGCTTTGCTGTCGGAAGCTACGCCTCCGAACTGATGCTTTTCTTTGCGCGAACCTCCGTAGTAAGTTCCCCATTGTAAGTCCCCGTCAGTGTCGAGATTTATAACGAAGGAATCGAAATCGCCGGCTAAGGAAGTTTGATGCTCCCCGCTTGTCGCTATGCTGTCTTCGCTGTCAGTGGCTCCCAAAACGAGGCATTGGTCGAACTTATATTTACAAACTCCGTGTATGTAATCGGTTCCCGTTCCGCCGTAGTAAGTACCCCATTTCCTGTCGCCGTAAATGTCGAATTTTACTATAAAAATGTCGCTGTAGCCTCCTATTCTTTGTTGTCTATATCCGTTCGTATCGGCGATATTATTATCGCTTCTGGTAACGCCGACCAGATAGACTTTTCCGTTTCCGTATGTAGCTATGCCTCTTCCGTAATCGGCGCTGTCGCCGCCGTAATAGCTCGCCCAATGAGCGTTGCCGTTCGGGTATAGTTTAGTTATGAAAGCGTCGTAACCTCCTCCGCCGAATTCTTTTTGGAAGGCGTTATCGTTCGCTATTGAAAAATCGCTGCAAGTGTAACCGGTAAAATAGCAATTCCCTGTCCGGTCTGCGGCTATTGCCCGACCGACGTCGCTTCCTTGGAAGTCGTTGCCGCCGAAATACGTGCCCCAAACTCTATTCATTGTCGAGTCGAACTTAACGACGAACGCATCCACGCTCCCTTCTTTATATGATTGATAGCCGTCTTCCGTCGCGATGTCTTCCAAACTATTCGTTTTGCCGACGGCGAAAAGATTTTGATTTGAATCCAGAGCAATCCCGTAGATGAAATCGGCGTCGTCGCCGCCGTAATACGTTCCCCATAATCTTCTGCCTAAACCGTTGAATTTAGCTATATAACCGTCGTGAGAGCCGCCGCCGAAAGAAGACTGGTAAGCGTTGTTTGTCGCAATATTGTGAAAACTTCTCGTGTTACCGCCAATTAATATGCTGTCTCTGTATGTTACGATAACGTCGATTCCGGTGTCGTGGTTAGAACCGCCGTAGTAGGTAGCCCATTGGCGTTCGCATTGGTTGTTGAATTTAACGAGCATTCCGTCTATGTCTCCTTGATATTCGGACAAATGGGCTCCGGAAGTAGCGATGCGCGTCGAGCTCTGAGCGACTCCCGTGATATATATATTGTCCTTGCTATCGACGTCCGTTTCGTAAAATTTGTCGTTTTCAGCGCCGCCGTAATACGAACCCCAAAACAACTCGGGATCTACAATTAAAGTTCGGTTTGATTTGTTCTCTTTTGGTATGAAAGATAGAACGTTGTCTTCCAATTTATAACCTACCTCCGTTTTCTCAATTGATTGAGAGCTGGATTTGTCCGTTTTTGAAATATAAAACGAGCTTGGGATTGATTCATTTATGTCGCCGAAAGCCGTTGATATTACTAATTCGCCGGATTCATTAAGGCTTAATTGGTTAGCGCCTTCAAAAGCTATTTTAACGTTGGAAAGATTCCCTTCTGGGCGCACCCTTAAATCGTATTTTACTTTTACGTTCTTTCCGGCTTCTTGGCATTTATAAACAAGGTCTATCCCCGGATAGAAATTTTTGTATATTATTGTATTGTATGAGCGAACGTCTAAAACTCCGCTTTCTGGCGTTCCCGGCAAATAGTAATTTGTATATGAACTGGACTTGCCTTTGGCGATAATTTCACATTCCGGATTGGCTTCCAAAAATTTTGCGTCAACTCTGTGATATTTAATTTTAATATCGTATTTATGTTCTTCTCTCGACTGGATGAACTCGTCTTTTTCGTTGGTTTCTTTATTTGTTTTTATTGTCTCGTATAGCTCGTAGCTGTAGCCGTTATTAAGGATGGCGATTTTCGAGCCGGGGCTGGTATATAAATAATCCACGTCGGGGCGCGACCGTCCGTTTTGGTCGACAATCTGTCCTTTGTTCTCAACAAATCCGCATTCGGAAACGCTGGGAGTAAAATCTCGGCTTTTCACCGCGCTTATCATTGAAATGGCTAGTATTGCTAAAAGCGCTATTTTCTTTTTCATATAATTACCGTTTATTTGTCATACATTCAGTTGCATTTTTATAATTTGATTAGTTTATAACCGTAAACGTCGCCTCTAATTTTTACGTTAATTATATAAGTTCCGCTTGAAAATTCGCCTATATCTACGCTTAGCGATTCGTTTGTCGTTATTGTTTTTAAAGTTATCCCGAGCAAGTTTTTAATTTCTATCGTAACCGGATAATTAATCTTTTTTCTAAATTCTATGTTGAGTAGCCCTTCCGTAGGGTTGGGATAAAGAGCTAACATATTCTTAGATTTTTCAAAATCAATTACGCGGTTAATGTCAAAATAATAAGGGTCGGACATTGGAGAAACGCATCCGTTAGAGTCGATTACGCGAACGGCGTAATAGCCCGAAGAATCGGGAGAATAAACTTTGTCGGTGGCTCCTTCAATCTTCTCGCCGCCGGAGTACCACTGATTCCCTTCTTCCGAGCTAGAAACCAATGTTTTTCCCGCTTGCGAAATATTTGGTTTTGGCGGATTGGCGTTTATCGTTATGTCGTATGACATTGAATCTACGCAATTTGTAATGGACGTTTGAATTAACTTTAGGCTCCCTTCGCCGGGCTGTCCCCATTCTACCTGTAAATTCGATTCTTCGGACGAGCCGATTATAACGCCGCCCTCTATGTGCCATTCGTTAATGAATCCCTCTTCGTATTCTTCGGCTTCGTAGATTTCTATTTCGTTTTCGCAAACTGAAAAGTCTCCTAAAACGTTAGCGGATGGTTTTGCGCTAATGTTAACGCTTTTTGTTTTCGAATTAGAACAACCAGTCTCTAAGCTTGTTTGCTCTAAAGTTACGCCGCCTATTACAAACGCAGAGTCTTCTCCTGACGGTATTTCGTTCCAAGCTACTATAATACTGTCCGCGTCGTCGTCGCCAATTATTTCGCCGTTATAAACCGTCCACTTGCTTTCAACTCCTTCGGTATTTTCAGCGCGATAAACGTCGTTGTCGCCCTCGCATATTTCGTTGCTTCCAAAAAGACCGACTTCGGGCAATTCGAGAATAGTAATATTTGAAAAAGTCGTGTCTATTTCGTCGGTTTCGGTATTTGTTCTGATAAGCCGAATTAATCCGTTTCCAGCGTCGCCCCATAAGACGGAAATTAAAGTGTCGCTATCTTCGCCTTGAATTTCGCCGCCTTCGGTTTCCCATAGGTAGTCCTTGTTTTCTTCGGAAGAAACATAATATTCTTCTAAGCTTTCGGCGCAAACCGTTTTTTCTCCGTTTATGTCAATCGGCGTCGCGTTAATAGCTATTTGTACCGAAAGCGTATCCCAGCATCCAGTTTCCTCATGGGTAACTTTTAATTTGATTTTCCCGGCGCCTATTCCGCCCCAGTTAACTAAAGCGGCGTTGTTTGTGGAATCGCCTTCAATTTCTCCGCCTTCGACTGTCCAGAGATACTCATGCTTGGAATTTGAAGGAGTCGAATAAAGCTCTTGAGTATAAGAAACGACTTCTGTCTCTCCGTTTATTATTGGGTTGGGAGAAATATTAACGTCAATTTCCTCTACAAGAGAATCTAAGCAACCCGTTTCGGTATTTCTCTGAACAACCTTAATAGTTCCTTCGTCAATGTCTTCCCAGACAACGGAAACGGAGCTATTTGTAGAATCGCCTTGAATTTCTCCGCCTTCGACCGACCATAGTATTTGTAAATTTGCGTCGTCTTCGGTTGTATAGGTTACGCTTGTTCTCGAGCAAGCGGGGTTGTTGCCTGAAACGGTCGGCTCCGGCAACGGATTGACGGTCAAATCCATTCCGTTGTCCGGCGAGATTTTCGATGGATTCGAGCCGACGACTCTAACTCTGTATCCCGTAGCGGGAGGCGTATCCGCCGGGATAGACGCTATTATCTCGCCGTCGTCTGTGGCAGACCTGCTCCCAATGTTTACGGGGGAAGAGAAGTCGCCCGAGCTATTCGACAATTGAGCGGTGAATACGTTGCCCGCGTTGAATTCCGTGGCGGTTTCATATTCTATAGCAATATCATTGCCGACGCATATAGGCGCGGAAACGTTCGTTATCCTAAGGAACGAGCCGATTTTCGCTACGAACGCGTCGATTTCGCCGGAGTAAGTAGTTTTAAAAGCTCCGTCAGTGGCGAGGCTATCGTCGCTTTCAGTATCTCCGCCTATCAATATATTGTCATTGTTGTCAAAACTAAGACATCTGATTTGGTCAGTTGAAGGAGCGGCAAAGTAACTGCCCCAAACTCTCTCGCCAGAGGGATTAAGAAAAGCTAGGAAGCCGTCGTAATGTATCGCCGCGATAAACCATTCGCCTTCGTTGTCGTCGTATTCCCAAATAGTGTCGCCGACAAACGAATCTTGAAACGAGCCGGGCGAAGCTATGTTGGTTTCGCTACTAGTGTAACCTGCGAAGCATATGTTGCCTTCTGTGTCGCAATCGATTCCGGTAACGTCGTCGAGCATATCTCCTCCGTAATATGTTGACCAGAGTCTATCGCCGTCTTCCGAGAATTTAGCGACAAAGCCGTCTCTGCCGCCTTGATGGCTTGTTTGATGAGCTCCGCTGGACGCTATGCCGCTCGCGCTTTGAGTGTTGCCCGCTATGATAACGTTTTTGTCTTTGTCGGCGCCTATGCAGTTTACAACTTCTTGTTGCGAACCGCCAAAATAAGTCCCCCACTGTCTTGTTCCGCGCAAATTAAATCTCGCTACGAAAGCGTCGCTGTTGCCGGAGCGCGATGTTTTGAAAGCGTCTTCTGTAGCTATAATGTGTTCTCCGTTGTCGCTGGCGGTGTAACCTCCAATTGTTACGTATCCTATCGTGTCGAACGCTATGCCGTAGGAGCCGTCGAAACCGTCGCCCCCGTAGTATGTTCCCCATTCTTTATAACCGTCGGAGTTAAATTTAGCGAGAAAGCCGTCAAAATCGCCGCCTAATTCATCCTGATGAGCGTGCTTAGAGGCTATAGTGTCTCTGCTGGTTGTGGCTCCAGTAACGTAAACGTCGCCGTATTTGTCCATTGTGCCGCCGTATAAGTAGTCGCCGCCAATTAATTGCGAAGCGTCTCTGCCGCCGTAATAAGTGCACCAATATCTTTGTCCGTTCTGGTCGAATTTTGCTAAAAACGCGTCTGAGTAACCGCCGCCGTATTCTTCTTGGTAAACGTCGTCGGACGCTAAGCCGTGGCGGCTTTTAGTCGAACCCATAATTATTATATCGTACCAAACTCTGTCGGCGGCTATGCCGTAAGCGACGTCTGCGGAATCGCCGCCGCAGTAAGTGCCCCACAGCCTGCTTCCGGTTCTGTCGAATTTCGCTACGAACGCGTCGAAAGAGCCGCCGCCGTAGGTCGTTTGGTAAGTTCCGCTGGTGGCTATATTGTTTCTGCTGGCGGTTTTTCCCGCTACCACTACGTTGTTTGATTTGTCTCTTTCGACGGCGAGAATCGCGTCGTAACTGTCGTCGCCATAATAGCTCGCCCAAATTATTTCAGGGTCGATTGTCAACGTTTTATTCGAATTGTAGGGAGGAATCTCGAATTCGACCGTCGAACCGTTTAATATGAATTCGGCGTCGATAGGCGCTTTTTCGCCGGAAGGATTTGAACCGCTAGCGGTTATATAAGCAAATGGACGAGTTTCAATTATATTGCCTTGCGCTGTTTTGATAACGAGAGAGCGCTCTTCGTTAATATATATATCTTCCGCTCCAGAATATTCGATTTGTATATCTTCTACGTTGCCGCCCGGGTGAACGACAATATCGTATTTGACGCTTCCGTTTTCGTTTAAGTAGAACACAAAATCGATATTGTTATATATGTTTTTATATGTTATTTCTTGATAATGTTTTACGTAAGTCGCCCCTTCGGGAACGACGCTTGCGTAATAATTCTCAAAATCGCTCGACTTTCCTTCCGCCGAGATTTCAGGATAATTGTTCGCTCCAATTAAGCGAACGTCTATTCTGTGAGAATGAAAGTTGACTTCAGGGGCGTTTCTAGCGAAGTCGGGCAAGCCTTCGTAAGCGTGCATCGACGTTTTGGCGTATTTTATTTCGGTTTTGTATTTTTCGTAACTGAAACCGTTCCTTTTTAATTGACACTTAAAGCCTTTTTGGTCGAACATATATAAAACGTCGGGACGAGGCGCGCCGTGTTGGTCGGATATTTGACCTTTGTTCTCAAAAAAGCCTAAAGCCTTGTCTTTTATTTTAAAATCGTTTAAAGATTTGTCGTTTAAATCATATGCGTTTGCGCAAAATGACAGAGTTAGAAAACAGATTAGCGAAAGGAGAGTTAGATTTTTCATAATTAACTTTACTTTAATGTTTTACAAAATTATTTGAATAGATTTTTTGTTCGGCGCAATATACTGTTATAAAATAAACGCCTTTCGGTAAATCGTCGGCGTTGATTTTTATTGTTTGTTTCTCGTTGACCTCTTTTATCGTCCGTTTTTTTACTCTTTCTCCTAAAATATTCGATAAATACACCGTTGCATAATTGCAAATTGTCGAATTGATTTTTATAAACAAAACGTCTTTGGCGGGATTTGGGAAAACTTCCGCTAAGTTGTTTTCGGGGTTGTCTTCTACGCTTGTAATATATTGGTAAGGTTCGCTCATTGGCGACTTGCATCCGTTGCCGCCGGTTACTTGAACGGAATAGCTTCCCGAGCTGTCAGGTTTGTAGTATTGACTGTCCGCTCCTTCTATGAATTCGCCGTTTATGAACCATTGATTGCCTTCTTCGGCGCTTGAAAAAAGTATTTCACCGTTTTGGGTTATAGTTGGTTTTTCCGGAGACGGTTTTATTGTTATTGATAATTCCGTTGAATCTTTGCATCCGCTATTTGTGGTTTGGATGAGTTTTAATTTTCCTTCGCCCGGCGAATTCCAATAAACGGTTACTAAGGAATCTTCGCTATAGTTTGCAATGACGCCGTTTACTACCTTCCAAGCGTTCGTCGTGTTTTCTGTATGACCGGCTTTGTAAGTTGTTCGTTCGTATTGGCAAACGCTTGTGTCGCCGGTTATTTTGGCGTCGGGATTTTTCGAAAGGAAAACGGATTTTGTTTTTAAGTTAGAACAGCCGGTGCTTTTGTTGATTTGTCTCAAGGTAATCGACCCGATGACGAAAGAGGAATCAACCGATTCGTCTATTGGGAACCACTGGATTTTTATCGTATCGTTCGAAGATGAATCTACTATTTCGCCGTTATAAACAATCCATTCATTAACGTAATTTTCATCGCCAACGGTGCAATAAATTTCTGTTAAGCCCTCGCATAACTCGTTTGACCCAAGGATTCGCGCCGGAGGAATAGGGAGTATTTCAATAACTAGAGATATTGTGTCTCGGAATACTTCCTCTATGTGTCGCCTGAAAAGGGAAACGGTTCCGGAAGACGGCGCGCCCCATTTAACAAGAGCTTCGGATTCTGACTCGGAGATAATCTCTCCGTTGCCGACGCCCCAATTAAGTTCGAAATTCGACGAATCTTTAACGCTGTATTTATAAACGTTGTCCGAGCATACCGTTTGGGCTCCAAGTATGTTCTTTTCGGGAGTTAGCGTTATTTCAATGATTTGCAAAATCGAATCTACGCAACCGGTTAGTTTATTCGTTTGCTTCAATGTTATTGTTCCGCTTCCTACCTCGCCCCAGGATATTTCAATCAAATCTCCTTCGCTTAAACCGCGAATTTCGCCGCCCTTTGCTTTCCATTGATTTATATATTTTGATTCCGCTCCGGTTCTGTATAATTCGGATGAACGCGATTCGACTATAGTGTCTCCGATGATATAAGGGGTCGGCAACGGGTTGACCGTAATTTTCATTTTTGCCGAGTCGGCGCAACCGCTTAAGGGGACGATTTGAGTCAATTTCACTTCTCCTTCTCCCTCTCGCGTCCACTTTACTCTTATTGTGTCGTTCGAGCTGTCCGGCAAAATCTCTCCGCCGTTTACTTCCCAAAAGTTAGTGATTGTATCGGCTATAGTCGCGATGTATTCGGACGTTTCGTTTATGCATACTTCGCTTTCGCCTTGGATAGGCTGGGTTAATATGTCGGAATGAATTATTACCGGAAAAGAAATCGAGTCAGAGCATCCGTTTTGAGTGCGCTGGAGCAATTCGATAGAGCCAAACCCCGGCGTTCCCCATTTGACTCTTATCGTGTCGTTCGAGCTGTCCGACAAAATCTCTCCGCCGCTTACTTCCCAAAAGTTTGCCGTTGTTTCTTCCAAAGGATTTGCCGCATAATAATCCTCGCTCTGTTCGCATACGTTTATTTCTCCGCTAACTCCGCTTATTTCAGGCGTTGGTGAGGAATATAGTGTCAAATTCGCTTGATTGTCTTCGCCTAATACTTCGGGACTGGAAGAAACCACTCTTATTCTGTATTTATCGCCGGTTTTTACTTCCTTAGGAATATGAGCGGTAATCGTTCCTGATTCCGTCGCGTTTACCGAACCGAGATTATAATATTGCGTGAAAAATCCCTGCGCGTTAGATAGCTGGGCGGTAAATTTATTGCCGGAATCAAAATCTCCAACAGCTTCGTAAGGGATTTGAACGTAAGAATCGGCGCACCACGAACCAGTAAGGTCAACCGTAATAGTGTCGTCGCCGGTTTCTTGGTTGAATTTCACTATAAAAGCGTCGTTTTGTCCTCCAATCGCTTCTTGATAAGACCCCATAGTGGCGACGTTAAAGGAACTGGACGAATATCCCGTAAACACGAAATCGGAATTAAATCCGGCGTTGACGCAATGAGCATGGTCGTCGTTATATCCGCCGTAGTAAGACGCCCACAATCTATCTCCCGCCGCGGAGAATTTTGCTATGTAAGCGTCGTATCCGCCCATATTCTCGGTTTGCCATCCGTCGTTAGTCGCTATGCCGGTTTCGCTATACGAATCACCGGCAAGATATAAATTACCTAAAAAATCTATGTCGGCTACGCCGCCTTTTTCCTCGTCGTCGCCTCCGTAATAACTAGCCCATAGACGTTCGCCGTTTTTGTTGAATTTCGCTATGTAGGAGTCGAATTCCAAGGTGTCCGCTATGTTTTCCTTAAAAGCTCCCGGCGTGGATATGCCTTCTTCGCTCTTGGTTTTTCCGATTAAGTAAATCGAGCCGTCGCCGTCAAAAGTTACTCCCCAGCCGTCGTCCTCTTTTGCTCCTCCGTAGTAAGTCGCCCATATTCTATATCCTTTCGAATCGAATTTTGCTAAAAATCCGTCCCAGTCGCCGGCTATTGTGTCTTGATGCGCGTTGTCCGAAGAGATAACGTCTTTGCTTTTTGTGAACCCAGCAATCGTAATATTATTAAATATATCGGCGCAAATTTCTATTCCCGCGTCGAAGCTTTTCCCGCCGAAATATGTTCCCCATTCGCGCAATCCCTCTGGTGAAAATTTGCCGATAAACGCGTCGTTGTCTCCGTTCAACGATTCTTGATAAGCATCGTTCGAAGCTAAACTGTATTTGCTAGACGTTCTTCCCACAAAAACGATATCTCCGTAACCGTCGATAGCGACGTCGTTAATGTAATCGTTTGAAGGCCCGCCGTAGTAAGTCGCCCATAGCAGATTTCCGGAAGGAGTGAAGCGAGCTATGTAAGAGTCGAATTCCCCGCCGCCGAAAAAATATTGATACGCTCCCTGCGTAGCTAATTCAAACTTGCTTTTTGTCCATCCGGTTAAAACTATATAGCCGTCTTTGTCAACGCTAACGCTATGCCCGTTTTCGTAATCGTTCCCGCCGAAGTAAGTCGCCCATAATAGCTCGCCGTCCTTGTCGAATTTTGCAATGAAAGCGTCGCGATCGCCTTTCAAAGTCGTTTGATGAGCTCCTTGAGTCGCTATGTTTTGCGTCGAAGTCGTATAGCCGACAATTATTATATTGCCCGACGAATCTACGCAAGTCTCTAGCCCAAAGTCTTCGCCGCTCCCGCCAAAGTAAGTTCCAAAATCTATTTCAGGGTCGATTATCAACGTTTTTTGCCGATTTTTCGCGTGCGCGTCTAGCGCGATTTGGTTTTTTATCTTAAATCCGACTTTGTTGCCGTGAGCGGCGTATTCAATTGGAACTTCCTTCCCTGTTTCTTTTATGAAAGCCTTAGGGGTCGATTCTATTATTTCCGATAGAGGCGTTTTTATTAATAGGGAATCTTTAGATAAGCGTATTATCTTAGCTCCTTCATATCTCATTTTAATATCGCGGTAGTCGCCGCCCGGTTTGACGATAAAGTTGTATTTTACGTTGTCTCCCGGGGTTTTGGGCGCGCAAAATTCTACGTCCACGCCGTCGTAAACGTTTTTATAGACGATTTTTTTAAAAGAGCAAACGTTTTCAACCGATTCCCCAGCTTTGTAATAATTAAAACGCTTGTTTTGTTTGCCTTCGGCGACTGTCTTGATATTGGCGTTGGCGTTTTCGAAACGAACGTCTATTCTAAAGGCTAAAAGAGTTTCTTTAGAGTCGCGCGCTTCGGAGGATTTGTTGTCGGATTTATACAACTCTAAACTAAAAGAGTCGTTTTTTAAAAGAAGTTTCGAAGCTCCGTTGTCGCAAATGTATTTAACGTCTTTGCTTACAGCTCCGACTTGGTTTACGCCTTGCCCTTTGTTTTCTACGAAGCCCTTTGAAAACGCGAGGGGCTCGATTGAATAGGCAAAGCTAATCATTACGAAAAAAAGCGAAGCAAAGACGGTTGCCGGTTTCATTTCTATATTGTTTTCTTTTTTATTAAGATTAAACTAATTTTGTTAAGAAAATAATGATTTATTATTAAAAAAGCTAAAACAACTCGCTAATTCAAATTTTTTATCCCGCAGTAAACCAAAAAAGCTAGTTCCGAAAACGCGGCGCATAATTTACGCTTTAGTTTTAAAGTTCAATTTATATTTTACCGCCAAAAACTTCTCAGAATTTTGACGCCCTATTATATTAACTAACACATAAGAAGCAAAAACGTCTCAAAAAAAAGTGAATTATTTTTAATTCTTGCAAAATTTATTGATAAATTTTCATTTAAGTATTGCATTTTAATTATATCTTTTTAATATTAAAAGAAGTAAATAGCAATCCGACCAAAAAACGATAGCGTTGGAGTAAATATGAAAACAGTAATAATAGGCGGCGGCAAGGGATGCAGGTCTTTAATTGGCTTGTTGAAAGAACCCGCTATGAAAGACGTGGACCTTGAAATAATCGGCGTCGCCGATATCGACGAGGAGGCGCCGGGAATGGTTTACGCCAAAGAAATCGGCTTGGCTACTTTTACCGACGTTAAAGAGGCGTTGGGAATGCCAAAACTGGACTTAGTTATCGAGATGACCGGAAGGGATGAGATAGTGGAAGAGCTTTATAAAACAATAAGACCCGGAGTAAAAATCATCGACCACGCCTTCACGCAGATTTTTTGGGATTTGATTAACTTCAGAGTTGACCAGACTTGGCATCTCGGCGAATTGGAAGAGTTGGAGCGAGAAATCGAAGAAGAACGCGCCTTCCTTCAGCAGATATTTGACAGCGCCGCCGATATTATGATTGTTTTGGATAAAGAAAAAAGGATTAGTCGCGCAAACGCAAAATTTTACGAGTTCTGCGGCTTGAAAGAGAAAGACGCTATCGGCAAAACCTGCTACGAAGCTTTGAAAGACACCGAACTCGACTGCGATATAGCCGATTTTAGCGAATCCTGCAACAAGATATACAAAACAGGCGAGCCGCAAACAATAGTAAGAAAAACGCCTCCGCCGAACGAAACGCACTGGGAGATAACGAGAACGCCGATAAGAAACAAAAAGGGCGAAATAGACCACGTGCTTGGAGTATGGCATAAAATAACCGAGCGCGTTATGCTGCGCAGAGAAATCGAGACGTCGGAATTGAAGTTCAGAAGTTTTATTAATTCCGCCAAAGATTGGATATCTATAAAGGATTTAAGCGGAAGTTACGTGATTGTGAACCCAGCTATAGCGGAAAGCTTCGGTCATAAGACGGAAGAATTTGTCGGCAAAAAGCCGGAGGATTTGCTACCCAAAAGAATGGCGGAAACGATAAAGAAACACGACAGGGAAGTAATAGAAAACAAAAGGCATTATATATATGAAGAGTTAATCCCCATCAACGGAGTTGGCCATAATATGCAAACGGTGCGATTCCCCTTGACCGATTACAAGGGCGAGATAATCGGCGTTTGCACAATAGCTCGAGACGTAACGAAAGAGACGCGGTTGCAAGACCAATTAGTTCAAAGCGAGAAGTTGGCGGCTTTAGGAAAGTTAGCCGCCGGCGTCGCTCACGAAATTAACAATCCGCTGACGGGGGTTTTGGCTTTCGCCGAAGATTTATCCGAGGAATTGCCCGCCGAGTTTAAAGGAGATATGGAAATAATAATTCGCGAGACCTTGCGATGCAGAGATATCGTAAAGAATCTGTTGGATTTTTCAAGGCAGGACACCCCAAAATTTCAAATAACCGAGCCTGAAGAGATTGTGAAAAACGCGCTTGACTTAATTAACAAATTGCCGCAGTTCAAAGATATTCAAATTAGTTCTAGTTTAGATTCAAGTTTGCCTTCTATTCAGTGCGACCCAAAGCAGTTGCAGCAAGTTCTGTTGAATTTGATGATAAACGCCGCCGAAGCGATGAATCTAAGAGGCGGAATCCATTTGAGCGCGGAATACGAGAAAAACAAAGACAAATGCGTGTTTTCGGTCTCCGATACCGGTCCCGGTATCCCCGAGAATGTAGCCGAAAAAATATTCGAGCCGTTCTTTTCGACTAAAGGGACTAACGGTTTAGGGCTGGCTGTTAGCTGGGGAATCGTCGAAAGACATAGAGGAACTATAGAATTGAGCGCTTCGAAAGACGGCGGCGCGGCTTTCAAAGTTGTTTTGCCTACTTGTAATAGTTAACTATCGAGGTTGTTATGGAAGAGAAAATAAACGTGTTAATTGTGGACGACGAACAAATAGTTTTAGATAGCGTAGAACGGCATCTAAAGAAAGAAGGCGTTTATAACGTTTTTACCGCTCTATCGGTTAAACAAGCGTTAAGCATTATTGACGAAAATCGGATAGATATAGCTTTGACCGATTTGATGATGCCGGAAATCGACGGATTAGGATTTTTAAAAATCGTTAAAGAAAAGAATGAAGAAATAATCGCCGTGATGATAACGGGTTACGCTACAATAAACACGGCGCTTCAAGCGCAAGAATTAGGAGCCTTCGATTATTTAGCTAAGCCCTTTACGAGAAAGGAGTTGATGAAAATCGTAAAGAGAGCCGCCGATTTAGCTAAAACCTCGCGGGAAAAAGCCGCCGCTAGCGAAAACCCAGCCGCCGTTGGCGCCGAAAAAATGCCCTCGTCGCTAAAAGGAATTGGCGAGCATTCTTGGTTGATGATAGAAGAAGACGGAGAAGTTAGAATTGGCGTCGAACGTCCCTTCCTTTATTCATTAGGTAAACTACAAAGCGTTTACCTCCCCGAAGTCGGCGACGAACTTCGTCAAGGGAGCGTTTATTTTCAGGCGTTCTCAGCCGATTTAAAATCCGATTCTTTGCTTTGCCCTGTTTCCGGAATAGTTACCGACGTTAACAAAGAAGTTATCGACAATCCTAACAAAGCTCTCGAGGACCCTTACGGTCAAGGTTGGCTGTTGAAGCTCTCGCCAACTAAATTCGAAGAAGAGAGAAAATTATTGGGACTTTAAGCGCCCTATAGAGCGACCAATCAGCAAGGCGTTATATAATTAATAATAATTAATGAAAAAAAGTAGTCGCTTTGTTTGTTTTTTATTTAAAAAATCGTAAGTTTTGTAAGCAACATTAGGTATACAAAACAACGTTTTTGTTTGTTAGCTTTATAGTTTTAAAAAACAAAGAGTTTAAAATGACGACTACAACACAAAATCCTTCCTGCATTTACTGCCGTAGCAAACGCGTTATCAAACACGGTAAAACAGCCAACGGAAATTCTCGATACAGATGCCGGGTTTGCGGAAAGACTTGGGTTCTCGAAAAAGCCGAATCGGTCAGACCGGATATGTCCGATATTGTCGAGGCTTATTTGAGCGGCAGAACTTACCGAGATTTGGTGAGTATATATAGAAGTTCCCCCTTGAGGATAAATCAAAAGATACGCGAATTTTTAAACGGCTGTCCGCGATGGGAGGATTACATAGACGCCTGCGTCGAAAAGCACGAACCGCGACTTATATATTTAGCCGGCAGGGAATTTTCCTGCGCTTGCAAAGGCGCTAAAAGCAATAAAATGTATTTAGCGGTCGCCGTTGACGGCTTGTCTTCGGTGGTTTTAGGCTACGAGATAGGAAGCAAAGAGTCGATGCAAGTATGGCTTAGATTGCTCGACAGATTGAATTGCCGCGGCGTAGTTTGTCCGACATTTTTGTCTAACGGCTCGAAATTCATAGAAGACGCAGTAGAAACGGTTTTTCCTTTCGCTTCCAAACGAATTACTTATCATCGTTCCTATAGAGATAACGAGTTGCTTTGCTGTCTCGCCAGGCTGCCTTTGAACAACAAATTAATAAGAGACGCCGTAAACGCTTACGACTCGTTAAAAAACAATAATTTAAACGACTATTTGCGCTCGATTAAAGAAAAAAGATTAAAAGACGTTTTGGCTAAGTCGCCTGAACATTTCATAAGAAGACTAAACGAGCGTATGGAGCTAAGGCCTAGAACTAGAATCGACGGTTTGCTGAGAGCTTTCCAAGCTCGCTTCGAAAAGTTTCATATGCTTAAGGACGACCCCGACCCAATTGTAAACGGCTGGATTTCCAGATGGATGTTAAATCGTTTGGACGCGGGCTTTAGTCGGTTGGCGTATTATGTGCAAATTCCTTCTTCCACTTCGTTTAAGTCGTTTTCTTGCGGAAATATGCCGAACGGTTTGAATTTGAGCGAAGACAGTCCGCTTCTTAAAAGCTTCGTAGTAGAAATAGCCGCTCGCGGTTTGCAGCTGCCGGTGTTTTATTTCCGCTGCGAGATGAAACTCGACAAATGCAGCTTAATATAAATTGGAACTTTTGTTTGTTGCCGCAAGAATTATCAACAATTTTTCAATAGCCGAAAAATCGGCGAGTCAACGCTCGCCAAAAAAACGTATTCTGCCAGCGAATTTCTTGATATTTTCCGTTAGAAAATATTTTCTGTAAATTTATGTGTTTTTTTAATGAATTGCGTCAAGATTGAGAAAAATACTTTGTTTTGCTTGGGTTGTTTATAAATACCGAATTTTTGGTAGCCGAGTTATAAATTGGCTTTAACCCCTATTGTCCTAATATCAATCCCAACCATAGAAATAAGCTAGATTTACGACGCCAACACTCTGGACACATATTGTTGCAACATATTGAATACAATTAAATAAAACCTATTGATTTTAGGCGTTTATTTCGATATTATCGTATCCATTAAAAAGCTAAGGATAATGTTCTTAGATATCTATATTGTTAAATTTAAAAATCGGGAGAACAAATGGCAGAATCAAATCTAATCAGTCCTCACGGCAGTCCAGAGCTCGTCGAGCTTCTATTGACCGGCGCCGAGTTAGAGGAGGAAAAGAAAAAAGCCAAAGGTCTAAAACGAATTCCCTTGTCAAGTCGCGAAACCGGCGATTTGATAATGATGGGAATCGGCGGCTTTACTCCTTTGAAGGGCTTTATGGGACGCGACGACTGGAAAGGCGTTTGCGCAGAGATGAAAATGCCCAGTAAAGACGGGCTGTTTTGGCCAATTCCTATTACCTTGTCCGCCGAAAAAAGCGAAGCGGACGCTATTAATATCGGCGACGAAATCGCTTTATACTCGGAGGAATACGACGAGATTATGGCGACAATGAAGGTAGAGGAGAAATACGAAATCGACAAAGAGTTCGAATGCAATCACGTTTACAAGACGACCGAGATGGAGCATCCCGGCGTTAAAATGGTTATGGACCAAAAGGACGTTAACTTAGCGGGACCGGTTAAAGTATTATCCGAAGGACCCTACCCCACCGAGTTCAAAGAGATTTATCAACGTCCGAGAGAAGCCAGAGCGAAATTCGCCGATAAAGGATGGAAGAAAATAGCGGCGCTCCAGCTTCGCAATCCGATGCACAGAAGCCACGAGTATTTAGCTAAAATAGCTATTGAAGTTTCCGACGGACTTTACATCCATCAGTTGGTTGGAAAGTTGAAGCCCGGCGACATACCCGCCGAAGTCAGAGTTAAGTGCATAAACACTTTAGTTGACAATTATTTCGTAAAAGACACGGTTCTCACGGGCGGCTATCCGCTCGATATGAGATACGCCGGACCGAGAGAAGCGCTATTGCACGCTACTTTCCGTCAGAACTTTGGCTGCACCCATATGATTATCGGGCGCGACCACGCCGGAGTAGGCAATTATTACGGACCGTTCGACGCTCAGGACATCTTTGACGAGCTTGAAGAAGGCGCGTTAAAATGCGAGCCGTTGAAAATCGATTGGACGTTCTATTGCTACAAATGCGACGGAATGGCTTCTATGAAAACTTGTCCTCACTCCAAGGAAGATAGATTATTGCTTAGCGGCACAATGCTAAGAAAGAGTCTTTCCGAAGGAAAAGAGGTTCCGGACGAATTCAGCAGACCCGAAGTTCTCGCAATTTTGAGAGAGTATTACGCCGGATTATCCGACAAAGACAGAGTTGAGGTAAAAGTGCACAAAGCCGCAACCGGCGGCGATATGAAGAAGAAATAGTTTTTCGTTTAAATAATCTTTTTTTTAACAATTTTAGGAGATACAAGATGCCAAGTTTTGTAATCGTAGAAAAATGCGACGGGTGCAAGGCTCTCGATAAGACAGCTTGTCAATATATTTGCCCCAACGATTTAATGCTTCTCGAAAAAGAAACCGAGAAAGCTTACAACAGAGAGCCGGAAATGTGCTGGGAATGTTACAACTGCGTTAAGATTTGCCCGACGCAGGCAATCGAAGTGCGCGGTTACGCCGACTTTATGCCTTTAGGCGGTCAAGCGACCCCGATGAGAAGCTCTGATTCTATTATGTGGACTATTAAGTTCCGCGGCGGACAGCTAAAACGATTTAAGTTCCCCATCCGCACAACGGCGGAAGGTTCGGCTGTTCCAGACGGCGGTTTTGACGCGGGTCCAGACGATTTAGCCGCTCATGAACTGCATACCGAACCGGCTTCGACCGGACTAAACGAATTGTGTAAACCGGGTAAAGAAGGGTGGCAATAAGCCGCGGTAATTTTTTGAAAATTATTATTAATAATAAATTGAAATAGGAGTAAAAGAGCTATGACAAATTTTGAAACTGTAGAAGTCAACACCGACTTTCTCATTATTGGAGGCGGTATGTCGGCTTGTGGCGCCGCGGTGGAAGCGGCTCACTGGGCTAAAAAGAACGACGTAAAGATTACGTTAGTCGATAAAGCCGCGTTGGACAGAAGCGGCGCGGTCGCTATGGGTCTTTCCGCTATTAACCAATACGTCGATTTAAAAGGCGGAAAAAACACTATCAAAAATTACGTAGATTACGTGCGAAACGACTTGATGGGCATCACCAGAGAAGATTTGGTCGCTAACATCGCCCGTCACGTTGACTCCTCAGTCCATTTATTTGAAAAATGGGGACTGCCCATTTGGAAGGACGAGGAAGGCAATTACGTTCACGAAGGAAGATGGCAGATTATGATTAACGGCGAATCTTATAAAGTAATCGTCGCCGAAGCCGCCAAAAACGCTTTGGGAATGGACAATATTTTAGAAAGAGTTTTCATAGTTGAACCGCTAATGGACGGCGATAAAATTTCCGGCGCCGTTGGATTCAGCACAAGAGAAAACAAATTCTATGTATTTAAAGCAAAAGCCGTTTATATCGGAGCGGGCGGCGCCGTTCACGTATTCAAACCTAGATCCGCCGGCGAAGGATTAGGTAGAGCGTGGTATCCGCCTTGGAATTCCGGCACGAGCGCTTACTTTACGATTAGAGCGGGCGCCGAGATGACTTGCCAGGAAGTAAGATTTATACCGGTTAGATTTAAAGACGCTTACGGTCCCGTTGGCGCTTGGTTCTTGCTGTTCAAATCTAGAGCTATATCCGCCGCCGGCGGCGAGTATATGGTAGAAAGAAGAGACGAGCTTGAGAAGTGGCTGCCATACGGCAAAGTCAAACCTATGCCCGCTAACTTGAGAAACTGGCTTGGTATGCTCGACACGATGGACGGATTAGGACCTGTTTATATGAAAACCGAAGAAGCTATTAGCAATATAGCGGAAGCCTATAAAGACGACCCAAAAGGCTACAAGAAGAAGATGAAAGAATTGGAAGCCGAAGCTTGGGAAGACTTCCTCGATATGACAATTTCTCAGGCGTTGTTGTGGGCTTCGACGGACGTATTTCCCGAGAAAGAACCTTCGGAAATCGCCGCCGCCGAACCTTACTTCATCGGCTCGCACTCCGGCGCTTCCGGCGCTTGGGTTTCCGGTCCGAAGGACTTGGCTCCCGACGAGTATTTCTGGGGCTACGCGAATATGACGACCGTAAAAGGTCTGTTCGCCGCCGGAGACGCTACGGGCGCTTCGAGTCATAAGTTCTCCTCCGGTTCTCACGCCGAAGGTAGAATCGCCGGCAAAGCCGCTATCGAATATATATTAAAAGAAAATCCGTCTCACAATTACGACCAGGCGGAAATAGACGCTTTGAAAGAGAAGATTTTGAAGCCGTTGAAGGTATTCGAAGAGCATCAAAAAGAAACGACCGACCCGGATATTAACCCGAATTACATTCGTCCGAAGATGTATATGTTTAGATTGCAGAAGATTATGGACGAATACGCGGGCGGCGTATCCGCGCAATTCAAGACTAACAAGCCGATGCTCGAAAAAGCGATGCACTTGCTTAATTTCTTGAATGAAGACGCTGAGAAGTTAGCCGCCGAGGACGAGCACGAGTTAATGAGATGTTGGGAAAACGTTCAAAGAACGTGGCAAGCTGAAGCTCACGTAAGAACGATTCTCTTCCGCGAAGAAACTCGTTGGCCCGGCTACTACTTCAGAGCCGACACTCCCGAAATCGACAACGACAATTGGGAGAAATTCGTGAACTTGACCTACGACGTTAAAGAAGACAAGTGGGACGTATTCACGAAAGAGATTAAGCATATATTTTAGTTGATTTTACCGAAGCGTCCCGAAGTTTGTTCGGGGCGCTTCGATTTATTTTTCGAACGCAGAATTTAACGGTATTATTAAATACCGTTAAATTTTGCGCTCCGGTTTTAATTGGATTTAATAATTAATTTGGTTAAAGTTATGAAAGAGAAAGTTTGCAAATATTGCGGCAAAAAGCTGGAGAAGGTGTTAATGCCGCCGGAGTCCGACTGGGGCGTAGAATACTTTTTGATTTGTATGTCCGACGAGTGTCCTTATTACGTTCGCGGATGGACGTGGATGAAGGAGCGGTTTAAAGTCAGCGCTTCTTATAGATATAAATACAATCCGGAAAACGGCGAAGAAGGTCCCATTCCGGTGAAATCGCCCGACGATATGAAGGATTGGGTCGTAAGAAAAGTTAAAATTTGAAAATGATTACGGGTTATATAAATGGAAACGAAAGCTAAAGAATTCAAAGAGAAAATCCTTAAGGACTATCCGAGGATGAAAAAGAGCGACAAGTTCGGGTTCGCTTGCCGCCCGGATATGCCTTGCTTTAATAAATGTTGCAACGACGTAAATATATTTTTGACGCCATACGATATCATTAGATTGAAAAATCGTCTCGGCATAAGTTCTTCGGAGTTCTTGAAAAAATATACGATTATGCCCTTGGACGAGAACTTAAAGCATCCGGTCGTTATGCTGCGTATGGACGACGATTCATTGAATTGTAAATTTGTAACCGACGATGGATGTTCAGTTTACGAAGACAGACCGTGGTCTTGCCGGATGTTTCCCGTGGGGGTCGCCTCTCCGAGCGAAACGGACGAAAATTTAGACGAGGAGTTTTACTTTTTGCTTCGCGAAGACGTCTGCGAAGGATTCGGCGAAGATAAAGAATGGACGGTTGAAGAGTGGATAAAAGACCAAGGGGCGGAGAAATACGCCGAACTTGGCGAAACGTTTAAAGAAATTTCATTGCATCAGAAATTCCTCAAAGGGATGGTAAAAGAGCCGATTAAGTTGGAAATGTTCTATACTGTTTGCTACGATATAGACAAATTTAGAGCCTTGGTTTTTCACAGTACTTTCTTTAAGCGGTTCGATGTAAAGCCGAAAATGAAAGAGAAGATGAAAAAGGACGACGAGGAATTGCTGAAGTTCGGCTTTAAATTTTTGAGGTTTAGTTTGTTTGGCGAAAAGACTTTGCGGCTGAGCGACAAATATAAAAAAGCGTTTGAAAATTATAATAAATAGAATATAATTTATTTGTGGAATATTAAGGGAAAGTAGTTTTGGATAATAGAAGAAAACTTGACGCCGACGTAGATTTCATCAAACATTTGAAGAAACATGGCGGCGAGACAATGAAAAAGTGCTTCCAATGCGCTACTTGCTCTGTCGTATGCGCGCTTTCCCCCAAAGAATACGCGTTCCCTCGAAAAGAGATGATAAAAGCGGGTTGGGGACAGAAAGAAGATTTGATTTCGGACGCCGACGTTTGGCTATGCCACGGATGTATGGATTGCAGCAAGCAATGCCCTAGAGGAGCTAGACCCGCCGATTTAATGGGAGCTATTAGGTCTTACGTTTACAGAATGTTCGCTAAGCCTAAGTTTATGGGCAAGGCTTTGTCCGAACCTAAACATCTGCCTTGGTTGTTTCTATTCTCGGCATTCGTAATATTTTTAATGGTTTTAGCGACGTATGGAATCAGAGGTTTTGAAGGTTCTTTATTCGCCGTTAGCGAAGGCGGCTTGGAATACGCCGATTTTGTCAATAAATTAGTGATAGAAGCTGTTTTTATTCCGGGTAATGTTTTAATATTCGCTCTTCTCGGGGTCGGGCTTTCTAATTATTGGAAAAGTATGAAAGTTAAAAGCGATTACGGTACGCCTCAGATGTCTTTCCTCGCGGCGGTTTGGAAAGTTTTAATCGATTTTCTAAGGCACAAGCATTTTTCTTCTTGCGAGGAGAACTCAAACAGGCATTGGGGGCATCTTTACGCTTTTTACGGTTTTATCGGCACAATGATAGCGACGGCTTTAGTCGTAGTCGGCGAAATCCACCATTACGGCGAGTATTTCGGAAGCGAGTTTTTAACTTCGATATCGTTCCATTTGCCCTATCCGATGAATTTAGCCCATCCGGTTAAGATTTTAGGATTAATATCGGGGTTGTTTTTAGTCATTGGATTGTTGCTGTTTATTATGAAAAGAATAAAGACCAAAGAGCAAGAAGGTAAAAGCGTTTACAATGATTTATTGTTCTTATGGATAATTTTCGGAGTAGCTCTGACGGGAATGGCTCTTGTATTTGTTAGATTGAGCGACGTAGCTTGGATAGCTTACGCGACTTATTTTATTCATTTGACGCTTGTGTTCTTTTTGCTGTGGTATATGCCTTACTCAAAATTCGCGCATATGCCCTATAGATTTTTAGGGTTAACTTATTTGAAGATGCACGGAAGGGAAAACAAGCCGAAAGTTTTCGTTAATAAAAATTAGTAGATTAATTGTTATGATTCATTAAATTTTAAAAGGAGTTAATATGGCAGTTGAAATGAAAAAATACGACACCCCTCTAATAGACGATTTAGAGAAGGGGGAATGGCCAAGTTTCGTAACGGAAATTAAAATGGCTGCCGAAAACAACGTGATGTCTAACGACGTTCTCGGCGTTTTGGAGAAGTCGTATCGGGAAAAAATAGGACACTGGAAGCACGGCGGCATCGTAGGCGTTATGGGCTACGGCGGCGGCGTTATCGGCAGATACGTGGACGTTCCCGATGAGTTCCCGAACGTTTCGCATTTTCATACTATGCGAATAAATCAACCAGCCGGTTGGTATTACACTTCCGATGTAATGCGTAAAATATGCGATATCTGGGATGAACACGGTTCGGGATTGCTGAATATGCACGGTTCGACGGGCGACATTATTTTACTCGGAACGACGACGGACGAATTAGAGCCGACATTCCAGGCTTTGGCAGAAATCGATTTTGATATTGGAGGTTCGGGTTCGGATATGAGAACGCCTAGCTGTTGCTGCGGTCAATCGCGTTGCGAATGGGCTTGCTACGACACGATGGCTTTGACGCATTTCATTACTATGAAGTATCAGGACGAGTTGCACCGTCCGTTCTTCCCTTACAAGAGTAAATTTAAAATGTCGGGTTGCCCGAACGATTGCGTAGCTTCGATTGCTAGGTCTGATATTTCTATTATCGGAACTTGGAGAGACGATATAAAAATCGACCAAGGGAAAGTAAAAGAATACGCTAACAACGGAGTCGATATATTTAACGAAGTAGTTCTCAACTGCCCCGGTAAATGTATGAAATGGGACGGCGAAAAATTAGATATTGACAACGAAAGCTGTAGGCATTGTATGCACTGCATAAACGTAATGCCTAAAGCCTTGGCTCCGGGCGACGACAGAGGCGCCGTTGTTCTAATCGGCGCGAAAGCCCCGATTATCGAGGGAGCTATGTTATCGTCTGTATTCATTCCGTTTATGAAGATTGAAGAGCCTTTTGATGAAAATCTTTCGGACTTTTGGGATATGGTTGACGAGATTTGGGACTTATGGAGCGAAGAAGGCAAGGTTCGCGAAAGGATTGGCGAGTTTATTCAAAGAATCGGCTTAGGAAACTTTGTCGAAGAAATCGGTCTGGAACCAATACCGGAAATGATTGCGCATCCTCGCGAGAATCCTTATATCTTTTTCGAAGAGTATTTCGAAGAAGGCGACGAAGAAGAATAAAAAGAAATAAAATAAATATTTTAAAAACAAATTTCGGAGATAAAAAATGGCTGAAGATCAATCTAAGAGAATAACAGATATTGGACCGCCTCATTATAGTAAATTTTTGCCGCCGGTTATCAAAGAGAACTATGGCAAGTGGAAGTATCACGAAATTCCGAGAGCGGGAGTTTTAATGCACGAATCCGAGTCGGGAGATAAACTTTATTCAGTAAGAGCCGGCTCGCCGAGGCTTGTAAGCACAAAGAAAATGAGACAATTCGCCGATTTGGCGGATAAATATTGCAACGGATTTTTCAGATTTACTTCTCGTCACAACATAGAATTTTTGTTGACGAAAGAAGAAAACATCGACCCTTTGATTAAGGAATTGCAGGAATTAGGACATCCGGTAGGCGGAACAGGCACGGCTATTACGAGTATTATTCACACTCAAGGCTGGGTTCACTGCCACTCGGCGGCGACCGACGCTTCCGGCATTGTAAAAGCCGTAATGGATGAGCTAATCGATTATTTCAAAGAAATGAAATTACCGGCGAAAATCAGAATAGCTTTGGCTTGCTGCTTGAATATGTGCGGCGCCGTTCACTGCTCGGATATCGCGATATTAGGCGTTCACAGAAGACCGCCGGAAATCGACCACGAGAATCTGCATAAATTATGCGAAATTCCAACGTTGGTTTCTTCGTGTCCGACGGCGGCTATTAGACCGGCGACCGTAGAAGGTCATCAATCGGTAGAAGTTGACGAAGACGCTTGTATGTTCTGCGCTAACTGCTACACGGTTTGCCCGGCTATGCCTTTGAACGACCCGTTGAACGACGGTATTTCAATCTGGGTTGGCGGAAAAGTTTCGAACGCCAGACACGAGCCAATGTTCTCGAAGTTGGCGATTCCGTTCATACCTAACAATCCGCCGAGATGGCCAGAGACCGTCGACGCGATTAAAAATATCGTCGAAGTATGGGCGAAAGACGCGCATAAACACGAAAGAATCGGCGAATGGATTGAAAGAATCGGTTGGCCTAAATTCTTTAAGAAGACCGGCATAGAGTTTGAAAAAGAACATATCGACGATTTCAAACACGCTGGATTGACTTATCATACATCCGCTCATTTGACATATTAAAAAAGGAGGCTTTTATGGCTTCGCTAGAAGAAATTAAGGATTTTATCTACAAGACAATAAAGAGCACAGCCGGACAAAAGAAATGGAAGCCTATGGATTTGCATAAGCTTTGCATTGAGAAGTGGGGCGAAGATAATTACAACAAGCGAAAAGACGGCAAAAAGGCTATGAACGACCTAGTCAAAGAAGGCAAGCTTGTTTGGACCTACTTCGGCGGCAGCTTTTTGGAGGTTCCTCATAAAGAGGGAGCCTCAAACGACTAATTGAAAATTTGGGAACGCGCGATTTTTATCGCGCGTTTCCATTTTTCTTTATCGTCAATATTTTTAATACCGATTTTGTCGAATTCGCGAAATTTTGCGGCTTCGAAAAAGCTGGTATAAGGCTGGGATTTGTTCTTTTAAAATTGAGATTGCTTTGGGTTTTACACCGAGAATACTAATAGCCGGTCTTGGCGGCGATTCGGGCAAAACGTTTTTGTCTTGCGGACTATTGCGGCTTTTCCGACGAAGGAATTTAAAGCCCGCCGCTTTTAAAAAAGGTCCCGATTATATCGATTCGGCTTGGCTAAAGGCGGCGTCCGGCGTCGAATCGAGGAATTTGGACGGCTTCTTGATGAGCGAGGAGACAATTAAGAGAGCTTTTATTAAAGGCTCTAAAAACAAGGATATCGCTCTTATAGAAGGCAATCGCGGTCTATACGATGGACTCGACGCTCGCGGGAGCTATAGTTCGGCGGAGTCGGCTAAAATACTAAAAGCTCCGACGATATTAGTAATAAGCCCGCGAAAAGTAACGAGAACCGTAGCCGCGTTCGTCCTCGGATGCAAGAAGCTGGACGAAGAAGTTAATTTGAGCGGCGTTGTATTAACCCAAGTGTCGGGAAAAAGGCACGCAAAAGTCGTTTCGGAAGCTATTGAAAACGACGCGGGCGTTCCCGTTTTGGGAGCTATACCAAAGATTAAAAACGAAGCGGTTCTGCCGTCGCGTCATTTAGGACTCGTTACGCCCGTCGAACACGACTTCGCCTTGAAAGCTATAGAAACGGCGAGCGAAATGGTAGAGCGTTACGTGGACGTTGACAAAATTCTGGAAATTGGCAAATCGGCGGGAGAACTTGAGCCAGTTGCTATGACGGAGGAATCCGAAGAATTAGGCGGCGCTAAAGTAAAGATTGGATATTTCTTTGACAGAGCTTTTTCATTTTATTATCCGGAGAATTTGGAAGCGTTGGAGAGTTTGGGAGCGGAATTAGTAAAAGTGTCGTCGTTGGATTCGGAAAGACTGCCCGATTTGGACGCTTTATATATAGGAGGCGGATTCCCGGAAACAAATTTGGAAGCTCTCGTACGAAATAAAAGTTTGATGAAATCGGTAAAAAGAGCGGCAGACGGCGGTCTTCCGATTTACGCCGAATGCGGCGGCTTGATATTTTTGGGTGAGTCGCTATTTTATAAAGACAAAGAGTTTGAATTGTCCGGCGTATTGCCCATAAAAACTAAGATGAACGCTAAACCCGCCGGGCACGGTTATTCCGTCGCCGAAGCGGACATTGACAACGGTTTTTATCCGAACGGCGCTGAGATTAAAGGACACGAGTTTCACTACACGGAAATTGTTGAATATGACGAGAATTTAAAGACCGTTTTGAAGATGAAGCGAGGGTCGGGAGCGGTAAATGGACGAGACGGAATTTTAAGCGGGAACGTTTTTGCTTCTTACGTTCACGTTCACGCCTCCGGGCAGAAGAATTGGGCGAGCGGTTTAGTTGGAAAAGCAAGAGAGTATTCTAAGCGTAAATAGTTTTCTTGACAGCCGATATTATTATAATAGAGGCGGAGATTAGAAATATTTAAGGATAGTTAAAAAAAAACAAAACTTAAACTAATTCGTTTTAAAACGATTAAACGGTTTTAATAAAAAATTTTGAAGCCAGTTTGAAAGAAGGTATAAATAGCGAGGACAAAAATCGACAGCTAATTAATTAAAGATTTTTATTATTACACTAAAATTGGAGGAAATTTAAAGTGGCTCTAAAAGTAAAGAAAAAGAAGAAGAAGAAGAGGCGGAGTTTTTCTGGCGGCGGTTCTTCGCCGGGCGGCGGAACGCGTGAAACTCCATTAAGACCTGAAAAAATTGAAAAAGAACCTCCGTGTCAGGTAGGATGTCCAAACGGGACGAGAATACGAGACGTTTTAACTACAATCTCGCAAACCGAGGATAGAGGAAGAACATATCCGGAGTCCTTCGAGATGGCTTATAACATTATTCTGGAGCGTAATCCTCTGCCTGCGACTTGCGGCAGAGTTTGTCCTCATCCTTGCGAAGGCGAGTGCAACAGAGGCGATAAAGACGGACCTCTCGGTATAAATAATATTGAAAGATTTCTAGGCGATTACGCTATAGATAATGATTTACCGATTAAGAAGCTGACCGACGAAACTTATTCAGAAAAGATAGCGATTGTCGGCGGCGGACCGGCTGGTTTATCCGCGGCGTATCAACTTGCCATAAGAGGTTATGAAAACGTAACCGTTTACGAAAGCAACAGCAAAGCCGGCGGAATGCTGCGCTACGGAATTCCTGATTATCGTTTGCCGGAAGATATTTTAGATAAGGAAATAGATAGAATCCAGAAATTAGGAATAGATTTAAAATATAACGTCGCGATTGGAAAAGATATGCCAATCGACAAGCTGCGCGAAGAACACGACGCTATTTTCGTAGGAATCGGCGCGCACTCCGGCAAAAAATTGAGGGTTGAAGGCGAAGACGCTCCGAACGTTTGGACGGGCGTATCGTTTTTGCATAAAGTTAATTCCGGAGCGTCGGTTGACGTAGGCGATAAGGTGTTGGTTATAGGCGGAGGCGACACGGCAATAGACGCCGCTAGAATAGCTAAGAGGCTCGGAGCAGACGTTACGGTCGTTTACCGAAGAACCAGAAAAGAAATGCCCGCTATAGAAGAAGAGATAGTCGGCGCCGAAGAGGAAGACATTAAATTTCATTTCTTAGCCGCTCCGGTCGAGCTTGAAAAAGACGGCGACAAAGTGGTTAAGATGAAATGCCAGCAAATGGAACTCGGCGAACCCGACGATTCGGGTAGAAGACGCCCCGTACCAATCGAAGGCGATTATTTCGAGCTGGAATGCACGACTATTCTTTCCGCTATCAGCCAAGAGCCGGATTTTGAGGGATTCAACGACTTAAGAGAAGGCAAGGATTGGATAAAGGTTGACGACCATTTCCAGACTTGTTTGGAGAATACCTTCGCCGGCGGCGACGCCGTAGATTTAGGCTTGGTTACAATAGCCGTTTATCAAGGCAGAAAAGCGGCTGAAACGATTCACGCTAAATTCAGAGGAATCGAACCGGATAAAGATCCGGAAGAGGATTTGGAAGTCTTGAAAAAGAATCGCGTTGTAATGAGCCATTACGAAGAAAAAGCGCGGAAAGAAGCGATGAAATTGCCGCCTGAAGAGCGTCTCAAGTATTTGGATAAGGAAATTTCCAAAACTTTGAAGGAAGAAGACGTAATCGAGGAATCGAAACGCTGTTTCAGTTGCGGTATGTGTTTTGACTGCGGCACTTGCTGGAGTATGTGTCAGGACCAAGCTATTCACAAACCGCTAGAGAAGTTTGACGCTTATACCTTCAATATGGACTTATGCAGAGGTTGCTTCAAATGCGTCGAAGCGTGCCCTTGCGGTTATTTAGAAATGAAAGACCCGGGAACCGGCAAGGTAGCGCCGAGAGACGACGAAGGAAAAGTTGTATATGACGGTTAATCCAATTTTTAAATTGGTTTTGTATAAATAAATTAAAAGGAGTAAGCTGATGCCATTATTTGAGTATGACGACATCAAGATCGAAGTTGACGAGGACGGCTTTATGCAAGAGCCTGACGATTGGAACGAGAAGGTAGCCGCGGCTTTAGCTACGACGGAAGACGTAGATGAGTTGACGGAAGAACATTGGAAAGTCGTAAATTACTTGCGCGACTATTTCCAACAATACGGCATTGCGCCTATGATTCGTAAGCTTTGTAAAGAGACGGGATTTCCGTTAAAGAAGATTTACGAAATGTTTCCGTCGGGCCCGGCAAAAGGCGCTTGTAAAGTAGCTGGATTGCCTAAACCGACAGGTTGCGTCTAAAGCGATTCGTTTACTGACGAAATTTAGAAAGAGTCCGCTTGAAAGCTTTTACGCTTTTCGAGAGCGGGCTCTTTTTTATGGCGTTAGTATTAACGTTTGTTAATTATTGAATTAAATATACTTAATTTTTCCGAGAGGGTTTGAAATACGCTTAGGAGAGCTTTATTTTTTAAGTAGCGTCGCGTAACTTTTTATCGTTTCATAGCGGAGGAGCTTAACTCATTTCTTTCTTCTCTTCTATTTCGCCTTTGCGATTTATACATTTCTTAAAAGTTCAATTTACAATAACTGCCTATGATAGGGGGCGATGCGCTCTTTTTGCGACGATAGTCGATTTTTACCCATAGCTTAAAAATATTTTGAAATAACGTAAATATTTAATAATTTTTAATTTTGTATTTGATTATTTACTAAAGAAGCGAATTAATTATGTCTGAAGATTTATACGCAATAATGGAAGACGGGAAAGTTTTTGAAAAAGTTCCTTTTAACGTCGCCGTTATCAACAAGGATTATGAAATAGTTTACGTAAACGAAAATTATAAAAGCGTATTCGGAGACAGAAAAGGCGATAAGTGTTACGAAGCGTATAAAAATCGAGACGACATTTGTCCGCACTGCAGAGTTCGCGACGTATTCGAGACAGGTCAGACGCGTTATTCAAACGAAACAGGCGTAGATATTGACGGCAAACATTATTATTATACCGTTCATTTCGCTCCTTTGAAGGATAAAAGCGGCGAAGTAAAATACGTATTGGAGATGTCCACTAACGACGTCGAAGCGGCGCGATATCAGAAAGAACATAATATATTATTTGAAAAATCGCCGTCCTATATTTTGGTAATTGACAGAGACTACCAAGTGATTAGAGCCAATAAGAAATTGAGGGAAACTTTTGGCGAAGCCCAAGGTAAGAAATGCTACGAGGTGTTTAAGAAAAAGAAGAATCATTGTAATTTATGTCCCGCCGCGTTGACTTTCGAAGACGGTCTTGACCACGTTTCTACGCAAGCGGGGTTGTCCGTTACTGGGGAAGAGGCTCAATACGTCGTTCAAACGATACCGCTCGAACACGACGAAAAGGGCGTTTCTTTAGTCGTGGAAATATCGACCGATATTACCGAGGTCGTGGAACTTCAAGACACGGTGAGCAAGGAGCGAGAGTTCTTTTTAAAATTAATTCGTAATTCAGCCGAAGGAATAATAGCGCTAAACGAAAACGACAAAATGCAAGTTTTCAACCCGGCGGCTAAGAGAATATTGAATTGGCATTCGCGTAAAAAACCGAATAAAAAACGCTTGAAAGCGATGCTACCGGAAGAGTTTTTTGATTGCTCGAAAGCGAACGTCGAGCCGATGGAAACTTGCGTTACGACAGCCGACGATTTTTCTAAACCCGTCGCATTCAGCGCCGTATGTTTGGAAAAGGGAAAGAATTATTACGGCAAAGCGTGCTTTATTAGAGATTTAAGCAAAATTCGCAGGCTTGAAAAAGAGAGTTTTGAATCCGACAAATCGGAAGCGGTTTATAAATCCTTGGAAGGCTTGGCGGAAGCGCTAAAAGAAAAAGCTAAAGAAATCAAGAAAGAGGTAAGCTCCGCTAGAAAAGGAGTCGAGCGGAATGATAAAGCTGGAGCAAATAATAATTTCGACATCATAGACTATAGAACGGAAGAAATCGAGAGGCTTGTTAACGATTATATTCAAAGCTCGCCCAATCGTCCGCCAAACCAAAAAATCATCGACCCTAACGACTTAGCCGAAGACGTTTTTAACTCGATGAAAAACAAAGCTAAGAAAAAGAATCTACGGCTGAAAAAAGATTTTGACTCGAACGCAAATCCCGCGGCGGTCGAGCCAAATATTTTAAAGACCGCTTTGAAGGCTATATTTAATTACGCTATCGGAACCAGCTCGACGAGAAAAAACGACGGGGACGTAACTATTAAAACAAAAGATTCTGGCGACGACTTAATTTTTCAGATAAAAAGTTACGGCAAAGCCTTCAGCGAGGAAGAAAAAAGCAAGCTTTTCTCTGAAAGTTTCTTTTCAAGCGAGGACGACGATATTTTTTCGGCTTTCGCCAGAGCCAAAATGATAATATTACGTCACGGCGGCAAGCTGCAAGTCGAATCTACAAAAGAAAACGAAAGGATTTTCAGGGCGACGCTTTCAAGAAAGCGCTTAGATATGCTTTTGGATGAAATGAAGCAAAAAAAAACCTAATTTTTTTTCATTTCGATTTTTTTTTAAGCGAATAAGTATTAACTTTGTAGTTCTTTAAAAGATAGATTGTTGTAATTTATTAAAAATGGAGTGAAATGAATTATACGGGACCAAAAGTCAAACTTTCGCGTAAATTGAGCGTAGAGTTAACGCCGAAGTCCGGCAAGTATTTGGCTCGCAAGCCTTATCCTCCCGGGCAGCACGGTCAATCGAAAAGACGCGGCAAGCAATCGGATTTTGGAAGGCAGTTAATAGAAAAACAAAGATTGAAGTTGCAATACAACGTTTCCGAAAAGCAGTTGAGAAATTATTACGAGGAAGCGTCGCAAGCTCCCGGAAACACCGCCGAGATTTTAGTTCAAATGTTAGAGCAAAGATTGGACGCTTTGGTGTATCGTTCGGGTTTAGCCAGAACGGTATATATGGGAAGACAGCTGGTTAATCACGGACATATCGAGGTAAACGGAAAAAGAGTTGATATCCCGTCGTATAGAGTGAAGGTAAACGACGTTATAGCATTAAAGCAAAAAACCAGAAAAAATCCCATAGTTCAGGACTGTATCCGGTCAGCCGCTCCTCCGGAATATTTGGACTTGTCAAAAGCCGAATTTTCCGCAAGATTCCTTCACGTTCCAACAAGAGAAGAGATAAATACGATTTGCGACTCTCCATTAGTTGTAGAGTATTATTCGAGATAAGCTAAGCGCTTTATAAATCTAAGTATAAGCCGCCGCAAATTGGTTTTTGCGGCGGTTTTTTATTTTTATCTGATAATATTAATTTTCTCTGTTTTTGGAGTTTAAAGAAAAATTTCTTTTTTTACGCTTTATAAATTAACCAATTTTTCGGAGACTTAATGAAAATTTGGAAGCCTTTCAGGATAGACGACCAGTCTATCAACGATATCTTGGATATGGCTTACGGTTACCAGCGAAGTCGCATATTGTTTACCGCCTCTGAATTGGACGTTTTTTCTTTAATAGGAACGGAAAGCAAAACTGCCGAGGAAATAGCCATTAGTCTGAATTCCGATACCAGAGCCACGGAGAGATTGTTGAACGCGTTATGCGCTATCGGATTGTTGGAAAAGAATCTGAAGAAATACTCTAATTCGTCGCTTTCCCTAAGATTCCTAGTAAAATCCAAGCCTGAATATATAGGATTAATGGAGCATTGTTCTGATTTATGGGAACAATGGGGAAATTTAACCGAAGCGGTTAAGCTTGGCAAGCCGCCAAGACCGAGGGCTATTAACGAGTTACGCGACAAAGAGGTAGAGGCTTTCATAGAAGCCGTTCATTGGCGTTCGAAAATATTGGCTCCCGAGATAGCCGATTTGATTGATTTAAAAAACGTGGATAAGATTATGGATTTGGGCGGCGGCGTTGGCGATTACGCTATAGAGTTCATTAAGAAAAAACCCGGATTGAAAGCCGATTTATTTACTTATCCTAATTGCTCTTATTACGCCGAGGAGCATCTCCGGTCCTTGCACGAGCCTTCGATATCGGATAATATCGAGATTAAAACCGGCGACATAGTAGAAGACGATATTGAAAACGGTTACGATTTAATCTTTCTTTCCTTTGTTTTTCAACAGCACGATATTTGGACTAATATGAAGTTAGCTAAGAAAGTGCGCGACGCTTTAAAAAATGGCGGATTGATAGTTATTCAAGACATTTTAATCGACGACAATAGGATATCTCCCGAGTTCAACGCTATGTATTCTTTAGAGCTACTAGTTAATACCGACGGCGGCGAAACCTATACCCGTTCGGATTTATGGCTTATCTTAAAAGAAGCTTGGTTCTCCGGCGTTGAAGTTCAAACGACGGGGTTTGGCACTAGCTTAATTACCGCCGAGAAGTTTTAACTGCTTCGGCGAGTTCCGGCGGTATATTTTCTTTTTTGATTTCGCACTCCCAAATTCTAAAGACCTTCCAGCCCCTTTTTCGAAGGCGGCGGGCAACTTCTTTGTCCCTTTTTTTGTTGCGCTCGATTTTCTTTCTCCAGTATTCTTTGTTTGTGGCGGGGCTAACGTTTCGGCAGTTATGTCCGTGCCAGAAGCAACCGTCCGCGAAAACGGCTACTTTCGGCTTGAGAAAAACAAAATCCGGTTTGCCTTTCACGGGATAATTGCGCCTCCACCCTTTCAAATCGAATTTGTCAAATATCTCTATTAGCTTTAGCTCCGTAGATTTATTGCCCTTAGATTTTACCGATTTCATTATTTGAGTGCGCTTTTTTTTGGAAAACGTGTCGCTCATTTCAAATTATTATTGATTTATAAGTTAATAATTATTAGTTTGTCATAGCTTTTTCAAATATGATAGTTTTTTTGTTAAAATAAAAATATCGATGTAAAGGAGAATAAAAATGAAATTTAATCTAATTATCTCATTCAAGACAGCGGTATTGGCTTTATTAGTTTGCTTCGCCTTTGACTCTATCGTAGCAAAAGCCGCTTTTCAAGACGAGGGACAAGAAGAACTCGACCCGCTTCGTTTTTATCAAGCCAAATACGAAGCCGAATATAGCGAGCCTATTCAATTGGTCGTGGACGCCGTAAATAAATCGATTGAAGATATCAATTGCGTAGTTACAAAAAACGCAATGAAAACGGACAGAAAAGGGCGTATGAAAGCTATTGTTCGCTCGGATTATTGCGTTTTCGCCGAAGGAGATTCGACTTTCAAACTGCTTAAGAAATACAGTTATAAGATCCCGCATATTAAGGGCGGCAGTTGGATAAACGGTAGAATGCAGTATAAGTTTATGGTTAAAGAGAAAAACGACAGTACGGTCTATTTGCTTTTGAAGGGGCAAATGAGCGGTTTTGAAAACACTATGACAAATCGAGTGCATTTTTGGAAATCGAACGGTATGTTCGAGCATAGGATGCTCGAGTCAATAAAAGAGAATATTAAAGCGCTTAAAGAAGAAAATGAGTATTAATTCGGCGACGAAGTTATGGCAAAACTGAATTTAGGCTTTCTCGCTTCTCACAACGGCTCTAATATGCAGTCGATAATCGACTCTTGTAATAAAGGGGAGTTAGACGCCGAACCACGCTGCGTAATTTCCAATAATTCCAAGTCCGGGGCTTTGGAGCGAGCCAAAGACGAAGGTATTCCGGCGTATCATATTTCTTCGCTTAAATATCCTGAACAAGAGGACTTAGACGACGCTATAATAGAGGCGTTTGAGAAACATAACGTTGAGATAATTGTTTTAGCTGGATATATGAAAAAGCTCGGCGATAAAGTAATAGAGCGATTTAACGGAAGGGTTTTAAATATTCATCCCGCTTTGTTGCCGAAGTTCGGCGGAAAAGGTATGTTCGGGGAAAAGGTTCACAAAGCCGTTTTACAAGCCGGCGAAACCGAGAGCGGACCTTCGGTGCATCTCGTTAATAACGAGTACGACAAAGGAAGAATCTTAGCGCAAAAGAAAACGAAAGTTTATCCCGACGACACGGTCGATTCTCTCAGCTCTCGAGTCTTGGAGCTTGAGCATCAAATTTACCCGGAAACTTTGCAAAAGATAGCGCAAGGCGAGATAAAGATATGAATAAATAACTTTTACTCGCTGATAATAAATAATTTACCGGCGAGGAAATCTGTTATCCATAAATTGCCGTTAGCGGCGGTTTTACCTTTTGATAGCTTGTAAACGACGTCGCCGAAAATCCCTTTCACGTAAAAGGACGAATTTCCGGAATCGAATCCTATTTTTCCGTAGGGATAATAATGCTCTTCTATGTTTTCGAATTTTTTCGTTTTCGGGTCGAACGATATTATATCGAGCTTTTCTTTGGAGTAGCAAGTAGCGACAATTTTTCCGTTCCAAGCGAACATATTGTCGGCTAAGCCTTTGCAGGGCAACTCAAAACCGAAAGTCGCTCGATTGATTTCAGGGATTTTCACTTCCATAATATCGCGGCTAAAGTGGTTTAATACGTAAACTTTGCCGTAAGCCTTCAGGAGTTTAATAGGTCCCTTGCCGGCTTTTATGTCGTATTTTTTGTAAGTGGATTTTTCAATCATAGAAACGGAGTTTGATTCGAAATTCGCCGCGTATATATATTTTTCGTCGAAATTTACGTCCACGGCGTTTAAGCCCAGCTCGATTCTTTTTAATACTTTTTCTTCGTCGGGATTGATTATTTGTAGTATAGACGCCTCGCCGTCTTTTTCCGCTAAACGAGCTAAATAAATTAGGTTCTCTTTTTTGTCGTATTCCATAACTCTTTGGGTAGTTTCTCTTTGGACGGTGTCGCCCAGCTCGATTCTTTTCTTTATTTGGCAATTTCTTACTTCGTCTTCCAAGACGTTTAAGAACTGCTCTTCCCTACCCCAATTGTTCTGCTCTAAATATAATTTATCGTTGTTAGCCAAAATCATTTGCATAGCTTGCCTGGGGATTCTGCGGTCGTAATAGCTCAAATCTTTTTTGTCGATAGTAAGGACGCCGTTTTTAGCGCCCCAAATGTAAACGACGGGCCAATAAGATTGATGAGGTCCGTATGACAAATAAACGTTTCCGTTGGGAGAGTAAGTTGAAGTAATCGGGAATTCAAACGGCAAATCGCGCAGGGTGTAGCTGCCGCCGTATTTTACTTCCGCGAATTGGTCTTCGTTGTTGAAGATTAGGAACGATTCGTTTTTTGGGAGTTCGATAATGTCTATTGGCGCCCAACCGGTTCTGATTTTTTTCTTTTTGTCTTTTCTAGGGTCTAATTTTGTTATAGCCGCTCCGAAAGTTCCGTTGACCGCGGTCGCTCCCAAAGGATAATAAATGCATTTGTTGGCGTCGTTGAAAGCGAAGGCGAACGAATGCGGTAGAATTCCCAAATCGTCGATTTTTCTTTCGAATTTTCTTTTTTCCAAGTCTATAACTTCTATTTCGCCGTGGGACCAACTTGCTACGTATAAAATATTGTCTTTTCCGTCGAGGATAAGAGCGTCGTTGCCGAAGGAAGGCGCGGCTATGGAGTCTATCGAGCCTCCGTTTTTAAACGAAACGGCGTGAACGAAAAAATTGTTGTCGTAACAAACGTAAGCTTCTTTGAGTTTTGCGCTGTACGCGAATCCTACCGGTTCGCTGAAGCTTTCCGGCAAATCTACTATTACGTCCTTATCGTTTTCAATTGATAGTTTTGCCATTTGCGAAATTTTTCTTTTTTCCGTTTCAGTAGCTATTATTATTGAGCGCGTGTTTGGGCTGTAACCGGCTAAATGCCATCTGCCGTTTTTTTCGCCTATGTTGATTTTCTTTTTGGCGATTAGTTCGGCGTTTTTGGGGTTAAATGTATATAAAGTTGAATCGTACCCGTTAACGGCTATTATTTGCGGCTTTCTGTCGTTCGTCGCGCAAACGAAGCGTATTGGCGGCGGCGGAGTTTGGTTTAAGTTTCTTAGCTTTTCTTCTTTTTCCGCCCAGTCCAATTTTTGGAATTTTTCTTTTTCGGAGTCGTAAAATCCTAGTTTTGAACTTTCTCTGCCGACGACAAAGAAATTATCCGTTTGTCTATCTACTGTTATTGATTCGTATTGTTTTTCCGTAAAAATTGTTTTGGCGGTTTTGCTTTTTGAATCAACGATAAAAATCGAGTTGTCTCCTATTACGTAAACTTTGCCGTTTCTGGGGTTATAATCCATCGCCGAATTTTTTAGATGCTGTAAAAATCTGGCTCCGACTGGGATGTTGGTAACTTTGTCGGTTTTTCCGTCTATTATTGATACCGAAGAGCTGAGAGCGTTCGCTACGTATATCTTGTCGTTCCGCGAATCGGATTTTATTAAAGCCGGACCCGCGGCGTTGTAACGCAATCGAATAGAACTGAGAAAATTTACCGACTTCGCTTTTGGAGCTGAGATACTAATGTTAGTCAAAAACGACAATAACGTAATAAATACAAGTATTTTCTTCATTTTTCAAACCCGTTTAATGCTTTCGAATAATTTTGTTAAATACGCGAGTCTTAATTCTATAAAAATAGTCAAAATTTTTGTTAATTCTAAAGACGAGAGGAATTGTTTACGCAATTTTTTTTAATTTCGCGTTTTGCTTTACTTTTTTGAGAATAAAAAAGGATACATAAAATATGAAGAAATTAGTTTTGTTGGGAGACGAAGCCATAGCTCAAGGAGCTATCGACGCGGGGATGTCGGGGATATACGCTTACCCGGGCACGCCTTCCACAGAAATAACGGAACACGTAGAGCGCTCTAAGGACGCAAGGAACGGAGATGTGTCATACAGTTGGTGCGCTAACGAGAAGACGGCGGTCGAAGCGGCGCTTGGAATGTCTTACGCCGGCAAGAGAGCGATGGCTTGCATGAAGCACGTAGGATTAAACGTAGCCGCCGACCCTTTTATTAATTCGGCGATTACGGGAGCTAACGGCGGATTGATAATTGCGGTAGCCGACGACCCTTCTATGCACTCTTCTCAGAACGAACAGGACTCTAGATTTTACGGCGAATTCGCTATGGTTCCGATTTTCGAACCGAGCAATCAGCAGGAAGCCTACGATATGACTTATTTGGGATTTGAATTGTCGGAAAAATATCGAGTTCCGGTATTGCTCAGGCTGACTACGAGACTGGCGCACTCGAGAGCGGGAGTCGCTCCTAAGCCTAAGCTAAATCAAAAGAAAGGAGCTTTGCCCGACGATATGAGGCAATACGTTTTGCTGCCTTCTATAGCGAGAAAAAGATACAAAACTTTGCTTGAAACTCAACCGGCTTTGGAAAAAGAATCTGGAAATTCAGAGTTTAACGAGTATTTTGAAGGCGAAGATAAATCGAAGGGGATTATAACTTCAGGCATAGCATATAATTACCTGATGGAAACTTACGACGGCGAGAAACCGTCTTATCCTATTCTTAAAATCGGTCAATATCCCTTGCCGAAAGAGACAATCAAGAAAATCGTCTCCGAATGCGAGGAAATAATAGTTATCGAAGAAGGATATCCTTTCATAGAGAACTCGCTGAGAGGCTTGCTCGACGGATGCTATAATATCAAAGGCAAGCTGGACGGATTTCTGCCTCGCGACGGCGAATTGACGCCCAACATTATCACTAAGGCAATGGGATTGCAAGAATCGACTTTGAAAGAAGCCCCCGATTTTGTTGCGAACAGACCGCCGCAACTTTGCGTAGGTTGCTCGCATATAGACGCTTATTACGCCTTGAACGAAGCGATGGCGGATTATTCGGGAGGCAGAGTGATGTCGGACATTGGCTGTTACACCTTAGGCGCTCTGCCGCCTTTTGAAGCGATTAATTCCTGCGTCGATATGGGCGCGTCTATTACTATGGCGAAAGGCGCCGCGGACGCCGGCTTAGCCCCGGCTGTAGGCGTTATCGGAGATTCTACTTTTTCGCATTCCGGCATAACCGGTCTGCTGGATTGCGTCAACTCGAAATCTCCCGTTACGATTTTGATATTTGACAACGGAACGACCGCTATGACCGGCGGGCAATTCTCCCCCGGAACCGGAAAAATCGAGAATATCTGCGAAGGGGTAGGCGTCGAAAAGGAACACATTAGAGTTATCAATCCGCTGAAAAAAAATCACGAGGAAAACGTAAAGGTAATGAAAGAAGAGTTGGCTTACGAGGGCGTCTCGGTCGTTATTCCAAGAAGAATTTGCATAGTGGAGTCGAGAAAGCTCGCCAAGATAAGAAGAGCTAAGAAAAAGAAGAATAAATAATGTTAGACAAAATCAAGAATAAATTATGAAAAAAGATATAATACTAGCCGGAGTCGGAGGTCAGGGAATCGTTTCGATTGCCGCCATTATAGGTTACGCCGCAGTTGGGAGAGATTTGTTTTTCAAGCAATCGGAAGTTCACGGTATGAGCCAACGCGGCGGCGCTGTCCAGTCTCATTTCAGGCTTTCCGACAAAGAAATCTATTCGGACTTGGTTCCCAAGGGAGGAGCCGATTTAATTATTTCCGTCGAGCCGATGGAAGCTTTGCGCTATTTGCCTTGGCTTTCGGACGGCGGGTGGTTGATTACTAATACGGAACCATACGTAAACATACCCAATTATCCGAAGATGGACGAAATTTTATCCGAAATTAACAAGCTGCCGAAACAAAAAGCTTTGAACGCCGATAAAATCGCCAAGGAGTTAGGAACTTCTAAATCGGCGAACGTTGTGGTTCTCGGCGCGGCTTCGCCGTATTTGGATATCGAGTTGAGCGATTTGGAAAAAGCGATAGGCTTGCTTTTCGGAAGGAAAGGCGAAAAAATCGTCGAAGACAACGTAAAAGCCCTGAGAGCAGGCAGGGAATTCGCGCAAAACGAAGATTGACAATAAAAAAACCTTCCGAAGACTCTAAATCCTTCGGAAGGTTAAATAAACGTAAAAAGCGGTCTTATTCAATATTAAACGTCTCGGGGACGATAGTCAACACCTTCTCTTTTTGAGACATTTGATATAAGTTATACGCTCTTTTAAGGCTTTCCTTCATTTCAGGCGGCATTGCTTTGTAAGCGGAATAAAATTCGTTCGGACTGTATCCAATAGATTTAGCTAAAGGAGCCAAGCTTTCCAAGCCGCCGCCGTTGTTTCCCATGCCGAAGGCTTCTAAAATTAATTCTATCGGTTCTTTCGCTCTGGGATATTTCTTGACGTAAACTTTCATAGTATCCGGCACGCCGATACGCTTTTTCATAAGCGATATAGCTTTGCCGAGACCGCCCAAAGCGTCCACTAGATTTCTATCGTAAGCGTCTTTGCCGGTCCAAACTCTTCCTTTAGCCAGAGCTCGCGCTTCTTGGAATTTCATTCCTCTGTTCTCGGCGACTTTATTTACAAATCTATGATAAATTCCTTCGGCTATACTTTCTAGTCGGTCTAAGTCTTTTTTTCTATATGGCATAACGCCGACCATCATTTTCGCCGCGGAGCCGGTCGAGATTGTGTCAGCCGTTATGTCCAATTTGTCGAGCGTGCCGGTGAAATTTGGCAACGCCAAAATGACGCCTATAGACCCCGTAATAGTATTTGGTTGAGCTACGATAGTGTCTCCGGCAACGGCTATATAATATCCGCCGGAAGCCGCCACGTCGCTCATCGAGACATAAACCGGTTTTTCTTCTCTGGTTTTCAACACTTCGTTATAAATTTCGTCGGACGCCATCGCCGAGCCGCCCGGCGAGTTTATTCTTATTATAACGCCTTTTACGTCTTCGTCGTCGCGCGCTTTTTTCAAATATTCGGCGAATTCTTTGGGCGTAATATGCTCGTCGGAGCCGAAAGCTCCTTCGGGCATGTTTTGTTGAATCTCCCCGCTGGCGTAGATTATCGCTATTTTTTTGCTTTCTTCCGCTATTTGTTCGGGTTTAGCGGGCGGAGTGTCTTGCAAGTAATTGTTTACTGAGACGAATTTAACTTTGTTTTCCAATTTGGAAACGACTGATTCATCTTCTTTTTCGTCTTCCTTCTCGCCTACGATAGATTTTCTAATAGTCCTTTTTATTTCCGGCTCGTATTGAATCCCGTCTATAAGTCCTTTAGACAAAAGCGAATCCGCTCTGTAAACCCCGTTGGACAAAATTTCAATAAAATCGCTTTCTTTAATATCTCTCTTTTCGCAAACCGCCTTAACAAACTCGTCCAGCTTGCTTTCAATAAGAACTTTATATTGATAACGAGCCGAATCGCTAAATTTATTTCTCGATAAAGTCTCGCCGGCTGATTTGAAGTCCTCGAATCCCATAACAGTGAAATCGACGCCAAGTTTTTTCATAAACCCTTTCATAAACAAGGAGGTAATGGAATAGCCGTTTAGCTCTATCATTCCTTCTCGGGTTGTGTATAGCGAGTCCGAAGGCAGGGCTAAATAGTAATCCAATTCTCTGCCGGCGTCGATATAGCCGTAAATGAATTTGCCCGATTCCTTGAATTCTTCGAGCGCCTCCTTCAATTCTTTTGCTTTTGCGTAGCCTATTTGAGATAAACCGCTCTTTAGGTAAATTCCTTTGATTCTGTCGTCTTCCTTAGCTTTTTTTATCGCTTGGATAAGGTTTGAAAAGCTAGGTTTTGATTGGAATTTCATAAAGTTGAACGAAAGCTGGTTAGGCTCTTCGTTAAACGTTCCGGCTGTATTTACGTATAACACTGAATTTTTCTTGACTTGGTACGGCTCCTGCTCAAACGCCGAACCGGCGACGGCGATTACCACTATCAAGAAAATCACTATGACGGCTATAACCGAAGCTATAACGACGACGGGAATCCACCATCGGGATTTCTTAGGCCTCATATAATACGGAGGCGGCGTAGTCGGAGTTTGTTGATTTTTTGCCATTTTCTCTCCTTCGTTTATTTTTATATACGCAAGTTTATACGATATACTTTAATATAAGTTTCAATTTAAAAAATTCCTCGCGTTTTGTTTTATTCATTTTTTTTCATAAATTTTAGTAGCGCAACAAAGAGGAAATGATTATGAAGTTAGCTGTTTTTCTTTTTTCGATATTTTGCTTTATAGCAACTACCGATTTAGCCGAAGCACGCGGCACGGCGGGCGAGCAAGCTCGTAGCGAATCTCGATTTATCGTTGATATGCCGAACGCCGGGGTGTTGGACAAGTATTCTTTCTCGGCTTATTCGCAGGCGTTCCCGGGCGGGGGCGTTTTACTGCAATTCGACGCCGCGCCGTTTACTAACTTTAATATGGGCGTAAGTTTTTCCGGTTCTAATATCATAGGCGACGGCGAGCCGACTTGGCAGAATCTGCCGGGAGTTCACCTGCGGGCGAGAATTATCGACGAAAAGCTATATTTTCCCGCCTTAGCGATAGGGTTTTACTCGCAAGGCAGAGGGCGTTTCCACAAAAGCAAGGACAGGTTCCTTACTCAATCGCCCGGATTTTTCTTAGCGGCGAGTAAAAATTATAAATGGGCGCTGGGAGTAGTCTCTTATCATTTCGGCGTCAACTACTCTATCGAACCGAAGCCTGAAAAACGTTCCCCTAACGTTTACGCCGGCTTGGAGCATTCGATAGGGTCGTATGTCTCGCTAAACGTTGAATACAACGCTACTTTCGACGACGGCGAATTTCGCAAGAAGAAAGGCTTGCTGAACGCGTCGCTGCGATGGTCTTTAGCGAAAGGCTTCACGTTAGAAATCCAAGCGAGAGATTTGCTGGAACATTCAGCCGTTTATTCCGGATTCAATCGATTCGTTTGTTTGGAATATATTGCGGCGTTTTAATAAAAAAGCCGAACGCGAATCAACGCGTCCGGCTTTGTTCAATTCAAATTCAATCTGCCGGCTAAAATCCTTCGAAGAAGGATATCGGTACCCATTTATTGCCGTTGCCGACGTAAGCGTAAACAAGCAATATGGACGCTTCGTTATCGACATGTTTGCTCAGAACAGTAAGAGTCATTCCGGTATTGTTTACTAATATCAATATCTGTCCCTGCGCGGCAGAATCGGGCAAGTCAGAGTTAAAAAGGGTCGTAGTTGAGTCGTCGCTGTAAACAATAACAGAATAATGTCCCATATTGCTCAAATCAGAGGAGTTGCTGCACGCGCCGTAAGACAGTACCATCCTACCGCCGCCGGGAGCTACGCGAAAAGCGCTCGCCATATTGTGATGTAATTGATTATCCACTTGAATAGCGTCTGCTATTACGTCGGAGCTATCGACAAGCACTTCCATAACCGCTGAAACGCTGTCGATATTGCCGTTTCCGGGAACTAAAGAAGTATCGTTAGCGGCGAAAATAGCTCGGTCGTTTTCATTTTTGCCGCCGTAAGCGATAATAGCCGTGTCTTGTTTAAACGTATGTTTTCCGGTCCAAATATAATTATCGGAGGTGTCTATTGAACCCGAACCGTCCAAATTAACCCAAGACGAGCCGTCGTAACCTCTAAAATTAGAGCCGTTCCATTCAATAGTTCCGGTTTCTGTATTATCAGCGCTTCCTATAATTATCGCTCCGTTCACTTCCAGTTGCTCGTCTGGGGTATTTGTTCCGATTCCAACGTTTAGAGTGTTGTCGTCGGCGTATATCACTGTATTCCCAGCCGCTTGCAATAGAAGCGGACTCGAACTCGAAAACGCCGAAGCGGTCATCGTTCCGCTCGACGCTACGTCGCCGTCAACGTCGAGTTTTGCGTCTGGATATTGTTTTCCGATTCCAACATAGTCGTTCATCGGGTCTGTCATAATCAAGTAATCATTCTGACCGTCCACGCGAAATTCAGCGGAAGGGTTATTCGTATAATTGAACCAGAATTTCGCGTCAACAATATGGAATGTGCTTTCGTATTCGGAAACGTCAACCGGCGAAATGTTGCCTACCAGAGTTCCGCCCATCGTTTGCGGAGGACGCTTCGAAGGTTTCTCGCCTTTTTCATTGGAAAATTGCGGTGAAATAAAACCTTTAAAACCGAAAGAATAAGCGCCTATAGTCAGACTCGGACCGCCGGCTATAACTGAGTAATCGCCTTCGATTACGTTGTCGCGACCTCCTACGACAGTCGAGTAATAACCGTTCGAGGTATTCGAACTACCGCTTAAAACGCCGGAAGCTAATTCCCCGGCGTAATTAAAACTCCCGCCGCCTACATAAGAATAGGATTCTCTAGCGGTGTTAAAAACTCCACCGCTTACAGCTGAACCCGTTCCGGTAGCGCCGTTGTTGTAACCGCCTGAAACGGTCGAATATGAAGCGCTTGTAGAAGTATTGCCGGTCTTTGACGGACCGAAGCCAAAATTGACGTGGGTGTTGGCGTCCGTTCCATATAAAGTCGCGTCGTTAGAAGCAATGCCGCCGGCTTTCGCTCTCAAGAAGCTCGCCGGGCTGGTTTCTTCCGTCCAGTCGCTATCGCCGGCGTCGTCGCCGTCGGCTATGTCGGAAGGAATATTCGTAAGATAATTCCAGTCGTTAATAGTTCCGCCGCCGACCGACGAGCCGCTCGCTAAATCTATCGCGCCGTTTGTTATATAATTTTCTACTTGCGTTTCGGTTAAACGCGATTCGTCTAAATTCTTCCAAGACGAGCCGTTGTAGCCCGCGAAATGGGCTCCGTTCCACATAATAGTTCCGTTTTCGGGGTTGAGCGTATCGTTCGAGACGCCAATAATTATCGCGCCGTTCACTTCTAGTTGCTCGTCGGGGTCGTTTGTGCCAATTCCGACGCCGCCGCTCGCTCTAACTAAGAATTGGTCTTCGCTTGTGGACTCGAAGTCGCTGTCGGTAGAATCCGCCCAAACAAAAGCGCCGTCGTGGTTTGCTTTGGCTTTATAGCCCGCGGCGAAAGAGAAAACTCCAGAAGCTTTGTTCTTTTCACCGCCCGGAACGGTCGCGCCATATGCGCTGGCAGAATCTTTATAGCCGCCGCCGACCATTGAGTAATCGCCGCTCGCAGTGTTGTTTTCGCCTCCGCCTACTAATGCTGAATGTCCGCTAGCGACGTTGTTCCTGCCGCCGCCTATTGTAGCTAAACTATCGTTTGCCGTATTATTTTCTCCTCCGCCGATTGCTACGGCGTAGCCGCTCGCGGTATTTTCTTTGCCTCCGACCGCGGCGGCGTAATTTCCGCTCGCCTCGTTGCTATCTCCGCCGCCGACCGCAGAATAAGGGCGGCTCGCTGTATTATAACCGCCGCCGCCAATAAAGGCGAACCACCCGCTCGCCACATTTTCGTAACCTCCTCCTACCGCGGTGTTATTGCTACTCGCTTCGTTTTCTGCGCCGCCGCCGACAAAGGACGCCCACCCGCTCGCTGTATTAAAACCGCCGCCGACCATTGAGTAATCGCCGCTCGCAGTGTTGTTTTCGCCTCCGCCTACTAATGCTGAATGTCCGCTAGCGACGTTGTTCCTGCCGCCGCCTATTGTAGCTAAACTATCGCTTGCCGTATTATTCACTCCGCCGACCGACACGGCGTAACCGTTAGCGTCGTTGTCCTTGCCGCCGATAGCGACTGCGTGGTCGCCGCTCGCGGTATTGTTATAACCGCCGACAACTACAGAGTATTCATAATTTTGACCGCTATCTCCGGTAACCGAATTATAACCGAAGTTTACGTGCGTGTTAGCGTTTGTTCCATATAGAGTGGAACTGCTAAGCGACAAACCGCCCGCTTTAGCTTGCAGGTAATCAGCTGGACTGGTTTCCTGAGACCAATCTTCGTCGTCTATTTGAGCGTCCACGTAAGTTTTCACCGCTTGCTCGGTAGGAACTGCGTCGTCGCTGCTGTCGGATAATGTTCCGTCCGTCGATAATTCGTTTACGGTAGTTCCGTTAGTCAAGCCTACGTAGCCGTCGTCTTGAACTACAAAAGCAGTCGTTCCGTTATCTCGCACCTTAAAATCGCCGGCGCCGGTTAAATCGTGTATTAAATCGTTGTCGCCGTGTGTAATAGTCGTTTCTTTTGATAAAGTTCCTCCCAATTGAACTTCGTAACCGGAAAGGGATAATCCATTTCCAGCCGTCGTAGATTCCGGAACTATATTATCAATATCCGTCCGATGCGCATTGATTGAATCGTTTAATTCCGAAATATCTTGGTCGTTGATCGATATTTCTTGAGTGTTTGCGTCTATATCAGTTCTGTGCGTATCTACTGAATCGTTTAAATCAGAAATATCTTGGTCGTTGATCGATATTTCTTGTGCGTTTGCGTCTATGTCAGTTCTGTGCGCGTTCAGGGTATCTTTTGCCTCGCCTATTTCGCTGCGATGGACGTCGATTGAATCGTTCAAATCGGAGATGTCCTGGTTGTTATTCGCAATATCTTGAGCGTTCACGTCTATATTGTTTCTGTGAGCCGCTAAGCTGTCTTCCGCTTCGTCTAAGTCGCTTCTGTGCGCGTTCAGGGTATCTTTTGCCTCGCCTATTTCGCTGCGATGGACGTCGATTGAATCGTTCAAATCGGAGATGTCCTGGTTGTTATTCGCAATATCTTGAGCGTTCACGTCTATATTGTTTCTGTGAGCCGCTAAGCTGTCTTCCGCTTCGTCTAAGTCGCTTCTGTGCGCGTTCAGGGTATCTTTTGCCTCGCCTATTTCGCTGCGATGGACGTT
>CAZDXB010000004.1:0-16492 GCA_964509335.1 uncultured Hyphomicrobiales bacterium | reverse complement strand
CCTCGCCTATTTCGCTGCGATGGACGTTTATTGAATCGTTTAAATCAGAAATATCTTGGTCGTTGATCGATATTTCTTGAGTGTTTGCGTCTATATCAGTTCTGTGCGTATCTACTGAATCGTTTAAATCAGAAATATCTTGGTCGTTGATCGATATTTCTTGTGCGTTTGCGTCTATGTCAGTTCTGTGCGCGTTCAGGGTATCTTTTGCCTCGCCTATTTCGCTGCGATGGACGTTTATTGAATCGTTTAAATCAGAAATATCCTGGTCGTTATTCGCGATATCTTGAGCGTTAACGTCAATGTCGCTTCTGTGCGCCGAGAGAGAATCATTTATTTCATTTTTTGTATTATCCACGTATGTTTTAACCGCTTTTTCAGTAGGAAGGGCATTGTCGCTGTCGTCCGCTAAGTCGCCGTCCGTAGAAAATTCGTCTATAGACGCTCCTTTCGAGAATGCCGCTTCGCCCTGAATTTGAGCGTCTCTTAAATTTATATCTTGGAAATAGTTGTCGTCTGTAAAAGTGTTGCTTTCGTCTGTGTAGGCTATTTGCGAAGGCATATTAGAGCGCGGCAGAATGCCGTCAACTTCGCCTGTCGCTAAATCTACGGCGTCTGTTTGGCTGTCGTCCATTTTATATACATTCGCGGTAATCGTTCCCGAAAACGTGCCGGCGTAAGGAGATAATGAACCGAGCGTTACTAAGTCGTTTAAGTTAACTCCGCCTGCTATTTCGTTAAAAGCTACGGAATCCCAAACGGGCGAGCCGCTTTCCGCTTTTAAGAAATGTCCGGGAACCCCGATAGGTAGGAATGTAGAACTTGAAGCTCCGGTTTGGTATATTAAATCTCCCGAAGAGCCTTCGTAAATATTCTTCGCCGCTTGAGCGACTCCTTGCAAATCGCCGTAAAAGGTGTTGGAAGAAACCGAACCGATCGGGTCTATTACTGTTTGACCGTCGCCGGAACCTACGGTTAAGGTTTGATTTCCAAAAACGGGATATATTTTAGTTCCCGAAATGGAAGCCGACGCGTTTATATCTGCGTCGATTATTGTGTTATCGGCAATTCCGTCGGTAGTGAGCCAAGTGTAAGTTGCGCTATTGACGCCCTGAGCCACTAAAGGCTTTAAGGAGTCTTCCGAAGTAGCGGCAATTTTAATCGGCGTTACCGACCAGTGCGCTAAATTCATAGTTTCGACTACTCTTTCAGCTAAATTAGGGTTGGGATAAATTCCCATTAAATCGCCGCCGGCTCTTCCGCTCGGAGGAAAAGTCAATCCCGGCGAAAACATCGATTGAACAATTGAACTGTCGGCGATTCTTGGATTTGGATAAGTTCCGTCCAAATCGCCGCCCGCTTCGCCCCAAGGAATAGCTTGCACGCCGGAGGCGAGTTTTTGTTGGGTTATTGAGCTATCGGGAACCGATTGAGCCAATCCGGCGTTAACGGAGTATTGAGCGGTTAGCGCGCTATCCGCCTTAATCGCGTTATTAGCGTCCTCGGCGTAATACGCGTGAGGAGTCGCCGCAAACTTTGTTCTCGGAAACGGCGAATTGCCGTTCACCGTTACTTCCAACCAACGTTCGTTCTCGAAGTCTATATCGATTGGATTGACGCTTCCAAGATAGACGTTGATAAAACCGTGGTTCGCGGTTACGCTTTGCACTTCGCTCCATAAAGTCGTCCCGCCCGATTGGGCGTCGTAAATAGCGAACGTTATCGAAACGGAGCCTTCGATTGGGTCTCCGTTATTGTCTAAAAGAAGGGCTTGATAATTAAACTCGCGCGGCATTTGTGAAAATAGCGATAAGGTTAGAAATGCTATCATAAGTAGGGAGGAAAACACTAACTTTTTCATTTTAAGTCTTTTATTTAGTAGCACATAAGTTGTTTTTTTGCTATTATATATTTAAATTATTTTAGAGAACAAAGCGAAGCATAAATTAATAAAAGTTAATTAATAAATAAAATTAATTTTATATTATATTGCAAGATAGCAAAAATCAACTCATTATTTTATAAAAATTTGTTTGTTATTGATTTTTTGGATATAATAATAGAAGGCTTGTGTTTCAATAATGGGATGAGAAAATGACGCGTATTTTATTAGCATTAATCTTGCTTTTGCATATAGCTTATATTTCAAGCGCTTCTTCGCAAAAAACAGAGACCCCTCTCGCCGAAGAGATATCTTCCCCGACGAATTACGTTCCACAAGCGTTCGACGTTTTATATTACGACGCCGACCTAGATTTGACGGCGTTCCCTTCGAGGGAGATGAACGGAGTGTGTAGCGTCCATTTAAAATGGTTGGAAAATCCAGCCGACAACAAATTTTACTTTCATTTGAGAGGTCTCGAGGTCGATTCGGTTTTTTACGGAAAAGAAAAAGTGGAAGCGGTAGAAAAGGAGGATTCTACATCCCCCACTTATCATTATGAAATAACTCCGCCGGAGGGCGCGACCGAAACTTCCGCCTCGATTACTATTTATTACAGCGGAATGGCAACTTCGGAGCTTAACGACGCGACAATTAAATGGGGCGGAGTCCACAATAACGGCGGATTATTATATTCTCTCGGCGTCGGGTTCTTTAATAATTACGTATCGACGACCGAACATTGGCTCCCTTGCTACGACCATCCTTCCGACAAAGCGAAGTTCAGAGCTACTTTTACTGTGCCGGAAGACATAGTAGTAGCCTCGAACGGAATCGGAGAATTTATCGACGGCGACGAGGAAACGGACGTTTACGAATGGCGACACGACGAAAAATGCGCCGCCTATAATTTAAGTTTCGCCGCCGGCGATTTTGCGAAAATAGAATTCGGAGACAGCGCTCTTCCCGCGCCCGTTTACTGCTTGCCAATTGATACCGCTAAGGTAAAAAAAACGTTTAAGCTACTTCCCAATATGATTGATGCTTACGAAAAATTGTTCGGAGAATACCCGTTCGAAAAAGCGGGTTACGTAATTACTCCCAAGGGTTCTATGGAACATCAAACTATGATTAGCTTTAGTAGAACCGTATTGTTTCAAATGGACAATATTGACGACACGGTAAATCTTACAGCCGCGCACGAGCTGGCGCACCAGTGGTTCGGCGATATGGTAACGCCTTACGATTTCAGGGACGCTTGGCTTAACGAAGGGCTCGCCAGCTATTGCGAAGCTCTTTGGCTCGAGGAATTGTTCGGTTTCGAGGAGAATCTTAATCATATAGAGCGAAATATAAATCAATATTTTACCGAAGTTTACGGCGTTGACGATATTCCCATTCCGCTATACGATTATCCGAGGCAATTGCCTTGGAGCAACTACCCGCTAACTATTTACGCTAAAGGAGCGGCGGTAATATCGATGCTCAGATACGAGTTAGGGGATTCGCTTTTCTTCGCCGGGCTTAACGATTATCTTACGGAAAATAAGTATGGAAACGTAACGACCGATTCGTTGAAAAAGAGTTTCGAGAAAGTAAGCGGCGAGGATTTGGATTGGTTCTTTAATCAATGGGTATATCAAATTGGATTTCCGGAGTTGGAAGTAGAAGTCGTTTATGTTGACCAAGACGACGAAGCTCCTTATGAATACTTAACGTGTTTAACGCAAGTCCAAGACAGCGCTTGGGGAGAATACACCAACGTTCCTGTCGAGGTTAGCTTTTACGACGCCGATTCGACTTTGATAAGAAGCAAAGTTTTTAATTCTTTTAGGCCTATAATTTGCTATCCGGTTGAATTAGATACTTTTCCCCGATATATAAAAGTGAATGAGGGCAGAGAAGTGAAAGCTTTAATAAAAGTGAAAGAAGCTATTACGACCGTCGAGGAAAGTATAAATAGGACTGCGGAATTGGAAATATCGCCGAATCCGGCTAGCGATAAAATTAATATTCGCAAGCCCCGAGATTTAACTATGTTTAATCTATCGATTTATAATTCATTAGGCGCGAAAGTATTAGCGAAGGATTGCGCAAATATAGACGCTTCGAAATTTGAAATCACGACAAAAGATTTGAGCGCGGGCGTTTATTTTCTTATTATTGAAAACAACGGACGAAGTTGGAAAGGAAAGTTTAGCGTCGTCCGTTAGGTTTGTTAAAATAAAACGGACGGGAATATGTTAACGAAGGAAGAGATAAAAGACAATTGGGAGACAGTAAAAGAGAGACGCGCCAGAGCCGCTGAGAGAGCTGGCAGAAAGCCCGAAGACGTTTTAATACTTCCGGTTACAAAAGCGCATCCTATAGAAATAATCGAAGCCGCTCAAGATATTGGCATAGATTTATTTGGGGAGAACTACGCTCAAGAATTGCGAGATAAAAGGAAAGCTTTGCTGGATATAGGAATCGACCCAAGATGGCATTTTATCGGGCATTTGCAGAGAAACAAGGTCAAATATCTAATTGACTATGTAGAATTGATACACTCGGTGGATTCGATTCGCTTGGCAAAAGAAATCTCAAAAAGAGCGGCTAAGGCGGAACGGAAAATCGACGTTCTGCTGCAAGCGAACTGCTCCGGCGAGGACAGTAAATTCGGAGTCGCTCCCGAAGAGATATACGAGCTGGCGGAGAAAGCGAGGGAATTTGACAATATAAACATTAAAGGATTGATGACCTTAGGCTCTTTTTCCCGCGACGAAAGCGTTTATCGAGAGGAGTTCCGGCTTTTGCGTAATATATACGAGAAGTTGCAAAAAGAGCAGCCAGATTTAGAGCTTACGACTTTGTCGATGGGGATGACGCACGATTTCGAAGCCGCCATTGAGGAAGGCGCGACGATAGTCAGAATCGGGACGGCGATTTTCGGTCCGAGGGAATATTAGAGCCGAGGTAAATATCTAAGAAGCTTTTTAGTATAGCTGCGAATAGAGCGCGTTATAGGAAAATCATTGCTAATAAAGCTAAGTAGGAGCTGAAAATTTTCAGCTCCCATATAAAAATGAGATTACGTTTGAATTGTTAAAATTTTATGTTGCGTAAATAGAAGCGAGGAAAAATGATAAGAACGGCGGCGGAACTGAAAGGACAAGTAGAAGAGTCGCGAGATTACATTAGAAAAACAACCGATTGGCAGCCGGAAATCGGCATAATTTTAGGAACCGGACTCGGCGCGTTAGCCGACGAAATCGAAACCGAGCTTACTATAAGCTATCGGGAAATACCGAACTTCCCCACTTCCACGGTCGAGTCGCACGACGGCAAATTAATATTCGGGACGCTTTCCGGCAAAAAAGTAGTCGCTATGAGGGGGCGCTTTCACCTATACGAAGGCTACTCGCCGCAGCAAATTACTTTCCCCATACGAGTGATGAAGCAATTGGGAATCAATATCCTGCTCGTTTCGAACGCGGGCGGCACGGTCAATCATAACTTCCGCAAAGGGCATATAATGATAATCGAAGACCATATCAACTTGCCGGGCTTGACGGGTCAAAATCCCTTAATAGGCATTAACGACGACTCTTTCGGACCGAGATTCACCGATATGAGCGAGCCTTGGTCGAAAAGATTAATAGAAATCGCCGAAGATATAGCTTTGGAATTGAAGCTGAAAGTTTACAAGGGAACTTATCTGGCGGTTACCGGACCGAATCTCGAAACGAGAGCGGAATACAGATTCATCAAAGCTATCGGCGCGGACATTGTCGGAATGAGCACAGTCCACGAGAACTTAGTCGCTCGGCAGATGGGCTTAGAGGTTTTGGGGCTTTCGGTAATTACCGACGAGTGCTACCCCGACGCTTTAGAGAAAGTCGCGCTCGAGGACATTTTGGAAGCCGCGGGCGAAGCCGAGCCGCAACTAACAAAAATAATGAAGGAAGTCGCTAAGAGGGTGTAGGAGCTAAATCGAAAATCAATTAATAAACGTAGGGGCTGTCTCAAAACGCAATTAAATCGAATTTCGAGCCCTTCGGGTAAACTCGAAGGTTGATATAAACTTATAACCGGCGCGTGTTTTAAAAGAAAAGTCAACCTCAAGGTTTACCTTGAGGATAGTCGAACTTCCGTTATGAGGCGCTCCTGTATTATCGCATCCCGCCTGCTTCTACGAGGAAATCAAGAGGACGGGAGAGGAGATAAGTTAGGCGCAAAAAACATTTGTAGATACACGCCAAGGCGTGTATCTATAAGTTTATATATAACAAAGGATTATTTTGCGCCTTGCTAAGGATTCGGAGGCTTTTACTTTAAACCATTCTCATAAATATTCTCCCCCTCAAAACTCCTCCCTTATCTCCCCCGAGCCTTCGTCCATAAACAAAGTTCTTTGAACGCCTTTTTTGTAGTAAACGTTGCCGGAGCCTTTGATTTCGGCTTTTAGGTAGTCCGTTACGTTCACTCTCGCGTCGCCGCTGCCGTTGACGCCGACAGTCCCTTCTTCCGCTCTTAAATTAAACGCGTCGACGTCGCCGGAGCCGTTGATTTCGATATATACGTCTCGGGCGCTTCCGCCGACCGTAACGTCGCCGGAGCCGTTGATTTGCGCGCCGAACTCATCCGCCGCGACATTTTTTAGATGAATCTCGCCGGAGCCGTTGACTTTTGCTATTATTGCTTCGCTTTTAATCAGCGAGTCGGCGAGAATAGCGCCGGGACCGTCTATTTCCAAGAACTCCAGCTCTTTCGCCGTTACGTAAAAATTCATCGTTCCGGAAATTATTTTTTCTTTGCAACCGAGGCGTAATTCGTCGCCGTAAACGTCCGCTTCGATATATTGAAGTAAATTGTCGTCGGTCTCTACGACTAACTTTTCGGCGTCGCCTAGCGTTACGTAAACTTTAGCCTTGCTTGTCAGCTTTATCGACTCGAAGTCTTTTGCCTCCAACTGTTTTTTGATTACGACGCCGGAGCCTTCGACTCCCCCCCAAAAGCCGCAAGAAACCAAAGTAATCGCTAAGCAAATCGACAATAACCAAACTGTAATTTTCATTTTATCGCTCCTATTGTTAGTACATATTATTTTCAGCTATTTCGTAACTGACGCGTAGGGGCTGAAAATCTTCAGCCCCTACCTAAAAACCGTTTATCTCGTTCCCAAATTGGAATTTGGGAATGAGCGGAGGACGGTTCGCTCTTTGTGTTTCCTTATCTCGTCCCAAATTAGAATTTATCTCTTTTATCTCATTCCCAAATTGAAATTTGGGAATGAGTAGTATAAGTATAATATCATACGACGGCGAATTTTATTTGTTTTGCTATTCGCCGTATTCCTTTTCGATTTCTCTGGCGATGACGATTTTCTGCACTTCGGAAGTGCCTTCGTAAATTTCGAGCACTTTAGCGTCGCGCATCATTCTTTCGACTTGATACTCCCGCACGTAGCCGTAGCCGCCGTGGATTTGCACGGCTTGCCTCGCGACCTCGTTTGCTACCGAAGCGGCGTAATACTTGGCGTGGGCGGATTCTTTGACGAACTTCGCGCCTTTGTCTTTCAGATACGCCGCTTTGTGAACGACCAGACGCGCGGCGTCGATTTTCGCCGACATCTCCGCCAGCTTCGCCTGTATCATCTGATGCTTTATAATCAGCTTGCCGAACGCCTTCCTTTCCAGAGAGTAGCGAGCCGCTAAATCGAACGCGCCTTGCGCCAAGCCTACCGATTGAGCCGCTATTCCGATTCTGCCGCCGTTCAAGCTCTCCATCGCTATATAGAAGCCTTTGCCGATTTCGCCGATTGCCTGTTCGTCGGGGACTTTCACGTTCGTTAGCCCAATCGAGCAAGTGTCGTCGGAGCGCATACCCATTTTGTCTTCCTTCTCGGCAGGCTCGAAGCCTTCGGTTCCCTTTTCAATCAGGAAGCAGCCGATGCCTTTGTGCCTGAGTTCCGGGTCGGTTTGGGCGAATACTATATAATAATCGGCGTTCCTACCGCTGGAAATCCAATTTTTTGTGCCGTTAAGAATCCAGTAGCCGTCCTTCCGCTCCGCCGTCGTATGCTGATGGGTGGCGTCGGAGCCGGCTTCCGGTTCGCTAAGGCAATAGGCTCCGATTTTCCCGCCGGCGAGTTCGGTCAAATACTTTTGCTTCTGCTCTTCGGTTCCGTATTTCTCTAAAATCCAATTGACTAAAGAGTTTTGGACGGACAGAACGATTCCTATGCTGGCGTCAACTTTTGCGATTTCCTCCACAGCCAAAACGTAGCTAACGGCGTCCAGACCGGCTCCGCCGTATTTATCAGGGACCATCATCCCCATAAAGCCCAGTTCTCCGAGTTTATCGACTATTTCCCTTGGAAATTTGGCTTCTATGTCTCTTTCAATCGCCGTCGGGGCGATTTCTTCTTGGGCGAACTTTCTCGCCGTGTCTTTAATAGCTTGCTGAATCTCGTCGTATTCGAGCGAAAACATATTTGTTCCTTCCATTTATTGATAATATAATTAGACGCGCTCCTCGCTTGTAAAAAAAATTTCGGATTATTTTGATATTTGCGAAACATTTTCAACCTTTATTTGTCTATTACGTTAAAGAACGTTTATTTTTTAAAATCGCTTTATTATTTTATAAAGTTACGAATAAAAAAGAAAATTTTGAATTAATAAACAAGGAGTTTCGAAATGAAAAGGTTAGCTTTGGCGATTGTATCGATATTGTTATTGGCGGCAAGCGCGGAATCGAGGACGAAACTAAAGTATAGCTGCGGCGACGCGTACGACTGGGGGAAGGTCTCGCCGGGCGATTCCCCTTTGAAAGCGGAGATTAAGATATACAACAATAGACGGGACACGCTTCGTATTCGCAGGGTCAAGCCCACTTGCGGGTGCACCACCGCCCCGCTCGACAAAAAAGTAATAGCTCCCGGCGACTCGGCTACTCTGAAAGTAACGTTGAACGTAAAGCAGTACGAAGGAGAGGTTTTCAAGAAAATCATAGTCGCCAGCAACAGAGGAACCGACTATCTCGGATTGAAAGCGAACGTTTTTATTCCGCTGAAGATTTTCCCGAACAACTACTTTAACTTCGGGCGGATGTACGTCGGCGATACGACAGTCACGAAAATCGTGATTAACAACAAGTCCGAGCAAGACATAACGATAACGAGTTTGGAGAAGAAGCCCGACAGTTTAAATTTGAATATGGTCGAAGGAACGGTTATTAAAAAGGACAGTTTATTCACTCTCGCGGCGACGGTCGCGCCTGATAAGCCGGGACATTACAACTGCAAGATTCGTATGACGACCGACCATCCCGACCAGCCGAGTTTAATTGTTTCTGGTTGGGGCAAGATATCTAAAGCGTCTGAGAAGAAAAAGGATTACCAAAGCGTGAATCCTAAGCTCGAAAAGCCCGAGCAAGGCGAGGGAAAAGTGGGCGTTCCAGTGGAAAAAGGACCGGCTTCGAGTAATCCGCAAGTTAAACCGCAGTCGGCGCCGAACGCAAATCCGCGACTCGACCCGAAACAAAACAAACTGCCCACGGTGCATCCAAAATCGTCGCCGAAAACAAAAATAAAAGTCCAACATCCGCAAAATTCGCCGAAAATACAGATGAGGGAAGAAGAAAAGGAAAAGAAAAAAGAGGAAGAGAAGGAAGAAGGCGAAAAGGAAGAAGAGAAGAATAAGTAAACAGCGGCAAAAGATAGAACGAAAAGGGAAGTCGCGATGGGAAGCGGGTTCTCTTTTTTGGGGATAGGCTTTGATTTTAAAAATTCTTTGGAAATTGTTACGTTTGTATATAAGAGCAAGAAATTATACAATAATCGAGAAGCGCAATGAAAAAGAAAACCTTTTGGCTTTCATACGACCTCGGATTAAAGGGCGATTATATCGGTATGTACGAATGGCTCGACTTTAAAGAAGCCCGCGAATGCGGCGACAGTCTTGCCGTTTTCGAATTTGAATACGACGACGACTTCATACAAGAAATCTTAGCTCAGTTAAAAGACAACGTCGAATTCAAAAAGGGCGATAGAGTTTACCTGATTTGGAAAGACGAGGAAAATCGCGTCAAAGGCAGTTTTATTATCGGTAAGAGAAAACCCGCCCCGTGGGAAGGATACGCGCTCGAAGAGGAAGATTATCAAGTTGACGTTGATTGATGGGGAAACACGTTTTAACGGACACAGGATTTTGGTTCGCTCTTTACGAACCCAAGGATTCTTACTATCAAAAAGCCAATAAAATTGCGGAGCATATTTCCGAGCACAATTTTCTAATTCCTTGGCCCTCGCTTTATGAAACGCTTAACACAAGGTTTACAAGACGGTCGGGCAGAATGATACGTTTTAAAAATCTATTAACTAAACCAAACGTTAGCCTTATTGAGGATTATGATTACAAAGAACGCGCGCTTAACTTAACTTTTAACTATTCAAGATTTGGCAAAAGAACTTTCAGCCTAGTCGACGTGATAATAAGAGAAGCGCTCAAAGATAAGTCATTGCGAATAGACTATTTAATTACGTTCAACGCGAAAGACTTCATAGACATCTGTCAAAAAAGGAAAATAGAGATTTTATATGAATAAAAAATCCCAAATTGTAGAGCCAAAATTGCCGACAAGCCGATTAAGCTATATTTTGGTTTAATTGTAGTCGCCGGAGTTTTAACTATTGGGTATAAGCGCCGCGCCTTAATTATTTTTATTTTATCAATTTATGGAACCGTTCTATATTACTTTGACTCCCTTGAATATAAATGATATCGCTTTGTTTCAATATCTCGTTTGGTTGTATGCTTTCCAACATTTCATTTTTTCTTTTAATGCCCAAGACATTTATTCCGTATTCAGCTCTTAGGTTCAATTCTTTCAGAGGCTTTCCTAATAATTTACCGCTGTCGGTGTTGATTCTTAAACATGTTATATTAAAGTCCGCTAAGTTGTCCGGGCGGTATGTTTTAGGACGTTTTAATTCGCCTTTAAATAATTTGTAATTGTCAGCTCTGACCTTTTCGATAAGTTGGTCGATATCGTCTTCGGGGACGAGAAAATTTTGAAGAACATAGGTGAATATTTGTATTGAAGTTTCGAATTCTTCGGGAATTACCTCGTCCGCGCCCAAAGCGATTAGTTCCGATGTGTCGCTAACAAATCTCGTCCTTACAACCAAATATAGCGATTTTGATAGTGAGCGAATATTTTTAACGATGGCTTTAATCGCGAGGTTGTCCGATATGGCAACTACGGCGGTTCTGGCGTTTGCTATATGCACGGTTTCGAGAATATGATCTTGAGTTGCGTCTCCAAAAATTATTGGCAACCCGTTTTTTCTTTCGCGTTTAACCGTTTCAGCGTTCATCTCGATAACGATATAGGGAATATCGCTCGACTCTGCCGCCTTTGCCAAATTGCTGCCATTCAAGCCGTATCCAATTATTACTAAATGGTTTTCTAATTCGCGGTTAGCGGTTTCCGCTTTTTCTTTTTTTGAAATAAACGCGCCGTCGAGGCGTAACTTTTTTGAAACGCCAATAAATCTATCGGCAATTTTTTCTGAAAATATAATGATGAACGGCGTCAATAACATCGAAACGATAGAAACGGATAAAAAATATTGATTGGTTTGCGCGGTTAATAAATTATATTCTATGCCCACTTTAGAAAGAATGAACGCGAACTCCCCAACTTGAAAAAGCGATAAACCCGTTAATAGCGTAGTTCTCATCGGATATTTTAAAATGGCGACCGCTATTGCGGCAATGAATGATTTGACAATAAATACAACAGCTACCAAAAGCAAGACGATAGGGATATTGCTTAGAAAGAAGCTCAAATCCAGCAACATACCGACTGAAATGAAAAAGAAGCTGGTGAATAGCTCTCTAAAAGGCAGTATAATACTTGTCGCTTGGTGGCTGTATTCCGATTCGGAAATGATTAGACCCGCAATGAACGCCCCCAACGCCAAAGACAATCCCGCTTCCGACGTAAGAAAGGCAATCGCGAAACACAGCGTTATGGTAACTATTAGGAAAAGTTCTTTACTGTTTGTTTTCGCGACGGCATGCATCAATTTTGGCACGATATACCGCGCGCTTATGAACGTAATTACAAGCACAATAACGGTTTTTAGAAGCAGCGAGAGAATGCTCGCGGTAATATTGGTTGATTCGCCCGCTATCAATGGGGTAACAAGCATCATTGGCACCACAATGATGTCCTGAAAGATTAGAATCGCCAATGCGTTTCTTGCGTGAGGCGCTGAAATCTCCTGCCTGTCTTGTATAGTTTTTAGGACTATTGCCGTGCTCGATAAAGAAAAAAGGAAACCGATAAAAACCGACTCGTTCCACGAATTACCCAGGAAGGAATAAACAAGCCCCGCTACGAGCGCGGTTATTCCCACTTGTAAAAGACCTCCGATAAAAACGGTTTTTTTGATAGACGCTAATTGTTTTATGGACAATTCCATACCAATCACAAAGAGCAAGAGGATAACGCCAATTTCGGATAAAATCTCCACTTGCTCCACCGCGTAAACGAGGCTCAGCCCATAGGGTCCGATGATTACGCCCGTCAGCAGAAAACCGATTATCGAGGGGAGTTTCAGCCGTTGAAGCGCGAAAACAATTACAACCGAAAATCCTAAAATGACGAGTATGTCTTGCAGTAATGGTAAGTGCATTAGCCGTTCTTTCCTCTAATTTTTAAAATTCCCTTTTCGTTACGCTCGCTTTTGAAACAACCGGCGTTCAAGTTGTCTTTCGAGCGATTGCCTACTATACGTCGCGGAGCGGAACGAACCATATCCGCGTTATATAGGGACGCTTTTCCTAAACAGTAAAACAAGTCCATTTATCGCGCTCCAAAACTTCTTTTCTTTATCCTCGATATCAACAAGTTGTTTAATTTTATAATCATTGCTCCTCGCCGTTTATATTAAACTCAATTTCTAAGCTCGTTGCTATTGCTCTAATATTTCCGATAATTCAACCAAACGCTCTTGAAATATATCATTTTCTATCGAAAAAGAAAAATCATTTTTTCTCGATATATAGCGTCCGTATCGGAGAGCTTCTTTTTTCGGTCGAAGCGAATCGACAGTTTCCAATTATACGACGTCTTCAGGGCGCGGTTTTTTAAAAACAATTAGTCTTTCATTCAGCTTTTCGATTTTCAACTTATATTTTTCTTTTAAGTAACGAGCAGTTTTTTCAGTGTAAATGAAAATATGAGTTGGGTCGTTCCGATAGTACCAAGTTTTGAAATCCTTGGATTCATCGTACAAATGCGTCATAATAATCAGTTTCCCATTGGGTTTGAGCAATCCTAAAAGTTTTTCAATTTCTTGCTTTGGGTTGTGAAAATGCTCAAACGCTTCGCAACTGAAAATGTAATCATATGAATGATTGACGTAATCGTCGTCGGGATAAAAGTAAGGGTCGTATAGTTTGACGCGATAGCCTTTGTCGCTTAAAACCTTTGAAATAACGGGACCCGAGCCGCAGCCGTAATCCAGCCCTAAATGCGCCGCGTCAAAACTTTCTGAAATTGTTTCTGTGATTGGAGCGGTGAATTCTTGGTATCCGCTATCGTTTACGTCGTTATTATGCTCCTCATACCTACTTTTTTCCCGAGCTAAAGAAAGATAGTATTGCTTGTCTTTCACATACGCCCCGCAAGTAGAGCAAATGAAATAATAATCGTCGGCTTTTATATTTAGCGGCGTATTGCAAAGCGTGCAATTCATTTTATCCTTCCATTATTTATTATTATATGAGTTAGAGTTGGCGGCGGAAAGCTGTATGCGGCGCTCGGTATTTCAAGGCGTTTTCCTTTCCGATTAGCGTTAGTTTGTTTATTGTATTTTGTTTTATTTTATCATTCATATTCTTCAATAATACCGCCTGTCAGACGCAATAATGTATGATAGCTTTGAATAACCCTGAAAACAGCGTTCTGGTATTCGTAGGCGGCTGCCATGTGAATCTGTTGCACATCTCTGAAGTTAAAAGAGTTAATGGTTCCGTTTTCAAATTTTTCACGGGACAATTTCAGGTTTAGCTCTGCCGCTTCCAGATTTTCACGGGTTACCTGGAGCAATTGCTTTCTTACCCTGTATAGCTCAAGCTCCTGGGCAAGTTGGTTTTTCAAGTCCTGTTCCATTTCTTCGGTCTGTACTTCTGAAATTTTCTTTTCTATCTTGGCGGCTTCCAAAGCTCGCTTGCGGGAATTTCCATCGAAAATGGCGTAAGAAAGTGAAATACCCGCCGATATATTGTATCCCGTCTGGTTCTGATAAAACTGCCTAGTAGTTTCGTAATCCTGCTCCGTATAGTTGTATCCAGCCGACCCTGTTAATGTGAGGCTCGGGTAATAAGCGCTTCTGGAAGATTTTACATCCAGACGAGCCAGTTCTAGATTCATATATTGGTTTTTCAGGGTATAGTTGTTTTCGAGCATCCGATTTACTAAACTGGCATATTCAAAATGAGAAGTATCAGGAGAGAATGGTGAAATAAAGTTATATTCCAGATGCAGCGGTTCAGCCATGTGGTAGTTAAGCTGCCTCATAGCATTGCGATATGCAACTTTTGCAAAAAGATAATCAGAGCTGTCTTTGAGGTACGCATTTTTAGCTTGTAGCAGTTCATAGGTGTCTGTAGCTCCAATATCCTTGCTGTGTTGCGCGCGCTCATAGCGATCTCTTGAAAGGTGCATATTATTCTGCGCAATGGAAGCTTGTTCGTCTGCCAGTAGAATATTATAGTAAGTTAGGATAACATTGTATATGGTGTTTTCCACTACTACAGCTACATTTCCTTGCGATAGCTTTTCCAACTCTTCGAGCCGGTCTTTTTGGATGCAGGCGCTAAATCCCCGAAAAATAGTCCAATTCATTTCGATTGAACTGTTAAGTTGTTGTGTAGTGTAATTATCGCTATCTATAAAATCTTCTGAGATATTTCCGGAGCTTACAAACTGAATATTTGGTAAAGCGCCCGTATTACCCCAGGCATTTTGTAATTCGGCAATATCTTTTCGTTTTTGGGTGGTGATAATTCCGTAATTATTGTGCATTGACTTATTTAAAGCGTCTCCCAAGCTAAGATTCTGTTTATCCTGAGCGGATAGGTTTAGGCTGATGCCTATCAACAATATATAAGTTAAAATTTTCATAACTAATAATTTTGTTTGTTTATTTTTTCAGTTTTTTCTTCCTCGTGTATGTCTTTTTCCAGCTTTTGGTTGATCTGATGATTGATAAGAGCATTTTCTACTGATTCAGGCGTGATGTCTTCTTTCCCTTTGCTGAAGAATATTTTGGTTTTTAACAGCAATTGATTCGAAACCAATATCTGAACCGGTAAAGTAAGCAGAATGAAAAAGCCGCCGAACAGAACTCCGTAAGCTACAGAGATAGCCATTGGGCTAAGAAAACGGGCTTCCGGACTACTTTCCATGATAAGCGGCATGAGCCCTGCAGTAGTGGTCAACGTAGTCAGCAGAATGGGACGAAATCTTGATTTAGCGGCTTCAACAGCAGCCTGAAACACCTTATATCCTTCTATCAGCAATTGATTATACCGGGAGACAAAAATTAACGAATCGTTTATAATAACTCCGGTAAGCCCTACCATGCCAAATACGCTAAACATGCAAAGAGGTTCGCTGTGGATGGAATGCCCCCATACGGCTCCCAGAATGCCAAGCGGAATGGACAATAAGACCATAAGGCCCTGCCGGAGGGATTTAAAGAAGATAATGATGACGAGTACAATAATGAGTAGCGCCATACCGAAATATTTCACTAGGCTTTTAATCTGCTCTTGGGTATCCTTTTTTTGTCCCATGTGCATATAGGTAATCTTGGAGTATCTGCCCATAATACTGGGCAGTATGTTATTTTCCACTTCATCGATTATTGGGGTTATCGAAGCGCGCGGGTCTTTCATATAGGCATCCACGCGAATCACTCTTCTCCCGTTGTAGCCGTTTATCTTACTAAGCGACCTGTCCACGGACAAATTCGCCACGGTTGAAAGGGGATAGTTCCCCTTCGGGGTTTGTATTATCATATTTTCCATCTGACCGATAGTTTGCCTGTTTTTCTCTGGATATCTAACATAAAACCATATTTCATCCTTTCCGTCCTGTATTCGCTGTGCCAAAGCGCCGTAATATGCGTATCTGACTTGGTTCATCAATGAAACCTGGGTTAAGCCAAGGGTATGCGCCTTTGGTTTTAAAACAATCCTGATTTCCTGGCTTCCCAACTGACTGTTGTCCGTTATATTATAAAGGGCATCCATCGCGGAAAGCTCTTCTCTCAGTTCTTTTTTGGCTTTCTCCAGTGTATTAAGATTATACCCCAGCAGCCCAATGGATACCGGCGCTCCAAACCGTTTGGCGCGCCCACTGGAAGCGCCCATTGCAAACTTGTAGGCTTCAGGTATTTGTCCAATTTTTTTAGTAAGCGCCTTTTGGATGGTCTTATCCGTAACGTTTGTTCCCTCGGATAGATTTAAGAAAACCCGCATTACACCTGCATGCGTCCCGGTTTCTACGTTATTAAAAGCATTGCCCAAATTGATCTGGGTGGTTTTT
>CAZDXB010000003.1:65900-170298 GCA_964509335.1 uncultured Hyphomicrobiales bacterium | reverse complement strand
CGATTTTTCTAATTCCCAAATCGTCTTTCAGATGTGCCACACCTCGCAGGCGTGGCACATCTTAAGACACATATTCGCCCCCTCCCTTTACTAAGGAAGGGCTGGGGAGGGTTCGAGAAACGTTAATCTTCGTCGTCCAAACGGGCGATAACGTCGTTCGGTAGGCTCTTCTTTGTTTTCGCTCCTAATGTCTTAATCTTTTCCACTCTGCCGACTAAATTCCCTCTGCCGTCTTTTAGCTTTTTCATTGCGTCGTTGTATGTTTCCACCGATTTATCTAATTTATCGCCGAGACCTTGCATATCCTCGTAGAAACCCACAAATTTGTCGTATAGCTTGCCGCTCCTTTCGGCTATTTCCAGAGCGTTTCTATTTTGCCGCTCGCGTCGCCATAAATTTTCCGCCATCTTCAATACGGCTAATAAATTCGTCGGATTTATCAGCAGAATTTTCTTTTCGTAAGCTTCCATCCATAAATTCGGCTCGGCTTTAATCGCCGCGAAATAAGCCGGCTCGATTGGAACGAACATAATTACGAAATCTAAGCTGTCCAATTCAGGTATGTTCCAATAGCTTTTAGAGCTTAATCCGTTTATGTGATTTTTAATCGAATTTATATGCTCCTTCAAAGCTTTCTCAGCTTCTTCCTCTGTTTCGGCTGAACTATACTTCTCGTAAGCTACCAAAGAGACCTTTGAGTCGATAATTACGTTCCTATCGTCGGGAAAAGCCACAACAGCGTCCGGCTGAAATCTTTTGGAATCGACGGTATATGATTTCTGCAAAAAATACTCCCTGTCTTTTTCCAATCCCGATTTTTCGAGTATGTTTTCCAGAATCACCTCTCCCCAATCGCCTCTGGTTTTCGATTGTCCTTTAAGGGCTTTCGTCAGATTGTTCGCCTCTTGACTTATCTTTTGATTTAACTCGACTAGCTGTTTTATTTCGCCGCTAAGAGACGCCCTCTGGCGAGCCTCCTTGTCGTATGTCTCCTCGACTTTAGTTTCAAAATCTTTGATTTTCTCGCCGAGCGGTTTTAGTATATTTTCGATATTATCTCTGTTAAGCTCCGTAAATTTTTCGGATTTATCCTCAAATATTTTATTTGATAGATTTTCAAATTCGGTCTTAAAGCGATTATATAATTCCTCGAGTTCGCCTTTTTGCTCTTCGAGTTTTTCCTCGAGTCCTATTACTCGTTGTTCTTTTTTTGCCAATTGCGAACTAATATCGACAATCTGCTTATGTTTATTCTCGCTTTCCTCCGATAAAGACTTGCTTCTCTCTTTCTCGTCTTTCAGCAACTCTTCGAATTTGCCCAATTCAGCTTTTAACTCGTTAATTCGTTTTTCTGCTTCCTCGGCTTCTTCCTTGGAAAACCCCATTTGCGATTTGAACTTATATTTCGCTATTAGCCACGCGCTAACCGAACCGACTATCAAGCCGATTATCAATAAAACTATTTCCATAAATACCCCCTATTTATTCGGCTAAAACTGTTACCTCGATTCTTCTATTCAACTGCCGTCCTTGCGGCGTTTTGTTTGTCGCTACGGGTCTCATCTCGCCGTATCCTTTATAAAACAGGCGTTCGCCAGATATTCCTTTCTTTATCAAATATTTTTTAACCGAGCGAGCCCTTTTTTCCGATAATCTTTGATTTGATTTATAACCGCCGACGTCGTCGGTATGCCCGCCGATTTCAATCACCATTTTCGGATTTTCTTTCATATTCTTAGCGAGCAAATTTAACGCGGGGAAAGATTCTTCTCTTAAATCCCATCTACCCGTGTCAAAATAAGCGTTCAAGTTGAATTTTCTAAGCGGCTTAAAATCAAAATCGACTTCGGCGACGTAAACAAACTCGCTTGCACTAGTATCTTTCGGCGGAGTTATCTCGTATCTGAAAGTCTTTCCGAACTTCCGAACGAAAGCTTCGTAAACTCTGTTTCTTTTAGCTTTTGTCGATATTTCTCCGGCTTCTTCGGTCATTCCCGAAAACACTTTTTTGTTCGATTCTTCAACGATTACCTTACATTTATCTTGCGGAACTCCTTCGGGATTAACAACGCGAATAACGAGAGTCAGCGGATATTTCCCCGCCTCGACAGACGCGGTATAAGCAGTGTCCACAATCTCGCGTTCAATCTTTTCAAAGTTAATATCGAAATCGAAAGAATAGACGTTAGCCATTAGCGAAATTTTGAAATTCGAATAGAAATTATACCCGTCGATTTCGCATACCAACTCGTATTTCTCGCCTTTCTCTAACTTCGTTTCGTAAACTCCGAGACTGTCGGTTTTAGCTTCTTTTCTGAATATTCCTCCTTTGCCAATTATTTCAAACGGTTGTCTCGGCAAAGGCATACCCGTTTCGTCTTTTATTTTTATAGTAACGTCGCAATATTTTGACGATTTCTCGTCTCCTTTTTTCTTCTTTTCGTAATACACTTGGGTACCGCTTTGCATATATACTTTATAGCTGAATCTATAGGATCGCGGACCGGGTTTGTTGGGGATGTCCAAGGAGAACTTCCATTCGTTGCCGTCTTTGTTTAATAAAATCAAATAACTCTCGCCCTTAAGAAGTTTCGTTTGGTAAACCCCTTCGTCGTCTGTATTCGCTTTTTGAACTACTTCATTTTCAGAATTCACAATATCGAATTTCATATTCTTTAACGGAGCTTCCGATTTATCCGTCAACTTAACGGTTACTTTGGCTTTGTCAAAAGCCGCGTTTAAACCGCCTGACAAAAGAAGGGACAAGCTAATTGCGCACATTAATAATCTCATTTTAACGCCTATAATTTATAAAGCTAATAATTCTTTTCGTCGTAGTCGGATTATCTGAAAAATACGAAATCCGTTTCTTCTTTTGAAATATTATTTTAAATTTATAGAAAGGGGTTGTTTTTTGCTAACAAAACTACATAAGTTACGTTCTTTAAAATAAAAAGTTGCGAACGCAGTCAAAGTCATTATGAACTATGGTTTAAGACAAAGAGAGCTAATGGTTTAACAAAAAGATAGCGTTAACGATGAGCAAAAACAAAGACTTATATTACACAATAAAAAAACAGGAACGAGCGGAAATAAAAGTCAAAGGTTCGAAGTTCATAGCTACGGCTTCGCCCGTCCCTTCAAAAGAAAAAGCTAAAGAAATATTAGGAACGATAAGAACGGAATTCCACGACGCGACTCATAATTGCTTCGCTTATCGGGTCGGTCCTCAAGGAATGGAATTTCGCGCTTCGGACGACGGCGAGCCTTCCGGTTCTGCGGGAAATCCTATTTTATTCGCCATAAAGAAACACAATTTGAGCGACTTGATAGTTATCGTAACGCGTTATTTCGGCGGCAAGAAGCTCGGAGTAGGCGGTCTGGCGAGAGCTTATAAAAAATCCGCCGAACGAACCCTCAAATTTTGCAAAAAAAAGCCAGTTTACATAATAAAAAAAATCAGAGTAATGTGCGATTACGAAGATTTAAGCCCCGTTAAAAGGATAATCGACAAAACGGCTATTAAATTCGAGGAAAGCTACAGAGACGCAGTTGAAATAATAGCCGAAATCCCGCTTTCAAAAACGGAAGAATTTCAAAAGATGATAACCGAGCAAACATCCGGCAGAGCCGGAACAGTTCTATTGTAAACAAATATCGATTCGCTAATGAAAACAGTCAAAACAGCTATAGAGACACGCGAGATTTCCAGCGCGATTAACAAAGAAGGAAAAACGCTGGCTCTCGTTCCAACAATGGGCTACTTCCATAAAGGACATACGAGCTTGATGAAAAAAGCGCGTGAATTAGCCGATTACACCGTCGTGTCTTTATACGTTAACCCAACCCAATTCGCTCCGAACGAAGATTTCGCCAAATACCCGAGAGACTTTGACAGAGACTTCAAAATAGCCGAAGATATTGGCGTGGACTATTTATTCAATCCAAGCGACCGAGAAATGTATCCCGAAGGATACAACACTTTTATTAAGATGGGGGGAATTACTGAAAAATTAGAAGGCGAAAAACGACCGACGCACTTTAACGGCGTCGCGACAATAGTCGCTAAACTCTTCAACTGTACTAATCCGGATTTCGCAGTGTTCGGTCAGAAAGATTACCAACAATCGCTAGTTATCAAGAAACTCATAGCGGACTTAAACTTCGGCGTAAAAATCGCCCTCGCGCCCATTGTTAGAGAACAAGACGGTCTGGCTTTGAGTTCGAGAAATATATACTTAACGCCGAAACAAAGAAGAAAAGCCCTCTACTTATACAAAGCTCTCGAGAGCGGCGAAAAAGCGATAGATGACGGCGAAAGAGAAAGAAAAAAAATAAACGCGCATCTAATCAAAACGCTCCGAGAGCCGGGCGGAATACAAATAGACTACGCCAGAGCCGTGGACGCCGACACTCTCGAAGAACCTGAGATATTCAAATCGGGCGATCGCGTCGTTTTTCTATTAGCCTGCTACGTCGGAACTACGCGATTAATAGACAACGCTCTGATAACAATTCCGTAGTTTCATTAAGCGTCTTAATATAATAAAATTATAGTAGCGAAGACGCCCCTGTCTTCGTAATCCACGGAAACGGATAGCTTTAGCTTTCCGCATACGTTGAAAGCCGCTTGACGAAAGCCGACAGCTAAAGCTGTCGGTTTACAACAGATTTAGTAGCGAAGACGCACCCGTCTTCGTATAATCCACATTTATTGAATTATAAAATAGGTTTGAGCGGACGAGGGCGTCCGCTCTACTTATAACGCGTATTTAAGACTAATAGAATAAGCCGCAACAAACGGAAATTTAAATCTTGAATCCGAAGGTATCGCGTTAATCCCCCACCTAAATATAATATCTTTATAAGCGACGTTTAAACCAAATTTACCGATACATCCTATCATACTTTTCTTGTTATTGTCTTGACCGACAATAAATCCAGCTCCGGCGTCAATAGTTAACCACTTGAATTTATTTTTATTATAAAACAAATTTTCAGACACGCCGGCGACAACAGATACAAAATATTCAGGATTGCCGCTAGAAATTGACGTTCCTCCCTCCATTTCAATATAAGGAATCAAAAATCTATCGTCGGCTTTTTCTGAAATCTGCCAAGACAAACCAAGTAAATCTCCGTAATGTCCGTCGCCGTCTGAAGCGTTATAATAATTTATGCCTAAAATATTTTTCTCTCTATTGTCGCTTTTGTTTTCTTTTTTCGCGGTACTTGTTAAAAGCATAAAAAATAAAAGACTAATAATCATTATTAATTTTGTCATTTTCATAACGGCAATTATAATTTGTTTATAAACATATGTATTATAATTACTAATCATTTTCGTCATCGCACCAGAAACACAACCAGTCAATTGCGTCTTCAATAGCTCCAGTTATATCTTCCCAAAACACCCAAACAGCGGTAGCCGCTGAAGACGCAGCCGTATGACCTGCCGCCGCGCCAATAACCCAAGGCTGCGTTCCTGGGATAACTAAAGTATAAATGGAATAACTTACAAAAGAAGAGTAATCGCTTTTTGCGACCTTTTGCCATTTTGCTGTTGCCAAAATTCTTTTCCTTTTCTTCATTAAATTGCCTTGCGTGCAGCCATTGTCATAATGCCAAGGACTACTTTCATTGTTATTTACTTCGTACCAATACTGCACTGAATATCTGGCAATCGAACCCGCCATTAGTAACATTTGTTTATCATTATCATTTAAACTAGTATCATTAGAAACCGTATATTCCCATTCTTCAATTTCATTGAGTAAGGAATCAATATTATTGATATTGTCGAAATATTCGTATAATTCAAAAATATAGCCTTTAGTATTTGGATTAGACACGTTTTCTTCTACAAATTCGCTAAAGCTTTTCTCGTCTAGTTCTTCAAAATAAGATTGCGCCGCGAATAAACTATCCTCAATTATTGATTGGCAATTAGTTTCAGGCGTTTTATAACCTACCTCGCACGTAGCTTTCGAAAGAATTTCGTTGAATTCATTTACAAACGTAGATGAATCGCAGACTTGGTATAATGAATCTCTTCTTGCTATAAAAGCGTCGAGTATCAAATTATGCGCAATTCCTATTGAATCATACGGGTTTTCAAAATTTGAATAACGCGGTCTATCGCCGACGTCGTTTTCGTTTATAGAATGTTTATCGGCGATATTTTCCTCATTACAGCTTATTAGAACTAAAGAAAAAAGTATAAACAAGCCCATAGAAAACAATACCTTTTTAATAGCATACCTCTTTTTTCATTAAACATCAATATTTAAACAATAGTAAATTATAAAAATATGGGGGGGAGTCAAGTATATTATGTAACTATTTTTACCATTTTCTTGTAGTAATGCCAGTTATTATCTTGTAGTGATTTTTACTACAATTAGAAACTGAGATTTAGTAATAAAAAAACAAAGATAATAGTGTCTGAAATTTTTCAGCCCCTACAAATTGTTTATTAGCTTGAAATATATATAGTTAACTAACAAGACTAATGTCGTCTCTGACGAGTTATGTCTTATAAATTATTCCCTCGACCTTCTTGCAATCCTTTTCTTAGGAAAGATTTAAACTCTTCGGGGTCGCTGGTGTATGTCAACTGCGCCACTATGCTTTCTTCGGGGGTCATTATTACGTATAAAGGAATCGAAACCGAATTGAATCTCTCCAATTGGAATTTTCTATTCGATATATATGGCTCCTTTTTTACGTCGGTAATCAATCGGACTTTAACGAATTTGTCCAAAAGTTCTTTTACGGATTCTTTAGGAAAGATAGTTTTTTCCATTTTTTTGCAATTAGTGCACATTTTGCCGGTAAAATCTATAAAAATCGGCTTTTGCTCTTTTTTTGCCTCCGCCAAAGCCTCGTCGAAATTGTCGCGCCAGTCTTCGAATTTAGCTTCTTCCGGACTCGCGCTTTTGGCGGCAACGCCTGCGACTATCGCTCCCTTATTAGCGGATTCGGGAAGATACGTTTCCAACTCGCCTAATCTACCGCCGAACAAACCGCTAATTAAATAAAAGGTGATAGCGAAGAAAAAGATTGAGAAGAAAACTCTCAAAACGCCGATTGATTCAACGGGACTATCGCTTTTCAATTTGAATACACCAAGTATATAAAGCGCCGTCAAGGCGAAACAAGCTATCCATAGGCTCAAAAACAATTCTCTGGAAAGACCGCCGCCCCACTGCACCAAAGCGTTGTTTACAAAATACAAAGTAGCCGCCAAAACGAGAAATCCCAGCACGACTTTAATGTTATTCATCCAACCGCCCGATTTAGGCAAAGAAGAAAGAGCCGAAGGGAAAAGCGCTAATAAGAAAAACGGCGCCGCTAGAACCGCCGAAAAGCCGAGCATACTTATTAACGGATAAAACCACTCTCCGCTGGCGGCGGCTATCAACGCCGCGCCCACCAAGGGTCCCGTACAGGAAAACGAAGCCAAAGAAAAAGTAAGCGACATAAAAAGCACGCTTATTATACCTTCGCCTTGACGGCTTTTCGCGTCCAATTTATTAATTAAGCTTGGCGGAAGCTGTATTTCGTAAGCTCCAAAAAAGCTCAAGGTAAAAATTATGAAAATCAAAGCTATAAACATATAAACCCAAGGGCTCTTAGCGAACTCCTGAATGCCCGAAGCGCCGAATAACACGGAAAAAAGAAAACCGAGAAAAGTGAAAGTAACGATAATCCCCAAAGCGTAAACAAGAGCGTCTTTCAGCGACTTAGCTTTGCTTTTTTCGGCTCTGTTGGCGAAAAAGGAAACGGTTATTGGCACCATAGGAAAAACGCAAGGCGTAAGCAAAGCCAACGCGCCGGCTGTCATCGCTAGCCACAAAAAGGAAAATACTCCTTCGGACCCGCCTGTCTCGTAAGCTTCCGAAGATATTTGGGCGACAAACTCCTCGGGCGGAAAGCAGCGCGTTTCGTCGCAGAGCTGCATATAAACTATAGCCGCCGCTCTGTCTTCTTCGAAATCAATATCTTTAAGCGCTTTAACGGGAATTTCGAAACTAGATTTGCCGGCGTAATAATAAATATCCGTCTCGAACCCGTCGTCGTATTTTTTCTTCGGCTTCGACTTAACTATATCGCCGGCGATTTTCAAGAGATTTTCCGGTCCGACTGTTATTTCCGTCGGCATTGGTCCAATGCCCTCGTCGTTTACTTGCTCCTCTAAATCGTAGGCGTACCACCCCTTTTTGAAGGATAATTCGACTTTAATCGTGAATATCTCGCCGGCGTCTATTTCCGATTCGGACGGTTTTGCCGTTACGGAAACGCGTTCCTCTTTATCCGCTAACGCTAGCGAAAAAATAAGCGTTAAGGCTAAAACAAATGCAATTATCCCCTTCATTATTATTAAGCCTAAGTAAATTCAACAAATTATTCGTTGTCCGATTGAAAATATCGTATATGTCTTTGGTCTTCAAACGCAGAACGCGGACCTTTATTATTTTTTATTTTTTCCGCCAAGTTGTCGGAAAATACGCTGGCGGCGTCGTATCCGTAGGTTCTTAAAAGGTAGTTAATAGCGATTACTTCGGCTATTACCGTAATGTTCTTTCCGGGAAAAATTGGTAATTTAACGTTTGAAATATCCACTTCCATCAATTCTATCGGTTCTTCGTCCAGTCCTATTCGAGTATATTCCTGTTTAGGGTCCCAATCGAGAAGCTCGACTATTATTTCCAATCTCTTTTGGAATCGAATTGAGCGAATACCAAACATCTTGCGAATATCGATAATCCCGAGCCCTCTGATTTCCATAAAATGCTTAGAAAGACTTGTTCCCGTTCCCATCAATATAGCTTCGCGCTTTTTCGTGAGCATAACGACGTCGTCGGCGACTAGCCTATGGCCTCTTTCCACTAAATCAAGAGTGATTTCGCTCTTGCCGATACCGCTCCTGCCCGTAAACAGAATGCCTACGCCGTAAACGTCCACAAAAGAGCCGTGGACGACCGCTTGCGGCGCGAACTGGTCGTCGAGGTATTCCGAGAGCAAAGCTTGAGCCTTTGTAGTGTCGTATCGCGTGCGAAAAACCGGTATATTATTGCCTTCAGCCATTTTTAAAAGCTTTTGGTCGAGCCGGAGATTGTTAGTCACAACTATACAAGGGATTGGAAATTGCGCCAAAGTTTTGAACGCTTCTATTCTTCTGTCTTCCGATAGGCCGTTTAGATAGAAGAATTCCGTATTGCCAAAAACTTGCGTCCTTTTGTAGCTAAACAAACCAACGTATCCAGCTAAAGCTAACTGGGGCCTATAAAGGTCTTTGTCTTCAATAACATTGTCCATCCCAACGTCTTTGGAAGTAAGTAGTTCCAACTTAGCGGGAGAGTCCAACAAAGCTTTAACCTTCGTGCTCTTTACTTTCAGAACTTGTATATCTTCAATTTTAGCCATTTTTTTTCTCCCAAAAAAAAGGGGCTTTTCAGCCCCAAAAATAATATATATTATTCAAATAAAAGCGCTCATTTTTTTTGCATCTTCTCCTTCCGTTTCCTAATCTGTCTTATTATTTTATCGCTCCCCTCGTTTAAGCTTTTGAGAAAATCGTCCGTCCCCTCCTTCGCTACCAATGTATCGCCTTTGACGTGCACCGTAAACTCCGCGAATTTCTTATTGTCGTTGTTGAATATTACGTCCGCGCTTATGATATCGTCGCTGAATTTCTCAAACTTATCGGTAGCTTCCATAGCGGCGTCTTTTAACGCCTCGTTCGATTCTAAGTTCCTGAAAGTGATGCGTGTTTGCATATCTACCTCTCTGAATATTATTAATAATACTTTAATGGGGAAGCGGCGCTGCGCGCGCAAGTCCTGGGGTATTTATATTGATTTGTCATTGTTCGCTCAACTGACTTAAATTTAAAGTCGCTCCTATATAAAGACCGATATATCCCGGTAAAATTGTAAGCTCTTGTTTAAAATTTTTTCTTTTGTCAAGCTCTTCCATTTGTTCGCTTATTTCGTGAAAAATATCAAATTCTCTTAAAGAATAATTGTATTTTAATTCAACGGTTAAACCTCCGAATAAGCTTTTGGCATCGATTTTATCAAAGCCGAGAGCCGTTCCGACATAAAATCTAAATGACGGAAAATAATTCACTTCGTCATAATGCTTTCCGCCTTTTCTCGAATCTCGAGGTATATTTGAATCGACGCTTTCGTTCCATACAGTGGAACTTATCAAAACTCCCGCTCCCGCGCCAACGTATGTCCTAAACTGTTGATTTATAGGCATATATTCCAACGACACTAAAACTGGATAATCTTCTATCGTTATTCGTTGGGAAAAAGACCTTATCCATTTCTCGTCTAACTCCGCTATTTCCAAAGAATAATTATCCATAAGTTTAAACTTCAGATATTCAAATTCAACACAATATCTGAAATTTTCAGAAAATTGAAATTTAACGCCGGCTCCCAACGCGGGGTTCTTGTTAAAACTAGTTTTAAAACCTCCTAAAAGCTCGCCGTATTTGTCGAAAAATTCTTTTGATTCAGACGCCATAGAAAAACCTATTTGAGCGTAAATGATTGAATTAAAGGGCTTATATTCGTATTCAAGGTTTTCGATGTCTCCCGCTTTTTTTTCTTCGCTCCAAGCGACTGAGACAAATAACTGCAAACAAATAACAAGCGCGATTAGCGCTCCAAAATTTAACTTCGAAACCATTCTATAGCGGCGCCAATTTCTTCTCTTAGATTCTGTCTGGCTACTATCATATCGACGAATCCGTGTTCAACTAGGAACTCCGAACGCTGGAATCCTTCGGGCAATTTTCTTTTTATCGTCTGCTCTATTACTCTCGGACCGGCAAAACCTATTAAAGCTCCCGGTTCGGCAATATTAATATCGCCCAACATTCCGTAAGAAGCGCTAACGCCTCCCGTAGTAGGGTCGGTTAATACGGATATATATGGAATGGAGCTTTCGGCAAGCTCGGCTAAAACGGCGCTCGTCTTAGCCATCTGCATTAAGGAATAAGCGGCTTCCTGCATCCTCGCTCCGCCGGTAGCGGATATTACAATCAGCGGTATATTATTATCCAAAGAATATTTAGCCGCTCGATAAAACTTCTCGCCGACTACCGCCCCCATACTTCCGCCAATAAAGCTAAAATTCATAGCCCCAAAAGAAACGTTGAAACCTTCAATCTTTCCGTAACCGGTAGTCAACGCTTCGCTGAGCGACGGATTCTTTTCTTCCATCGCTTCCAATCTTTCCGGATACGTTTTTCTGTCCTTAAACTCGAGCGGGTCGGCTGACTTCAAATTTGCGTTGGTTTCTACAAAAGAACCTTCGTCTAATATAATTCTAATATATTCATTGCTGCTAATTCTAAAATGATACCCGCAATTAGTGCAAGTGAACAAATTTTCTTCGAGTTGTTTTTTGTATATAACTTCTGAGCATTTTGGACATTTTGTCCAAAGCCCGTCGGGCATCTCTCTCTGATTGCGCTCTTGTATATTTTGGTCTTTTCGCGTAAACCAAGCCATAGTTTACTTTCCTTAATTATTAGATTAGATTGATTTCAAATAAGATAATAAAAAAATCGAATAAAGCAAATTTATTTTATTTATTCTTTATAATCGGCTACGTCTTTGACTTGCCTATAACCTTCGGAGCCTTTATCTCGTCTTTCAATTACTTTTAAAGCGGAAGCGTAAATTTCTTTCCAAGTCAAACCGAATTTGCCCATAAGTTCCTCCGGCTCGCCGCTTAACCCAAATCTATCTCTAACGCCTACGAATTCAATTGGAACCGGATAGTTTTTTGCTAAAACTTCGGCTACGGCGCCGCCAAGTCCGCCGTGGACTTGATGCTCTTCCACGGTAACGACGCATCCGCAATCTTTCGCCGACTCGGTCAAAGTTTTCACGTCGATTGGTTTAATAGAAGCCGAATTAACAACTCTAGCGGATATTCCCTTCTTCTTCTCTAATTCTTCGGCGGCTTTCAACGCTTCCCAAACTAAAATTCCGCAAGCTACTAACGCGACGTCTTTGCCTTCTCTGAAAATTTGGGCTTTCCCGATTTCAAAAGGCGTGTCTTCTTTTGTAAAATACGGAGTGGCGGATCTACCAAACCTTACGTATGCCGGACCGTGCATTTCTCCCACCGCGATAGTCGCTTTCTTTGTTTCTAAATAGTCGCAAGGAGTAATTACGGTCATATTGGGAAAAGTCCTGACCAGAGAAATCTCTTCGAGCGATTGATGGGTAGCGCCGTCCGGTCCTACTGTAATTCCCGAATGGCCGCCGCCGATTTTTACGTTTGCGTTATTGTAGCAAACTGAAATCCTTAATTGGTCGGCGTTGCGAAACGCGGCGAACGCGCTGTAGCTCGAAAAGAAAGGTATTTTACCGGACAATGCCAAACCCGCCGCTATTGTCGTCGCGTTCTGTTCGGCGATTCCTATTGAAAAAAATCTATCTGGGAATCTTTCTTTGAAAAAGGAAGTCTTTACCGAACCGGTAATATCGGCTCCAAGAACTACTACGTTGTCGTGTTTTTCTCCAAGTTCAACCAACGCTTCCCCAAATCCGTGCCTAGTGGGCTTCTTCTCAATTAATTTAAAATTTTCCATTTCTTCTGATATTTTTTTAAACACTCTAAATCAATTAATTTATAAAACTTATTCTTTTTCTGACAATGTCGCCAATCCTTCTAAATCAAAATACTGAATATAATTTTTAATATCTCTTACGTGGTCCGGCAAATTCCTGCCGTCAATTTTTAAAAAGTATCTACCCGCTACCACTGCCGAAAAAGAACCGGAACCAGTCTGTTCGTCCCAAATTGAAATTCCTTTGCCGTGCGGTATAACAACTTCTTCAGTCGTTTTGCCGGATATTTTCGGCAAGTTCTCTAAAGGTTTAATTAAATAATCTGGGATAAATTCTTTCGCTCCGTAATCGGTTATTTGAAAGTTGAGGTATCCCTTATTTTTAAAAACGTATTCTCGCGAAGTCGTTTGCGCGTTTACATTTTCTTCTCGCAACACCCCTCGCTTAACGGGTCTTTTAACGGTTTGCGGAACGTCGTTCGGCAAAAACGCCTTCAACTTTTCAGCTTTAAAAGCCTTTACCTTCTGCGTCTGTTCGGATTTTTCTATCTGTCCTTGCTCGGTCTGAACTCCTTCTTGTTTCTTAGCTTTTTCGTCTTCGGCGCAGAAAGTCAAAATTAAACCAAAGATGACGGCGCCGACAAAAAAATATAACTTCATAACCGGACCCCGATTTATTGCACATTCAGCTATTTCAATTCTTCCAGAGCTTTCAGAGCTTGCTCTTTGTTAGGCGGTATTCCGTGCCAGCCGTGGTCGTCGCGCATAAACGAAGCGCCCTGCCCCATATAGGTTTTAGCTATTATCATCGACGGCTTTCCAATCTTGTTCTCGCAATTATTTTTAAACCAATCAAAAGCTTTTACTATCTCCTCGTAGTTATGCCCGTCTATTTCAATCGTTTCGAAGCCGAAAGCCTCAAACTTCTCTTTGATGGGGTAAATACACATTACGTCTTCTACTCTGCCGTCAATCTGACAATCGTTATTATCTATTAAGCAACAGAAATTGTCCAAATTATAATTACCCGCCGCCATAGCGGCTTCCCACACGGAGCCTTCCTGAGCTTCCCCGTCGCCGATTATAGTAAACACTTTCCTATGGTTCTTATCAACCAATTTATCGCTAATAGCCATACCAACGGCTATTGAGATACCGTGCCCTAAAGAACCGGTCGCCGACTCGATTCCGGGCAAGTTTACGTCCATCGCGGGATGCCCTTGCAAGCGGCTTCCGTACTTTCTTAGCGTTTTTAGCTCCTCGATTGGGAAAAAGCCGGCTCTCGCTAAAGAAGCGTATTGAACGGGACAAATATGTCCGGCGCTTAAAATAAACCTGTCTCTTTCTTCCCAATCAGGCTTTTGAGGGTCGTATTTCATAACGCCGCCAAAATACAATACGGAAAAAATGTCAGCCAACCCCATAGCTCCGCCGCTATGTCCAGATTTAGCCATAGTCAAGCTCTTGATAATATCCCTTCGAAGTTCTCGCGCTATCGGCTCGAATTCAGCCGCCTCGCGCCTCTTGTTCTCGAACTGTATATCCTCAAACGTAAAATCTAAACTCATTTTTTTTAATTATTTTTTAACATTCAACAGAGTTCGCCAAATTACAAAATTTTTCAGAAAAACGTTAAAATAACGAAAATCTTTATTCTTTGGAATCACAAATAATCGCGCATTATTTTGCAATATAAGAAATTACGCAAACGCTTTTCTTTCGACTACAATTATAATCCAATTAAGCAATATTAACGAATTTTACTAGCGGCTTGGCATAATTTTTCCTTGAAATTTCCACCGACTTACGTTATATTATTATACAATTCATCGGACGTTTAGATGAAAATAAAAAAATATCAAGCTCCCTCGCTTAAAGAGGGAAAGAATAAAATATTGGAAGAATTAGGCTCCGACGCCGTGATTCTATCCAGCCGAACCGTTAAATCTTCGAGCGAAAACGGAGATTCCGACTCCGTCGTAGAAATAATAGCGGCTGTCGATAATAAGAAAAATCCTGTCGAAACTAAAACTAAACCCGTCTCCGCTGAACCCAAAAAGCATAACGAATCGGAAATCACGGCGGCTTTAGAGCCAATTAAAAACGAACTTTCCGAATTAATATCTATCGTAGAAGAGCTTTCCGAATCGGGAACGCCTAAAAAATCAAGCTCGTTAACGCCCGAAATGAAGATATTGTTCAAGAAATTAAGAAACTCAGGCTATTCGGAAAAATTTTCAAATAATATAATCAAAACATTAGAAGGCAAAGATTTATCCAAAAATCTAAAATTAGCCGAAAGAAGAGCAAAAGAGCTAATATTAGAAAAAATAGACTTTCTGCCTCCTATTAACAAAACAAGCAAAAGACAAATATTTTATTTCGTAGGACCGACAGGAGCTGGCAAGACTCTTAGTCTCGTCAAACTGGCGACAATATCCAAACTAGTCTTAAAAGCCAACCCCCTAATAGTTTGCTGCGATTCGGAAAAAATCGGCGGAGCGGACCAACTGCAGACATACGCCGCCGTAGCTAACATAAATTTTGAAAATTGCTATTCAACCAAAGAATTAGATAAAATAATCGAAAAAGAACAAAATAGAGACCTTGTCTTCATTGACACAACCGGCAGAAGCCAAAACGACGAAGCAAAACTAAAGGAAATAAAATTATACTCAGACTTAGCCAAAGAAAAGAACGTATTTATTGTTTTGAGCGGCTCTACCGATTCAAGAACTCTGAATCAAGTTATCGAAAAATATTCAATATTAAATCCCGACGGTATAATATTAACCAAATTAGACGAAGCGTATTCAATTGGAGGAGCGATTGAAACTATTATTGAAGCTGAAATTCCATTAATATATCTAACAACCGGACAAGAAATTCCCGACGATATCGAATCCGCTAGCAAAGATTTTTTAAGCAAATTCGTCATAAGCGATAATGCAATAACCAAAAGAAGTCGGAAAATATAGGGAACTAATTTGAATAACAATTACCCTTTTACAATAGCGATTTGTAGCGGAAAAGGAGGAATTGGCAAAAGCTCCGTAGCGGCTAATTTGTCTTCCGCCTTGTCTAAAATCGACAGAAAGACTTTAATATGGGACGGCGATTTATATTATCCTAATCAACGTTTTTTTTTCGGAGTCGAACCTCCCATAAATTTATACGACGTCTATTCAAGAAACGCTTCAATTGACGAAGCGATTTATAAATTAGACGAGAATCTGTATATTTTACCGGACGCTCCGGCGGAAGGCAAAGCGGATAAAATTCAAGCGTCGATGATATCGGAAGGGTATAATAGCCTTATCCAAACGACAAAATTTGATTTTATCGTCATAGACGCGCCCGACCCGGGAACGAAGTTACTATTCAAATATCTCGAAATAGCTGATTTAGCGGCTTTATTGATAAACGACGACCCGACTTCTCTTTTAGACGCTTACGCTTTGCTTAAAATATTGCCCGACGGATTTAATTGGAGAAAAATCGAACTATTGGCTAACAACGTAATCGACTACGAAGATTATTTGGAATTTTCGAACAAAATGAATTCAGCTGTGGAGACTTTTTTTGGCGAGCGTTTGGACACTTTGGGTTATATTCCTTACGACAGAAGCGTAAGGCAATCGATAATAAAACAAAAACCGTTTGTTTTTTCGCGTCCGGATTCGGAAATTACGAGAAGCGCGATTAAATTAGCGGAGAAAATAACGTCTCGCGTTTTAGTATAAATTTAATTCAGGAAGAATATGGCGGCAAAAACAAAAAATTTATCGCAGGAAGAACAAGAGAAATTAAGACGCGAAAAAGAGCTTAAGAAAAGGGAAAAAGAAGACAAAAAAAGAAGGAATGAAAAAGCGAAGAAAGCAAAGGAAAGGAAAAAAAGATTAGAGAAAAAAGAAAAAAGAGAAGTAAAAAGAATAAAAGAAAAAGTCAAATTCCCTTATAAGTTCTTAAGACAGTCTAGTATATTGGTGTCATTAATCATTTTTATCGTCCTTTTCTTTACCAGCGATTTCGGAACTATCGCCGAAATACTTGACTCGATATTTTACGCCGCCCTCTATTCCTTCTTAATATTTCTCGCTCTTTATTTTGGAGCGGGCTTGATTATGGCTGGAATTTTTTATATTGTATCCGAAGAAAAAAAGAAACGAATGGAAGAAGAAGAGAAACAAGAAGAAGAACGACGCAAAGAAGAAGAAGAAAAATTAGCCAAAGAGCACGAGGAATTGGAACGGCAATTGAAAGACGAATATCTTCGTCAGCAAGAAAGTTTAAATGAAAAAGAAGGTCAAAAAAGATCCGAAGAAGAACCTTCTGAGGAACAGCGGGAATCTTTCGAGGAAGAAGAGCGAGAGACTATTGAAGAACCCGAAATTGAAGAACCGGCGCCGCCTGAAGAAGAGGAAAACGAAACAGTTGACCAAGACTTAATAAACGATATCTTAAGCAAGGAAGAACAAAAACGAATGGAACAAAGCGACGACGAAGCGACCAATAAAAACGAATAATAAATTTCTTAACCCGAATTAATCTAACATAACAATAACTAATATGACGAGAAAGAGGAACAAAAGCAAAATAGAAGAAAAGGAAATAAGACGATTTTGGTCTAAGTATAAGGGCAACAACGACGAAGACGTAAAAGGCAAATTGATGCTTCATTACATTTGGCTGGTAAAATACGCTTTGCATTCGATGAATTTGCCTTCCAACTCAATACTCGAAGACTCCGACTTCCTAAACATCGGCATTCTCGGTTTGCACGAAGCAATAGAAAAATACGACCCCAAACGAGGCGTAAAATTTGAATCATACGCCCTGCCGCGCATCAAAGGCATTATAAAAGACGAACTTCGAAAATTGGACTGGCTTTCGAGAACCGCTCGCAAAAAAGCTCACGACTATTTAGCCGCGGGCGACGAGGTAAGAAACAAAATTGGAAGGGAAGCCACCAATGAAGAAATCCGTAAAAAGCTGAACGTTACGCAGTCCGAATATTATTCATATTTATCCGCGGCGGCGGCGGCTAAGGCTTATCTTTCGCTATCCGAATCGCAAATAATCGACGACAAAGATAAAAATATTATAGAGGATGCGCCTGACTACGACAACAATACCTTAAAAACAATAGAAAGCGAAGAAAGAATCGCCTTCATACAAAGCATTCTTAAAAATATCGGCAAAAGGAAAAGACTAGTAGTTACGTTATACTATTACGAGAATCTGACTTTCAAAGAAATCGGGAAAATATTGAACGTTTCTGAGAGCAGGATTTGTCAGATTCACAGCCAAGTGCTGAGGGATTTAAAAATAAAACTAAAAGAATACGATTATGCTTAACGCTAAGATAAAAAAAAAGTTAGACAGTTTAATAAATCTACCGACCGTTCCCACGGTTATAGCCGAAGTATTAGAAGCCGCTAACAACACTGAACTAAGCGCCAAAAGCTTGGCTTCTATCATTGAGAAAGACCAAGCTCTAACAGCTAAAACGCTCAGAGTAGCTAACTCTCCGTTTTACGGATTTTCAAGGCGCATAGCGACTATTGACTTAGCAATTGTTCTTCTCGGTTTGAATACAATAAAAGAAATCTCTCTAACGATGGCGCTAAAGAAATTTTTCGCAAAAACGGATAAGCGCCTCTTCGACCCGAGCAGTTTTTGGAATTACTCGGTCTTTTGCGGAGCCGCGTCTAAATATCTAGCTCGAAAATTCGATTACAGACTGGCGGGCGAAGCGTTCGTAGCCGGATTAATGCACGATATAGGAGTTCTTATAATCATACAGTATTTTCCGAAAGAATTCATAAAAATCAGGGAATACCAACGCAAAAATAATTCCTCTATGCTAGAAGCGGAAAACCAAATACTAGACTCTAACCATACAGAAATAGGAGCTTGGTTGGCGGAAAGATGGAGATTGCCCGAAAAACTATGCGACGCTATTAGAGACCATCATAATCCTTTTAAAATCGATAATTTATTGGGCGACGATTTAGACCTAGACGAAAAAGGCATAGCGATAAACGGCATAGAAAAACCTTTAACCGCTATCGTCTCCGCCGGCGAAAGATTCGCCGAAACTCTCGGCTATAAAAACTGGGCGATGGAATCTGTTTCACCCGAACTATATTACAACGAAGACCTATTAGAATTAATCGTTACCGACTCTTTCTTAAACAAAGAAAGTCTGGTTGAAAAAATCAAAGTCGATTTGGGAGTCGAATACGAAAAAGCCATCAAATCCCATCAGTACTAATAAGATTTAAACGCTTTATGACAAAGACAAGCAACATAAATAAGAATCAAGAGAAAAAAACGGAAGCCGCTCCTTCCGCCGAGCAATACGTGAAAGCGTTGGAAAATTCGGTGGAATTGCTGCAAAGGGAAATTGAGAATCTTCGCGATAGGAAGTCTAAATCCCCCGCTTCGAAACAAAAAGAGAAAGTAGAATCTTCGATAATAGAAAGAATCCGGCAAACGCTCTTTAAAGCTAAAGATTTAACCGACTTATCGGGAATCATACAGCAAAGTTTATCCGATAAATTTAACTTTTACGAATCCGAATTGTTCTATTTCACGGCGAATAATAAACTTCTGCCGATAAAGAGAGATACTACGACGAGTTTGAACAAATCAATCAAGAATTTTGAAGAAGAAGGCATTATAGATTGGGCGATTGAGAAAGAAAGCGTATCGTTTATTCCGGATTTGGAAAGAGAAAAGGACAAAAAACAAATTTACGTAGGCGTCGCACCAATATTCCTGCGAGGAAGTTTATACGGCGCTTTGACTTTCGAAACCGACAAAACCGAGGATTCTTTCGGCGAGGAAGATATGATTTACATCCGCTCGTTCGCCGAAGAAGCCGCCGCGGCTTTCGACAATATCAGGAGCAAAGAGCAAATAGACTCGATGAACCGAGAGCTATCGGAAATTTCCAAGCAAATAGACAGGTCGTCCCAATTTGCCACCATTGGGGAAATCGTCGAGTCAATTTCAAAAGAGCTAAAATCGCCTATTCAAATAGCGGAAACAAACGTCCAACTAATCGAAGACGGAGTCGGCAATTCTGAAAAACGTTTGACGATAGTAAAAGACCAAATATCTAAAATTAAAAAAATCAACGCAAAGTTAAACCGTTACGCCTCATACGCCGAAAAAAGCGGCTCCGAGGAAAGCGAACTGGAAGAGCTAATTAACGAAGTTTTATCGTTAGCCGAGGCTCAGCTTCGCAGAGACGGCATTACTGTCGAATCTACCGCGGCTACAAAGCCTGTATATATCTACGGACAACGACCAAACTTGCAGCGAGCCTTGCTTAACGCAATCCTCAACGCCAGAGACTCAATGCCCGACGGCGGAACAATAACTATCGATTCTTTTTACGAAAACGGAAAGGCTGTCGTAACTATTACCGACGACGGAATCGGATTCGGCGACGAAACATTAAAACAAATATTCAATATCTCATATTCAAGCGAAAATAAAGACAAGTTGTCTTTGGGCTTGTATTCCGCCAACGAAATAATCAAAAAGCACAAAGGAAAGCTAGATATATACTCCCAAATCGGCAAAGGAACTACGTTAAAAATCTTTTTGCCGGCGAAAATCAAAAAGAAAATAGGAAAGGACGCGAAAGATTAATAAAGCGATAAAAATAACGTCGTTGATTCTCTCTTGGACGATAATAGCCGCTTCTTCGGCGTTGTCGCAAAATCAAATAAACAGGTTGCAAATAGCCGATTCCTCCTCTCTCCTGATTTATTTAAACGAGTCGTCGCAAAATTACGAGACGAAGCTGTCAGAAGACAAAAAAACGATTTTTATAACCGTCCCCAACTCTACCGTAGCGGATAGCGCCAAAAAAGCTTACTCTGAAGGCGAGATTCGCGAAGTTTACGCGTTCGTAGAAAACGACTCCGCTAAGTTAAAGATATATTCTTCCGAAAGAACGGGCTACGCCGCTCCCCCGCTTCCTTACTCGCAAGCGATTATGCTGGAGACGTTTAAATGGAAAAAACTGAATAAACCGGAAGATTTATACAGAAGCGGCTCGTTGGCTCTCGAAGATAGCTTATACAAAACAGCCGAAGATTACTTCAGAAAAGCCGCCGAACTCGGCGAACCCAACGCCGCCGCTCGTCTAGGCTTTATCCAGCTTAGAAAGGGAGAGCTAAAAAACGCTTTAAAGAACTTGCTTTACGCCAGAAAAGTCGGAACAAACATCCCCGACGCTTACGCGGCTTTATCTCAAATTTACGGAAGCGAGGGGCTGAACAAACGCGCTAATGAATTTGAAAAAAAGTTCCAAGAATTAACGGGACTCAAAGATTACCCCGAGTTACTTTTTGGCGAACCCGAAGAATCGCAAAAATTAGATAAGGAAACTATACTTCTTTTAGAGAAAATCAACAAGCCCAAAGAAGACGAAATTGCGAAAAAAACCAAAGATTCCTTAAACGCCAAATTCGACAAAGCGCTCGGAGACGACAAAGATAAAGAATCGGAAAGTTTAACCGGCAAACTACTTGAAAGTTTTTTCCCGGAAAATTTCTTCGACTATATAATATTAATCGGAGCGATAATAGTCGCAGCGGGATTAATTCTTTACTTCGCTTACTTGAGATGGAAAAAGAACGAAATGGAAAAGAAAAAAAAGGTAATCAAACTAAACCGAAAAGAATTCAACGAGGATTTGGATTCGGCTAAGAAAAAAATGGGCGGCAAAAAAATGGCTGCCGAAGCGTATAAAAAAGCGGAAGCCGCGTCGGATAATCAAGACAATAAAAAGAAAGAAGCACAAACGTCAACTAAGCCCGCGAAAGAAAAGAAATCCGAACCCCTCCCCAAAAGCGAAAGCGAAAGCAAAAATCGCGAAATCGACTTCAAAAAAGATTTCGAGAACAAAGTCGATAGAATAGCCCGACAACTTATCGCCGCCCAAAAGCAAAAGACATTGGAGGAATACGAACAAGAGTTAAAAAAAGAAAAAGAAGGACAATTCGACGCCCAAGCTAAACTAGCCTCGCAAATGCAAGCCAAAAAGAAACAAATCAAATTGGATAATCTGAAAAATATCGAAAAGGAGTTGCCAAACGACGAAAAGAAATTGGAACAAATCGCAAAAGAATTAGGGTTGGAAAAAGAGAGTCTAAAAACAAAAAAGCGAATAGAAAACCTCCTGAACGACGAAAAATCCATAGAAGAGCTCAAAAGAAAATTTTCGGGAGATTAAAAAAATTAGGAAAAACAGTTGAATATGTTAGGGAATTTTTGTAGAATATTATACATTATTAATTAATTTTGTTTAAAATCGTCGTTACGTAACAAAACAATAATTTATAGAAATGATTATGAATAAGACGTTAAAGAAAAAAAATAACAGCGAGTCAATCATTAAAAACGTCTTGTTTGCTATCGCTCTGGGCATATCGGCTATAGTCTTCGTCAACTTTGAAAGCGCGGCTCAGGAAAAAGAAAACAAACTATATATAGCTAAACCGAACGTATATATTTCAGACTTCTTAAAGAAAAACAACTTTTACGCTATCCCCTATCTAAGTGGCATAGAAATTGCACAAGAGAAAGACCAAGAAGTAATACCGGAAGCGACGGAAGAGACGTCCGAGGATTCGACGTCGGGAGACAACGAAATAATTAGCTTGGTGCAAAAGAACGGACATCACAATTTGAGAGCGAGAATTAAGGAAAAGGATATGAAAATCAAAATCGAGGTTTACAACCTATTGGCTAAGAAAGTTCTCGACGTTTACGAAGGTCTCCCGCATAAAGATTCTGACAATCCTTACAGAATAGAATCCGCCGCTCTTCCCGACGGAGTTTACCTTTGCGTTTTGCAAGGAATCAAATTCCGGTTAATTGAGAAATTTATAGTTTCGAGGTAAGAATGCGCAATAGCCGCGAAATAACTATGAAGGGGAAAATTCGGAAAATTTTTCCTCACAAAATACTACTATTAGCAATTTTATTAACATTTCCTCCCCAGCTTGCTACGGCGCAGGAAGCGGGCGGCGGATACGCCGAATCCTATTTACTTAGAAACGTCGGCGGTAGGCAGGTCGCTATGGGAGGAGCTTACACCGCTATTGCAAACGACCCTATGGCTATATTTTACAATCCCGGCGGTCTCGGCTTTCTCGAAGCGATTCCGACCGTGAGCGTATCCCAAACTATTCTTGGATTCAACAGAACTCAATCAACCGCGGCTTGGTCGCAATCTTTCGAAGCCTTAAAAGATTTCGGCTTCGGCTTTGGAGTCAATAACTTCACCACCGGAGAATTTGTGGCGAGAGATAAACGAGGCAATCCAATTGGAGATTTCACCGACTGGCAAATATCGCTCGCCGCCGGAGCGGCTTACAGATACGAATTTGTTAGCGTCGGAGCGTCTATAAAGTATCTGTCCAACGCTTTAATGGGTTCCGGAGGCGTAGGCGGCAACGGATTGGGATTGGACTTAGGAGCCAAATTCAACGTAATGGATTTATTTTCATTCGGCCTATCAGTTCAAAACGTAACCGGTATGATGTTTTGGAATTCGCAATCCGACGAAGTAGAGCTTCTACCCTATACCGTTAGAGCCGGATTAGCTATGGAATTCGGCTTGAACGAGGAATCGTACGTTACCCGCTCGACCGTCAACGGCGAAATTCAATCGGTTAACATTCCCGCTACGAGATACGTTTTGGTGTCTTTAGACGCTTCGCTGACTCAATACGAAAACGCGCCCACAGTTACATTAGGAATAGAAGCCGTGCCGCACGAATATATTGCTTTCCGCGGCGGGTTGGCTTTGGCGGGCGACCGTTTCAACAGATACGAGTTTTTCCCTATGACCGTCTGGGGCGGCGGCGTTTCTTTCCGACCGCCTTTAAACGATTACAATATCAACTTGCCATTCGAAACAAACATTGACTACGCCGTTTCGGCGGATTATATTTCGCCTAGCAAAATCGCCCACCATATCTCCTTGGTGTTTAGATTCTAAAAACTTCGATTATCGTTCGATTAAGTAATCCAATCTGTCTTTTGAATCCTTTGCAAAACGCTCCTCGAAAGAAAATCCCTTCATAATAAATTGCGTCTTTTTCTCGGAATCAATAAAACAAGTCGCCGGCAATCCCGTTATTCCTATATCTCTCGCCAACTTGCCGCTTGATTCTGTAAAAACGGGAACGGACAAGTCCAAATCTTCGATAAAGTCGGAAGTTTTCTTTACGGCGTCGCCTGTTTCCCAAACGCCAACGGCGGCTATGAAGTAATTCTTGTCTTTGTTCTTCTTGTAAAATTTATCGAACGCTTTAAGCGATTTCTCGCAAGGTCCGCACCAAGACGAAAATAAATGAACGACGTAGGCTTTTCGTTTGCCTTCAATTTTATAAGAGTTTTCTTTCAAATCGACAAAATCGGGAATCGAAGTTTCTATTTGTCTCGTATGATATGAAAGTTCCTTTAATCTCTTTAGCTTCGCTTTGGCTAACAACTCCGCGGCTAATATTTCTGGTTCTTCCGACTTCATTAACATTTTATGCAACTTTTTGAACTCTTTAATCAAGGCGGAATTGTATTTGGAAGATAAAATCGCCATCTTAGCGACGCTATATGCTTTGTCGTACTTCTCTAGTATTTCGCATAAGTCGGTCAAATTCTCGTATAAAGTCTGAGGCGCTTCGTCTTTGTAATACTCGAAAGCTTTGCCGAAGCTTTTATAGGCTTCTTTATACAAGCCCGCGGACATTAATATATCGCCGTATTTTTCCAATACGGTAGCGTATTCGAGTTCAAGTTTTCTTTCCCATTCGCTTTCGCTTATGTGCCTCGGCTTATTTTTGTAGCTATGTTCTCGAGCCATCTCTACAGATTTATCCATTAGCTCCAAAGCTTTGTCGTATTTTTCGTCAATAGACATATCGGGAGCGGCGTTGTCGTCGTTGACAATAGTAAAAGCGACTTGAGCGTATGCCGCCGCCGGAGCGTTCAACTTGTTCAAAGCGACTATAGCTTCTTCGAGTTTGCCGACTTGTAAATAACCCGAAACAAGCGCGGAAAACATTCTATTTCTGTTTTCCGACGACGAGAATTTTTTGAAATACTCAAAAATCTTATCCGAAAATTCGTCGAGAGATTTGGCTTCCGCCAAATCGGACAAATACTTTTCTTCGGCGAGTCTGCTTTGGGGATTTTTTGCTATAAACTGACTTTCCAATTTCTCCGCCTCTTTCTTTTTATTCAAAGAACGCAAAGCTCTGGCGACCGCCCTAACCGCATTCTCATTATTCCTGTTAAAACCTCTGTCAAGCAAAGACTCGACGGTTTCGGAATATTCTTCGAAAGTAATTTCGCGTAAATCCAAACGAAGAGAGGCGAGTCCTATCCTCGCTTGCAGGTTGTCCCGATAATACTTTATTTCCCTTCGTAAATAGTCCAAAGCTTTATCGAAATTCACGTTCCTTTCGAAGTTTTCGGGCAAATTCCCGTAAAAGGTCAGACCGGCTTTCAGGTTGGCGTTTCTTTTTGGTTTGCCGCTTTTTTCGTAATAAAGCAAATCCCAAAAGTCCCTATGGTTGGCGTCGAACATTTCTCCGTCGCTCAACTTTATTAAAGCAAACACGGTCTCGCTGGGTAAAGTAAATTTTCCCGAATAAACATAATCTTCATAGCTCAGTTCGAACTCGTAGGCTTTTGGCATAGCGTTGTTAGGGTCGAAAGCGTATATCTGAGCGAATAATTTTTCTCCCGGGTCAAAGCGCTCGTCCGGTTGATATTTCAACGTTATTACGTCGTAGCTTGCGGGCTTCTGCGGTTTAATCTTCAGTTCGCCCGCCCCGGAAGCGTAAGCAAACGATAGCAAACTAATAAAGGCGACAATAATTAACTTTTTCATATCCCACCCAATTTTATTTAACTTTATAATTATTATAATATTTATGTAATTCTTTCTTCATTTTTTCAAACGCTTCTTCAGGAGTGTTTACATAAGAAAACAAATCCAAATCTTTCCGGCTAATCGTTCCAAAGTCGGCTAAATAATCGAAATCAATCGCTCTCTCCCAAAATTCTTTAGAGTAAAGCAGAATAGGAATAGGTTTTTCCGATTTGCCCGTTTGCCTCAAAGTCAAAATCTCCACAAGCTCGTCCATCGTTCCAAATCCGCCGGGGAAAACAATCAAACCGTGCGCCAACATAACAAACCACAACTTTCTCATAAAAAAGTAATGAAATTCGAAATTCAGTCCTTTGGATAAATACGGATTAGGCATTTGCTCAAACGGCAAGCTGATATTTAAACCGATAGATTTGGTTCCTCCCTCTACGGCGCCGCGATTAGCCGCTTCCATAATACCGGGTCCGCCGCCGGTGCAAATATGATATCTCTGCTTTTGGGGCATTAAACTAGACCATTTTGAAATTAGATAGCTTAACTTCCTAGCGTCTTCGTAATACTTTGAAAAACCTTTTACTTTTAATAAGCGCGTCAATTCCTCTTCTAATAATTCCTTCTCTTGTCCTTTAGCCTTGTCGATTCTGGCTTTTAAATTTTTCTCTTTTATGTCGAAAAACTCCGCCGAATGTATCCTCGCCGAACCGAAAAAGATAATTGTGCGCTTTACCTTCTTCCTCTCAAACTTTTGCTTGGGATGCAAATACTCCGCGAGCATCCTAATTACTCTGCCGTCCGGACTATGTATAAAACTCTGGTTGTCGTAAGCTTTCTTGGCTTTATTCACGGGTTTTATCGACTGATAATATTCTTCCAATTCTTTTTCCATTGCATTACCTCTAAAATTAATTTAGAAAAAAAAGCCCAAATTAAAGTATAACCGATTGTTACTTAAAATATTAACTTATCTATTACTATTCTTCGAACAATGACTCTAAATGTTATCTTGCCAAATGATAGCCGCCGTCAACCGTTATTATTTGCCCGGTGATATAAGAACTTGCGGTAGCGAAGAAATAAGTAGCGTCAAAAATATCCGAAACTGTTCCGTATCTTCCCATCGGAATTTTCTTCGTATTTACTCTGAAAGCGTCGGCGTCGGTAATTTCGTCGGGCATACTGATAGCTCCCGGACACACGGCGTTAACGGAAATTTCAGGCGCTAAATTCAGAGCCAGAGCTTTTGTCAATTGGACTACGCCCGCTTTGGAAACATTATACGGCAGCCTGCCTTTCCACACTTCCAAAGCGCCGAGACTAGCTATATTAATGATTCGCGCGCCTTCTTTGGCGATTTTAGCGAAACTTCTGGCAAAATGGAACTCGCCTCTTAAATTAACGTTAATCACGTCGTTCCAGAAATCAGTAGAAATTTCCGCCACTTCTTTAGCTTCGGGGAAAACTCCCGCGTTGTTAACTAAAACGTCGGGAACCCCCAACTCACTAGCGGCTGCGTTCATCGCTTTTTCGCATTCGTCGCCGTTCCTCACGTCCGCTTGAAAGGGGTAGGCTTTGACTCCCTTTCCCCTGATTTCCTCAACCGTATCAATCGTCTGATTTTCGGATTTGCCGTAGTGAACCGCGACGTCCCAGCCTTTTTCGGCAAACCTAAGAGCCAGACCTTTCCCCATTCGTCTTCCCGACCCCGTAATAAATACTACCGACATATCGCCTTAAAAAATTATTCGACATAAAATTTATAAGTTTATAATTAAAACTTTGAATTTAATAAAAACTAGCGATTAACTAAACGAATATATTTATTAACTAATTTAAAATTTAATTTGTGTTTTTATAAAATATCGTTTATTTTTGTCGTCTCGTTTGAGAGACGTTTTTTGAAATAGATAGATTATATCGTATAGAATAAAGCGGGGGCCTATAGCTCAGTTGGGAGAGCGCTTGAATGGCATTCAAGAGGTCGGGAGTTCGAGCCTCCCTAGGTCCACGTAAAAATAAAAAGGGGCCGTAGCTCAGCTTTGGTTAGAGCGCCAGTCTGTCACACTGGAGGCCGCGAGTTCGAGTCTCGTCGGCCCCGCAACTTCCTAAAATCAATTATATATTCCTATTTGCCTAGAAATTTCTTAGCGGTAAGAGCTATTCCCTCTTCGTCGAGACTCAAATCTTTGAGCAGTTCGTCTTGGCTACCGTGTTCGACGAATTTATCGGGAATGCCGTGAAGGAGTATTTTCGTCTTCTTCAGTTTTTTGCCGGACAAGCATTCTAATACCGCCGAACCAAATCCTCCGCGGATTTGCCCTTCTTCGACAGTCATAATTTTGTTAAATTTCGAAAATACTTTGTCTAGTAGCTCTTCGTCCAAAGGCTTTACAAATCTGGCGTTGATTACTTCTGCGGAGATTTTATTTTCCTTTAATATATCCGCCGCTCTAAGAGTTTTTCCCACCATTTTGCCTATGGCTAAAATCGCGACGTCTTTTCCTTCTCTTAGGATTTCGCCTTTGCCGTGAGGTATGGGATTCATCGGCGTCAGATCGGCTCCTTCGCCAATTCCTCTCGGATAGCGAATAGCGATTGGTCCTTGAGGATAATAATAAACGGCGGAGAAAAGTAAATCCCTAAGTTCTCGCTCGTCTTTGGGAGCGGCAAGCGTCATCTTTTGCACAGAACGCAGATAAGCCAAGTCCAAAGTTCCGTGATGAGTCGGACCGTCGGCTCCCACCAAGCCGGCTCTATCGACGGCGAAGATTACTTTTAATCCCTGAATAGCGCAATCGTGAACAATCTGGTCGTAACCCCTTTGCAAAAAAGTCGAATAAAGAGCGCAAACGGGAATTATTCCTTCTTTCGCTAATCCGGAGGCGAACGTAACGGCGTGCTGTTCGGCAATTCCGACGTCGAAAAATCTATCGGGGAATTTGTCTCTAATTTTGTCTAAACCCGTGCCTTCCGCCATAGCCGCCGTAATAGCCGCTACCTTGGGATTCTTCTCGCATATCTCGGTTAAAGCTTCGCCGAAAACTTGATAATAAGGCTTCAATTGTTTCTTTTTTGTCTTGATAGATTTGCCGGTATTAATATCTATTTTCCCGACCGCGTGTAGCTTTTGCGAATCCTTTTCAGCCGGCGGGTAACCTTTGCCTTTTTGCGAAATGACGTGAAGCAAAACCGGACCGCTAATGTCTTTTATTCGACTCAGCATCCTCACAAGCCGCTGCGCGTTGTGCCCGCCGATAGGACCGTAATATTTGAAACCGAACGCTTCGAATAAACTTCCGGGTGTAATTATGGCTTTTATTCCTCCTTCAATTCTCGAAGCTACTCTTCTGATTCTGTCGCCGAAATCTTCCATCTTGCCGGTCAACTCCCAAATATCCGAACGAACCTTCTCGACAATCGGAGAAGCGAATATCTCGTTAAAATAATTTGAAAGAGCGGAAATATTGGAATTTATCGACATATTGTTGTCGTTCAAAATCACCGTTATATCTCTTTTCTGAACGCCGCAATTATTCATCGCTTCGTAAGCCATACCGCCCGTTAAAGCCCCGTCTCCGATTACCGCTACGACTTTATTGTCTCTTTCTAATAAATCCCTTGCCGTAGCCATTCCCAAAGCGGCGGAAATACTAGTGCTTGCGTGTCCGGCTCCGAACGCGTCGTATTCGCTCTCGCTCGGCTTCAGAAAGCCTGATAATCCGTTCTTCTGACGTATAGTGTGAAGTCTGTCCCTTCTTCCGGTCAATACTTTATGAGGGTATCCCTGATGCCCCACGTCCCAGATGATTTTATCTTTGGGGGTGTCGTAAACGTAATGAAGAGCGGCGGTAAGTTCCACGACGCCAAGCCCGGCTCCCAGATGACCTCCGGTTCTCGATATCGTATTAAGTATATACTGCCTAAGCTCGTCGCACACCTCCGGAAGTTTTTCCAAAGGTATTTTCTTTAAATCTTTTGGAGAATCAATCTTTTTTAACAAATCAAATCTATCGCTCATAATAAAACTCAATCCATCTTTAATTAAAAAACTAAAGACGATTAAAAAACGATTTAAATTTATTTACTTCGGAGTTATTACGTAAACTTGAACGGTTCTAGACAAATGCCTGCCTATCGGAGATTCGTTATTGAAAATACTTTCGCTCTCTCCGATTCCGTATATTTGAAATTTAGCGGTTTCAACTTTCGATTTTAACAAATCTCTTACCGTCTCGGCTCTGCGTTTCGCTAAATTTTTGTTATATCGGTCGTCTCCTATCTCGTCGGTGTAACCGTATATTTTCACGGTTGAATTGAATTTAACTGCCGGCAGAATGTAGTCGTTCACAATTCTCATATCCTTGTCGGAGATTTTGTCGCTGTCGAAATCGAACAGAATCAGGCTAAATTTGGAAACCGTTTTGTCCGGCAAATCTTCAGACTTCTTTCTCGTAAAAGAATAGTAATCTATGGGGATAGTTCCCGAAGCCGACTCTTCGAGTCCAACGGAATTCTTGGCTCGTAAAACATACTCAATCGGCAGTTCGCTCTTTTCTAACTCGTTCGGAATTATCACCCAAGCGATTTCGCTGGGAACGCTGTCGCCGTTGAACGTTCTTATTTTCTCGCCTTCTTGAGTAATAGTTAGCGTCCAATCCACTATAGAATCGGTAGAATAAATATCGGGAATGAATTCCACTAAATTAGGATTGGCGACAGTTTGGTTTTCATTCTGTATAACAATAGGTTCCATAATTTCAGGGTTTGAACTCGATAGTTCAATTCTCCTGTTCTCGCTTAAACCTTCCGGCACTTTAGTAGTCGAAGGCTCTTCCGGCGTTCCCGTAGCGCGAACCTCAATATTATCGGAAGAAATCTCATAATTATCAACCAAATATTTCTTGGCGAATACCGCTCTCTTCATCGCCAAATCTTGGTTTTTTTCTTCCACGCCGTCAACAGTTCCCGTAATGGTTAATTTTGCTCGAGGATTGTCTTCCATTCTTTTGCCGACAATATCTAAAATCCTAACGTTGATTTCCTCGGCGTCCGGCTCCAAAGAATTTATAGTAAACCTGCCGGCTTGATTTTGCGCGCTAAAAACTTGCAGTTCGTCGCCAATCTTCGCTTTATTCTTTTCGAAGAAAACGTAAGGAATCAACGGGAACTGTTCGGTGTATTTTACTTCCTCTACCCTCGCTCTTCCCAAAGGATATTTGTTGCCTTCTTTATCGTAATAATTCACTTCGTCGAAACCGACATTGAGCTCAGACTCCTCGACCACGGGCTCCTTTTCGGGCTTTTTCAGCGAAAAATTGATAGAAACGCCAAACCTCACTTGCGGAACTTCCCACGAATCAAATATTGCGTCATTGGACACTTCAGAGAAGGGCAATCTGAAAGTAAGTTCGGGAAACAAGTTAATCCCCTCGCCTATATTTAGTTTATATCCCGCTCCGGCAATGCCCGCCATCCGAAAGTTAGCGTCGGGAACGGTTTTGTTTTCTTTTATTGCCGTATCGCTTTTTATTGAATACCTCGGCGAAAGCGGAATGCCAGTTTCCACGCCGGCTAACAAATAGAAATTGTCCAAAGGGACGACGTTGTGAAACTGCATAACTGGCGAAATTTCAATATAATTCAAACTCGCCTCCAAATCATACGTTCCTCCGTTAATGTCTTTCGACAAAAAACCGCCCATATTATTATATCCGATATAGCCTGACAGAACAAAAACGCTATCGAAAGGAAGCAGTCCCGTAAAACCAAACGTCGCTCCTACGCCGGAGCCGTTCTCGTCAAACACAACGTGAGACGTTTCAAACTCATACTCAAACGAAGGGCTGTGCAAATTCAAATTTAATCCGCCGTAAAGCCCCACAGAGGGCGGAACCGCTTTCGGTTTCGCTTGAATAGCGCAAATCGTTAGCATAACGGCGACAACAATATTTAACGTTTTTAGTAATTTCATAATTAAATTTCGATTTTATTAATAATACTGTTTTGTTATCCAGACAAAAATATTAAAAATTTGTCAACTATCGTTTATATAACAAAAGAATTTTGAAAAGGTTAAAAAATTTTTTTTAAAAAGATTTTTTTAGCTTAAATTTGAAAATAAATTGTTAATAAACAAGATAGACAAAATGAAAAAAACATTGAAAATTACGGCGGTTTCCTTGCTAATCTCACTTTTTAGCTCTTTTCAGTTGACGGCTTTAACCGGTTTCGGCTTTTACGCCGGGCTTTCGACTCCAAACGATAAAGTCAACGACGTTTATAATAAAGACAATATACAGATAAGCGAAGACATAGTCGGCGACTTAATGAGAGAAGGGACTCAAACAGGATATTGCATTGGCATAAAAGGAAGGTTTGAGCTGTCGAATAACTTTACGTTCAAAGGCGGCATTGGTTGGAACAAGTTCCCAAGAAGCGATATAGAAATAGTAGATTCGGGAGCCGACACATCAATAGGTAGAATCAAAGCTTCCACCAACGTTGTTCCAATTTCCGTAGGATTCAACTATTACGTTTTCAAATCTTTTTTAGGAGTTTACGGAACAGGCGAACTTACTTATAATTATATTTCAAACGCCGTAGAAACGCCGATGGGAATAGATATGCCGACCGGTCCGACAGACAGCCGCGTCGGTTTCGGAATCGGCGCGGGCGTCGATTTCGACTTGCCGATTATTACGCTTAACGTAGAAGCCAAATATAACTTTATGAATCTAATCGGAAAAGTAAGCGGCGAAGAAGATAAACGCTACGTAACTCTTTCGCTAGGAGTGGTTTTCTAGCGGTTTGCTTTGACTCAACAATTATACAGTTAGAAATTTTAGTGAACAAATCGCTCAATTTGCGTTAAAAATAAACCTTTAATAAACGTTGACTTTGTCTTAAAAAATATTTAAATTAACAAAGTTGCAAATTGAGAATTATAGCTGGAGTTATCTATGCTAAAAAATTTAGTTTCTTTTGGGATAACCTTTCTTTTTCTCGTTTCTATCGCTTTTTCGCAGGATAACGCCATCATCGCGGACCACAACTCAACCGATTTAAGCGAAATACCAAACAGTTGGATACTAAAAGCCAGAAGAGATTTAGTCGTTTCTTACGGACACAAGAACCACGGCGGACAGATAATAACCGGAATGCACGTCTTAAAAGACAACGCCGATTCGCTTTATCTTTGGGATAGATTCGGCGGCGAAGGCTCGGGACAAGACCCTTATCTATGTTTAATTAGCGGAATACCCGAAGGGCAAATGGGCGCGCTCGGCTTCGGCGATTGGATACGTAAAACAGGCGAGCTTCTAAATCCGGACAACGACTCTACTAACGTCGTGATGTGGTCTTGGGCAGGCTGGATGAATATGAAAACAGAAGAAGGAGTCCGAAAATATTTGGAGCAAATGGATTCTCTCGAACGTTCCCATCGAAACGTTCATTTTATATATATGACGGGGCATTTGGAAGGAACCGGAGAAGACGGCAAGTTAAATCGAAACAACAACATAGTGAGAAGTTATTGCATCGAAAACGGCAAAATGCTATACGATTTCGCCGATTTAGAAAGTTACGACCCCGACGGCAACTATTTCCTAAACAAAGGTTGCGACGACCGATTGGATTACGACGGCGGCAATTGGGCTGACGAATATTGCGAGCGACACCCCGACGAATGCGGCGATTGCCCTTGCTATATAACCCCTTGCATTAATTGCCAACTTAAAGCTAAAGCCTTCTGGTGGATTTTAGCGCGAATCGCCGGTTGGCAAGGCGGCCAAAATATAAGAGCGAATTTGGATGTCGACCCGTATTACGTCAATTTCGGAGAAGTTTCAAGCGACGAAGTCCAAAAAATTGATTTTGTTCTAAACAACAACGGCAATAGATACTGCAGAATTAAAAAAGTAGAATTCATAAATAATCAAGACAGCGTATTCAGTTATAGCGGAATTGATGATTTTCCGGTATTCGTAAACGCTACAACTTCGAAGACTATCACCGTCAAGTTCACTCCGCCGGAAGCTAACGGCGACTACGCCGCTTTCTTGAAAGTTACAACAGACTTAGGCGAAAACAACTACAACGTCTCGGCTAAATACACAGGCGGCGTCGGCGTCGATGAAGACGAGACAGAAGATATTTTCGTAAACGTATATCCCAATCCCTCCGAAGGAAAAGCGACGATAGCGTTCAATTCGACAAAACAATACAAAATGAGTCTCGAAATATATGATTTGTTTGGCAAAAAGGTTTTCGATTGCGCTTCAGCTAAAACTGCTAAAATCGGAAGGAACAAAATACCCGTTAATTGCGACAACTTTTCGCCCGGAGTATATTACATAAGATTAACTCTGGGAAATGAAACTTTTTACAAGAAGCTGGTTTTAACGAAATAAAGTTCGCCGCGCTCAACTGATTGGCGCGTCAAAAAAATAAGAATTGAACGCAACAAAGATAGATATAGCGATAATCTCATACAACTCGCGGGCATTCAACCTGCGATGCATTAATTCAATCTATGAAACTAAAGGCAATATACCCGTATCGATAATTCTGGTCGATAACGCTTCGGAAGACGATTCGGCAAACGCCGTAAAAGAGAAATTCCCAGAAGTCGAAGTTATTGAAAACGATAAAAATTTGGGCTACGCTAAAGCCGTAAATATCGGAGTCGAAAACTCCGACGCGCCTTACGTAATAGTATGCAACGCCGACATTGAGTTCCGAAAGGGAACTTTAACGGCGATAAAGAAATACTTAGAAAACAGTTCCGACGTCGGCGTCGTCGGGGTTCAGCAGGTTTACCCCGACGGCTCTTGGCAAAGGAGTTACGGCGATTTGCCGGGAATAAAATTAGGCTTAAAGAATCTATTCTTTATTTCCAAAATCCAAGATTCAATCAAGAAATTTACTTGGAAACCGAGTAATAAAACGAATGGGGTAAAAGAAGTCGGATACATAGACGGCGCTTTACACGCCATTAATAAACGAGCTTTCGAACAAGTAAAAGGATACGACGAAGACTATTTTTTTTACACAGAGGAATCCGATTTCTGCTATAAAATAAAGCGAAACGGATACAAAGCGATTTTTCTGCCGAGCGCTCAAATTATACATCATCGCGGCGGCAGTTCTGCGGAAGACAGATTGAACGCAAAGAACGTCAAAGCATTAGTTTCGAGCAAAGTTCTATTCTGCAAAAAGAGATTGGGCTTTCAGGAAGGAAAATTCTATATACTCTGCGAAATCTTCAGCTCGGCGAATTCTTTAGTCCTATGGCGAATTATACAACTATTAACCGCTGGAACGAAGAGAAAAAAAGCCAAGCGAAAGGCGGAAATTCACAAAATGTTTTTTAATTTTTGGCTCGATGAATTCAACGAATTTATAAAAGAAAGTTAGTGGATAGAAAATACGACATAGCGGTTTGTTACAGGATATACCCGGGGGTTTCCAAAGTCCCCCCTATTTTCGCCGACGACAAAATCAAATTGGCGGAATTGTGCTTGAGTTCTCTCAAGGACGCGGCAAAAAATCTCAAGGTCAAAGTATGGGCTCTGCTCGACGCCTGCCCGCCTATATACGAAAAACTCTTCGCTAAATACTTCGACTCCGAAGATTTGGAATTTGTAAAAACGTCGGGAATAGGAAATCAGAAGACCTTTAAAAAGCAGCTAGAAGTTCTGACAAAACAAAACGTTTCGGACATAGTTTACTTCGCCGAAGACGATTACTTTTACTTAAAAGACGCTTTGTCTAATATGCTCGCTTTGATAAGAAGCTTCAGCAACGTTGATTTCGTTACCCCCTACGACCACTCAGATTATTATGCCGCCGATTTTCACAAGAGCTTCAAATCCGAAAAAATCACCGCCGAAGAGATTTTATGGCGCACAGTCGCAACGACGACAATGACTTTTATGACAACAAAACAAGCGCTGGAAAATAACTACGCCGTTTTCAAGACATACGCCAAGAAAAACGACGACGCGAGCCTTTGGATGAGTTTGACCAAACATAAAGTAAGCAATCCGGCTCTCTTGTTCAAATATCTTTTCTCAGACCGACAAAACTTCAAATTCCTCCTAAAAGCTTGGTCTCACAACAATAAACAGATACTCTTAGGCAAAAAGCAAAACCTATGGGCGCCGGTTCCGTCCTTAGCCACTCATATGGACTCTGAATACTTGGCTCCCGAAATTAACTGGAACAAAAAATTTAACAAAAAAATAGACAAAATTAATTTTATTAGTTAAAATTATTTTTTAATTTTGCCTTGCATAAATTAAATATTTGGTTTTATATCTTAATAAGACGGAGGCTAATTTATGGCTTATCAAATAAACGAGGAATGCATCAATTGCGCGGCTTGCGAACCGGAATGCCCGACGGAAGCGATTTACGAGGGAGAAGAATATTACCAAATCGACCAAGAAACTTGCGTCGAATGCGAAGGACACTTCGACGAGCCTCAATGTATAGAAGTCTGTCCGGTGCCGGAATGCATAGAAAAAACCGACTAATAATAGCTTTTCCAATTTATAGCCAATATTTTGGCTGTAGTTTAAATAAATAATACAGTTTACGGTTTATTAACTTATTGATGGAGGCTGGGTTATGGCTCATTACATAACGGACGAATGTATTAATTGCGCGGCTTGCGAACCGGAATGCCCCGTAGAAGCGATTTACGAGGGAGACGAAATATATGAAATCGACCCCGACAAATGCGTTGACTGCGAAGGCTACCACGACGAACCGCAATGCGTTGAAGTATGCCCGATTGAGGATTGCGTACTGCCAGTAGAGGACTAGCGAGCTGTTTATAGCATATAACAATTACGATAAAGCAATAAAGCCGACGTTATCGCGTCGGCTTTTTTATTATGAAAAAAGGATTCCAAGGCAAAATAGTCATTAGAAACGGCGAAATCGTCTCTCAAAAAAAAGAGCCCGGATTCGTTAAAGTAGAAATCGACGGAGAACTAAGCCGTTTCGACAGTTGTTGGGCGTATCCCGGATTAATCGACAGCCACGGACATATAGCGGCTCTCGGAGAATCTCTAATAGTTCCCGACTTATCCAGAGCCAAAAGCCCCGAGGATTGCGTTGAAATTCTGAAAAAATCGAAAAGCGCGCCGGATAAGTTTATTATAGGAAAGGGCTGGAATCAAGAGTCTTGGAAAGACAAAAATTTCCCGGCGAAAGAAATCTTAGACGCCGAATTCCTCGACATTCCCGTATTTCTTTTACGAATTGACGGACACGCCGCTTGGGTGAATTCAAAAGCTCTTGAACTTGCTCGAATCAGCGAACATACTATAAATCCAAACGGCGGTGAAATCCGAAAAACCAAATCGGGAAAACCTAACGGCATTCTTAGAGACAACGCTATAAACTTAGTTAAAGATAAGATTCCAAAACCTTCCGAAGATAAAATTAAAAATTATATCAAATCCGCTCTAAAAAACTTAGCTCATTTTGGCTTAACCGCGACTTGCGATATGGACTTGCCTTGTGAGCAAATCGCTATTTTCAAAGAGCTGGACAAAGCCAATCAATTACCATTAACCGTTACCGCTTACGTCAACGGACATAAAAACGAATGGCTCAAAAACGAAACTATTGAACACAACGGCGACAAATTCCACGTCAAAGGAATTAAGCTATACGCGGACGGCTCGTTAGGCTCTCGCAGCGCGGCTCTACTTGAACCTTACGAAGACTCCCCGAAGGAGAAAGGAATATTCTTAATTAACGAAAAAGAATTGTTCGAAAAATCAAAAATCGCTTTGGAGCGAGGATTGCAAGTAGCGGTTCACGCTATCGGAGACGCCGCCAATAGAATGGCTCTTAAAGTATTTGAAAAGCTGCGCGAAGAAAGAATTGCCGACCCCTCGTCAATCTTAAGACTCGAGCACGCTCAGCATATTCATCCGTCCGACTTGGACGTTTTCTCTAAACAAAGAATATTCGCTTCAGTGCAGCCGATTCAATGTATAAGCGACGCCGCTTCAATTTCCGAAAACAGATTAGGACGCCGAATTGAATACTCATATCCTTGGAAATCTCTGCTCGAAGCCGGAGCGGAATTAATAGCGGGTTCGGATTATCCGATAGAATCCCACAATCCCGTCTTGGGAATAGACGCCTTCGTAAATAGAAAACCTTTCAGCTCAAACTCTACTTGGACGGGCAAAGAAAAATTAAGCTTGGAAGAAGCCCTCGAAGCGTATTCGCAAACTCCGAAAAAAATCTTTGAACCAAAACGCAAATCATGCGATATTACTATACTAAACAACAAGTTAGAAGACGACCTTTCAAAATGCAAACCAGTCGCCGCGGTTTCAGATGGTAAATTCGCTTTCAAATAAATCGCTTTTAAGGACTTTCCGCTCAAAATAATTTGGAAAATAAATCGCTTTAGCTTAAATTGCGAAGCTCTATACTGCAAGTATAGAATATTTTATTAATTAACTATTGTATCACAAATTTACTTAAAAAACGGAGATTGTTAATGGTCGAAAACGAGAACAGCGTAGCGGAAGAAATGATGAATCAAGAAACTTCCGAAAACGAAGCCGAAGAGCGGCGAGACGCGGATAAAGAACAAGAAACGAAAGCTCCTTCTTATCCAAGCGTTCAAACTATACTTGAAGAGGGCTTTCCACAATTAGAAATGGACGAAGACGATTTTGACGAGCTTGCCGACAAAACTATATCGGATATTGAAGAAGACGAGTTAATTGAAGGCAAAATAGTAAATAAAACAAAAGACGAAATACTGGTAGATATTGGATTCAAATCATACGGTATTATCCCAAGGTCGGAAATAATAAATCCGGAAGATTATAAGGTTGGCGAAAAGATTGAAGTGTTTATCGAAAAAATTGAAGATTCAGAAGGAAGGCTAATACTCTCGAGACGCAGAGCCGACTTCTTGAGAATTTGGGAAAGAATACAAGAGATTTACAGGGAAAGCGAAGTCGTTCCGGTAAAAATACTAAGACGCATAAAAGGCGGTATGGTAGTGGATTTATTAGGAATAGAAGCCTTTCTCCCCGGCTCGCAAATAGACGTTCGCCCGGTCAGGGATTTTGACAGTTGGGTCGGAGAAACCCTCGACGTAAAAGTCGTTAAAATTAACCATCCGAACGAAAACGTGGTCGTTAGCCATAAAGCTCTTCTTGAAGAGCAAATTGCCGAAGAAAGAAACAAAATCTTGTCTAAACTTGAAAAGGGCTTAGTGCTGGAAGGCATAGTAAAAGCCATAGCCGATTTCGGCGTCTTTGTCGATTTAGGCGGAGTTGACGGATTAGTTCATATAACAGACCTCTCTTGGGGAAGAGTTTCGCATCCGAGCGAAATAGTAAAACTCGACGAAACGGTAAAAGTCGTCGTATTAGACTTCGACAAAGAAAAGAAACGAATTTCGCTAGGAATGAAACAACTTACTCCGCATCCTTGGGACACAATCGGCGACAAATACAAAGAAGGAACCAAAGTGCGCGGCAAAGTCGTCAGCTTGACCGACTACGGCGCGTTCATCGAAATTGAAAAAGGCATCGAAGGCTTAATCCATATAAGCGAAATGTCTTGGACGCAGCACGTCAAGCATCCTTCGCAAATAGTATCTTTGGGACAGATTGTGGACGCAGTCGTGCTAAACATAGACAAAGAAGAGAAAAAGCTCGCTCTGGGAATGAAACAATTAGAACCTGACCCATGGCAAGACTTGATGAAAAAATATCCGGTCGATTCGAAACACAAAGGAATCGTCAGAAACATCACGAATTTCGGCGTGTTCGTAGAATTAGAACCCGGAGTGGACGGCTTAGTACATATAAGCGACTTGTCGTGGACGAAGAAGATACGACATCCAGGCGAATTCGTTAAAAAAGGCGAACAGATTGAAGTTGTCGTTCTCAGCATCGACCCCGACCAAAGAAGAATCGCTCTCGGACACAAGCAAATTCAAGATAATCCTTGGGATTACTTCGAAGAAAAATATAAAGCCGGCACTGAAACGGAAGCCGCAATAGTAAGAATAATCGAAAAAGGCGTAATAGTTGAATTGCCCGACGGAGTGGACGGATTCGTTCCAATTTCGCAACTTTCTTTCGCCCCCGTGCGAAACATCAGCGATTACTTCGAAATTGGAGATAAATTGCCGCTCAAAGTTGTCGAACTCGACAAAGAAGCCAAGAAAATTGTCTTGTCTGTCGTCGAATGCTTGAGAGAAAAAGAGCAAGCCGAAATCGACGCGTTCGTTGGCAAGCACCCCGTTCCAAACGCGGACAAATACCAAGCGGGACAACCAATAAAAGGCTTCGATAAATCAGTCGATTCCGCCGATTACGCCAGCAGTTACGCCGGTAAGGAAGCAGCGAAAACCGAAACCGCCGAACCCGAACAAGGTGAACCCGAAGCTAAAAAAATAGACGAAAAACCCGAAGAGAAAGAACCGGAGAAAGAAGAAGCGGACAAGGAAGCAAAAGAAGAAACGCCTGAAGAAACCAAACAGGAAGAAGAAAAGAAAGAGGAAAGCGCCGAAGCAAAGGATAGCGAAGAAGCAAAGGATAGCGAAGAAGTAAAGGAAGCTGAAGTAGTAAAGGAAGCTGAAGTAGTAAAGGAAGCTGAAGAAGTAAAGGAAGCCGTAGAAGAAGGTTCAACTGAAAAAGAAGAACCCGAGGCGGAAACCGAACAAAAAGAAGAAACGGAAGAAGCAAAAGAAGAGGCTGAAAAAACCGACAAAGACCAAACCGAAGAAACAGAAGCAAAAGCGGAATCGGAAGATAGCGCCGAAGCGCCAGAAACAAAAGAAGAAGAAGACGAAGAAAAATCGGTAGAAAGCAAAGAAGAAAAATCGAAAGACGAAGACGAAAAGAAGGAAGACGAAGAAACGAAAGAGTAAAAGGCGCAAGTAAAATGAAGACAAATAGTAAAAAGCGGCGAACTTTTAGTTCGCCGTTTTTTATTTTAGCGTAAACAAAGGAGAACGTTATGTATAATATATCGCTACTAACAATCGGCGACGAAATTTTGATAGGACAGATAATCAACTCCAACGCCGCTTGGATAGCTAACGAATGCTCAAAACTGGGAGCGGGCGTCGTCGCCCACTCCTCAATAGGCGACAACGAAAACGAGCTTATTGACGAACTCGAGCGCTTGAAAAAGAAAAGCGACTTCATTATTATTTCCGGCGGCTTGGGACCGACCCACGACGACGTAACTAAACCTACTTTAACTAAATACTTTAACGACAAACTCGAATTAGACAAAGGAACGTTGAATTATCTAAAAGAATTCTTCGCCAAAAAGAACGTCGAGCTAAGCGAAAGAAACCGAACGCAAGCTTATCTGCCGTCGAAATGCAAAGCCCTCCCCAATAAAGTGGGAACTGCGCCCGGAATGCTTTTCGATGAATCGGGAAAGACTTTCGTAGCTCTTCCCGGCGTTCCAACGGAAATGAAATATATTATGACAAATTCCGTTTTGCCGGTCCTAAAAAACAAAATCGCCGAATCGGCAGAAAAAGTCGCTATGTATAAAACGCTGAAAACAAGCGGAATCGTCGAGGCAAAGCTGGCGGATTTAATTGGCGACCCAAAGGGAATTGCCGGCGACGCGACCATTGCCTTTCTTCCCTCCTATCAAGGCGTTAGGATAAGAATCGGCGTCGTCGAAAAAGATTTCGACAAGGGAGCGGAAAAAATAAAAAGCATAGAAAGCAAACTAAAAGAACTCGTTGGGGATTATATTTACGGAACGGAAAACGAATCCCTTACTTCCAAAATCGGCGAAACGTTAAAAGATAGAAAAGAAACAATAGCCCTAGCCGAGTCCTGCACTGGCGGACTTTTAGGAGCGGATTTGACGTCAATTTCGGGAAGCTCCACTTACTTCGCCGGCGGAGCTATTGTTTACAGCAACGAAATTAAGAACAAGATTCTCGGAGTTAAAGAACAAACATTAATCGACAACGGCGCCGTAAGCGAGCAAACGGCGAAAGAGTTAGCGACTAACGTAAGAGAAAAATTCGGAACCGATTACGGCGTCGGAATAACTGGAATTGCCGGACCGACCGGCGGAACGGCGGACAAACCCGTCGGAACAGTTTGGATATCTCTCGCCGACGCGGAAAAAGTAGCGGCGAAAAAGTTCGTTTTCGGAGAAGACAGAACAATGAATAGAGAACGTTCCGTAGGAGCGGCTTTGAATATGGTTTTAAAAAGATTAAAAGAAAAGAAATGAACATATTAGCGATAGAAACATCCTGCGACGAAACCTCAGCGGCGATACTATCGAACTCGGAAATCAAGAGCAATATAATATCGTCGCAAGCGCAACACGGCAAGTACGGCGGAGTAGTGCCAGAATTAGCGTCAAGAGCGCATTTAAAGAATATTTCAACTGTCGTAAAACAAGCGTTAAGCGAAGCCGGAGTTTCTATTAAATCAATCGGCGCCATAGCGGTAACTTCTCAACCGGGATTGGTCGGTTCGCTCATAGTAGGAGCTAATTTTGGAAAAGGACTGGCTATAAAATACCGACTGCCAATTATCCCCGTCAATCACATAGAAGGGCATCTTTATTCCGGCTGTTTGCAAGACCCTAATCTCGATTTCCCGTTCATAGCGTTAGTCGTAAGCGGGGGACATACTAGCCTATTTTACGTAAAATCTTTCTCGGAATACGAAATACTCGGTTCGACACTAGACGACGCCGCCGGCGAGGCTTTCGACAAAATTGCGAGCTTGCTGAAATTGCCATACCCAGGAGGACCGAAAATCGACAAATTAAGCCGCCAAGGCAATCCCAAAGCATACAGTTTCCCCCGTTCTATGATAAACAGCGGCGATTATAACTTTAGCTTCAGCGGTTTAAAAACGTCCGTAAGATATTTTTTGCGCGACAACTTCCCTAAAGGCGTTCCCGACAGCAAACTCAACGACGTCGCCGCTTCGGCGCAGCAGGCTATAGTCGATCAGCTAACCGCCAAAACAGTTTCGGCGGCGAAAGATTATAACGTTAAAAGCGCGATAATAGCCGGAGGAGTCTCCGCCAACTCTGTTCTAAGAAAACAAATGGGAACAGAAACAAAAAAAATCGGCGTGAAAACAATAGCTCCCGATTTGCTCTACTGTATGGACAACGCCGCAATGATAGCTTTCATCGCTGAGAAAAAGTTAAGCGAGTCGGATTTCGATGAATTCGGAAATTTAAAATTTAGGGTAAGCTCTTCGACAATCCGGGCGCGTAGCAACAAATAGATTATGCCATGCCTTTCTTAGGTAGCGAGCAAACGAATTTGGAGCCTTTTCCGGGTTCGCTTTGTATGTCCAAAGTTCCGCCTTGATTTTCGATGAATTCTTTAGCTATCACCAAGCCTAAACCGGCTCCTTTTTCTTCCTTCGTTCCAAGCGTGCTATGCTGAACGTCTATTCTAAATATCTTGTCAATTTCATCCTTCTTTATACCTACGCCGGTGTCTTTTACAAATATCAAATTGTTATCGTCCGTCTCGTCAAAACCGACAATAGCTTCTCCCCCTTCGGGCGTGAATTTAATAGCGTTAGAAACAAAATTCCGTAGAACAGTCATTAACATTCTTTTGTCGGCAATAATCTCTTTTCCCTCGGGAACTGTGTTCTTAACTTTGATTTTCTTACTTTCGGCGTGCAAGCGATGATGAGCGATAATCTCTTCAATTAATGAACGCAAATTAAATCTTTCCGGCACGTATTCTATCCTGCCGGTTTGAGACCTCGACCACTGCAATAAGTTCTCGATAAGATGAAGCGACGTCTTAGCCGAGTCGTCAAGCGTGTCGGCTATCTCTTTGATTCTATCCTTGCTTAACTCTTCGTATTTATGAGAGAGCAATTCGGTAACGTTCTTGAACCACCATAGCGGACTCTTCAAGTCGTGCGCCATTATGCTAAAGAATTTATCTTTGGCTACGTTCGCTTCGTTTAGTTCCTTATTGAGATTTTCCAGCGTCGCGTTTTGCTCGGTAATCTTCATATTCTTCTTTTCTAATTCCTCGCCGGCTTTCTTCTTGGTCTTGTATCTACTATAAATAACTATAACTATAATTAAAATCAAAACGGAAACGCTGATGAAAAGAATAAGTTGCAAGCGATTTGTCTCTTTCAGCAATTTATTCTCTTTGGCTTTTTGCTTGGTTTCTATTTTTACTTCCAATTCGGAAATCTTGTTGCGGCTCTCCTCGTTAAAAATCGAGTCCCGAATCGAGTTGTAAGCAGTTTTGTATTTAAATGCCTTCTCGTAATTGTTTTGAGCTAAGTATATCTCGGAGAATTGATTATAGATGTTCGCCAATAAGTCCACCGACTTCGTCTGTTCGGCTTTGTCCAAAGCTAAATTAAGGTTCTTTATCGAATTCTCATACTTTTCCAACTGATAATAGGCTCTCGCTTTAGCGGTGTAAACAAGAGCTTGATTGCGCAAATACAAATCTTTCTTGTATAACTTCAGCGCTTTATCTAAATAATCAATAGCGGTTAACGCTTCTCCCTTGACTAAATAAGATTGAGCGATATTGTAATAAGTGCTTGCCAACCCGATGTTATCGTTCAACTTCTTTGTAATCTCAATAGATTTATAATTGTAATCTATTGCCTTATCTATACTATCCAAACTCGTATAAATCATAGCGGCGTTATTGTAGGCTTCGGCGATTCCCTTTTGATAATCGACTTCTTTAAATGACTTTAGAGCCATTTGACTATATTTTAAAGCCTTCTCGAAGTTAACCAAATAATAATAAACGATAGCTATATTGTGATAAGACAGCCCAATCCTTTTTTTGTCCTCGAGCGACTTATGGATATCGAGAGCCTCTAAGTTCGATTCTAAAGCTTTGTCGTATTTGCTTAAGTAAGAATAGATTTTCCCTATATCAAGCAACAACTTGGCTTTCTGTTCTTTGCGGTCCAGTTCTTCCGCTAACTTTAAGGAAGACTTTAGATGTTTAATCGCCTTCTCGTATTTACAAAGAGTCTCGTATGATTTAGCTAGCGAAGCGTTGGATTTGAGCTTTAGCTTTTTGGCGTTCAGTTCTTCGGCTAACGCGGAAGCCTCTTTAGCGTAATCTATACTTTGCTTTGGGTTGGCTTTTTGATTTTCATCCGCCAAATCAATCAATAAACGAACTTTTTCCGCGCCGCTAACTTCTTCCAACTTTTTATCAGAAGCGTTAGAAGAGTAGCCAATCCTCCCGCCTATTACTAAACCGGCTATCAGAAACAATATTACAGCGACGCGTCTCATTAGTTCTTCGTTATCAAACCTTAGTTTATGTTATATTAATAATTATCTCTCACTAATTTTAGTATTTACTACTACAAATAACTCTATTTTTTAATCGTAAATTTATCTTATGTTATAATAACGTATTTTAATAATTTATAATATAAAAAATATTTGTAAAAGATAAAAAACTTTTTTATTTTTTATTTAGAATAGGGAAAATATTAGTTTTTTTAAAAATATTTTTTTATATTGAAAGAAAATGAAACACATTATATACATAATGGCGCTGATTTCAATCAGCTTTTCTTACGCTCTCGCCGAGAAAGCGGGCGACGTGGTAGAAGAATTCTCCGGCGACGATACTGAAATAGTAAGAACGCGAGTAATAGATTCAGACGAAAACGGAATTTACGACACTTTTATCGTTCGCTGGTCCGACGAAGACTCGGAATCATATCCAATTTGCGGAATCGGCGATATACGTAAATGGCCCCCCACCGGAATACCGAGAGTTGAAATAACGAATTCAAGTATTGACGACAATTCATTCACCGAAAGATACTCATACGACGGAACTACCAGTAAGGTTTATTGGTTCACAAAGCATAGCGAAATAGACACCGTTTATTTCCGCGATAACGTCGGCGACCAATCATCCTCTGAATCTGAATCTTATAATACCAACGATATTGAAAACGACTCTAAAGCTGAATTGCGCGTTACGCCCAATCCCGCCGTAGATATTATCAAACTGATAATCAACGCCGAGGAAAGCGGAAAAGCGACAATTAGTATATACAACGAGCGAGGAATTAAAGTTGACGTTATAATGAATCAGGATATCAGAAAAGGCGTAAACGACAAGCTATACAACGCCATAAGGCTTAGTCAAGGAACGTATTTCGTTGAATTTATGCTTAACAACAAATTAGTAGCTCTTGAAAAGCTTCAAATTACTAGATAAATCGCCGCTGATACATTCAAAAGAACCTTTAAACGAGATTCTGTTATGAAAATCATAATAGCCGACGACCATTCAATTGTGCGTAAAGGATTGAAACTGATACTGGAAGAAGAATTCTCTCTTTCGGAATTCGACGAAGCCGTAAACGGCGACGAATTAGTCCAAAAAATCAGCGAAAACGACTACGACTTAGTTATTCTCGATATTGTAATGCCCGGCAAAGACGCTATAGACACCCTAAAAATGGTGAAATCAATCAAACCCGACTTGCCGGTTCTCGTATTCTCAATGAATCCGGAAAAGAACTTCGCTATTAGAATGATAAGAGCGGGAGCTTCCGGCTACCTTAACAAAGACTGCCCCCAAGAACAACTAATAGACGCGATTACTAAAACATATTCGGGCAGAGATTATATTTCTCCGACGCTGTCGGAACAATTAGCTTCGAAGTTGAGAGAAGGCGCTAAAAAATCGCCGCAAGAACTATTATCCGATAGAGAATTCCAAGTCCTGCGATTAATCGCCGCAGGGCAAACCCTCGACGAAATCTCCTCTAATTTATATTTAAGCAAGAATACTATCAGCAACTACCGCAACAATATTATGAAAAAGTTAGGGCTTAGAAACAACTCCGAAATCACGATTTACGCCATTAAGAATCAGTTGATAAACTAAACTCTACCTCCAAATTTACTAAGTTTGCCTAATCCTTAATGCATTCCAAGGCTCCTTGAGAATTTAGGCTCGTAATATCTTGCTATTATTAACGCTTATTGTTTTGTAGTTCTGATTATGACAAAAATAAGCCAACCGTCCCTAAAAAAATATAGTGGTTTCTACTACAAAATATAAATAAAAATTTTTTAACTTTAACCTGAAACGTAATAATTTAAAATTTTGTTTATATTACTATGCGTTATTATGAAGAAACGTTGCAAAAAATATTCAGTTAAGGATTTATTAAGCGTCTCATTGCCAATAACTTTAAAAATCGCAAAATACAATTCGCCATTGAATAAAACAACAAAGTTATGCAGAGAAAAGGGAAATGAGTTATGAAAATCATAATAGCCGACGACCACACAATCGTTAGAAAAGGCTTAAAATTAATACTCGAAGAAGAATATTCGTTCTTAGAATTCGACGAAGCAGCCAACGGCGATGAATTAATCGAAAAAGTAACCGAAAACGACTACGATTTAGTTATGTTGGATATAGTTATGCCGGGAAAAGACGCTTTCGACACCTTAAAAGCCATAAAGGATTTAAAACCCAATCTTCCCGCGCTAATTTTTTCGATGATACCGGAAAAGAATTTTGCTATTAGAACTATTAGAGCCGGCGCTTCGGGATATTTAAATAAAGATTGCTCTCAAGAACAATTAATAGACGCTATAAATAAAACCGCCTCCGGACGCGATTATATTTCGCCGTCCCTTTTCGAACAACTACCTTCGCAGCTAAGAAAAGGAGCCGATAAATCTCCTCACGAGAAATTATCCGACAGAGAATTCCAAGTAATGCGCCTTCTCGCCGAAGGACACAAACTGGAAGAGATTTCCAAAAAGCTATACATAAGCAAAAACACAGTAAGCAACTACAGAAACAGCCTCCTCAAAAAAATGGAATTAAGAAACAATTCAGAATTAACAATCTACGCTATTAAAAATCATTTGATAGCTTAAACTTCTCTAAAGCTCTACTCTTTTGGATACCGCCGGTTTCTTGAGATTGAAATTAAATTAATCAAACACTTAGTAAATAATACTTAATAAAATAAATAAAAAACGCCCGCTTTTTTTATTAAAATCTATTAGAATATAGCGACTAAGCTTTCGTATATTAGATTAGCGACGCGTAAGCAATTTGCTTTGCTTAACAGAGGAAGGGACGGTATTTCTTTAATACTAGTCCCTTTCTTTATTCATTTGCTTCGTCTGTATCCTCTTTGAGCGTCAGCTTAACCGTTTCAACGCTTCTTTTAGAACTGCTTATAATTTTACACAAATAATCGTTTATATCTATTAATTCGTTAGGCTTCGGTATTCTGCCAACTTCGCTAATAATTAAACCGGCTACCGTTTCGTAATCTTCTTTTTCAGGCAGAGGAACGGGCAGATAATCATTGACGTCGTCTATCGGCGAAGAAGCTTGAATTTTAAACTCTGAATCGGCTAATCGAACGACAATCGGCTTCTCCTCGTCGTATTCGTCTTGTATTTCGCCGACAATCTCCTCGATAATATCTTCAAGAGCGACTATGCCGGCGACGCCTCCGAATTCGTCCAAAACTATTCCCAAATGAATTTTCTGCCTTTGCATCTGGCGCAGAACGGTCTCAATTTTATCGGACTCGTAAACAAAATACGCGGGTCGTAGCAAGTCTTGAACAATAATCAAATTAGAGTGGCGTATCATACTAATTAAATCTTTGGCGTAAATAACGCCTATAATGTTATCCAAAGTTTCCTTGTAAACCGGCAATCTCGAATAGCCCTCGTCGATTATTTTATCGAATATCTCTTCCTTTGGCGAATCAACTTCTACGGCGAATATTTTATTTCTCGGAATCATCACTTGCTTAACGGGAGTGTCGGGAAAATCGAAAACGTTTTCAATCATTTTGTTGTCGGGAACGCCTTCGACGCCGCTTTTCGAGCTTTCTTCAAGCAGATAGCGCAACTCCTCGGAGCTGTGAGCTTCGTCCTCGCCCGTTTGGGGCTCGAATCCAAAAATCTTTATTATTAAATTTGCGAAAGAGTTCAAAAGCCAAATGAACGGCTTGAAAACGATAAAGAACGCGCGTAACGGCAAAGAAACGCCTAAAGAAACCGCCTCCGGACGCTGAATGGCGATAGACTTAGGAGCCAATTCGCCGAAAACAATATGAAGTATCGTTATGGTTACGAAAGCGGTAGGCAGGGCAATTTGATGTATGACTTCGGGAGTTAGCTGAACGCCTATAAACACCATTATATTCTTAATAATTTCGGATACTACGCTTTCGCCTATCCAGCCGAGACCGAGCGAAGCTAAAGTAATACCGAGTTGCGTAGCAGATAGATAGGCGTCTAGATTGTAAGCGACGCTTTTCGCTAAAGTCGCTATCTTGCTTCCGTCCTTTATTCTAAGTTCCAGTTGGGAAGTTCTGACTTTAACGATAGCGAATTCCGCGGCAACGAAAAAGCCGTTCAGAAAGACTAAAAATAACGTTAAAAATATATCTAATATCATTAAAAAACGTTCTTATTGTTCATTTCAATCCAACTCGCTCAAAGATTTCCAAAGTTTCATCGATTTAAAAACTATTCTTTTATCCAAATGATAACTTAGATAATTAACGAAAAAATTATGAATTTCCGAAATCAAATTTTTGTTTATTTTCATTCGAGCAAATTCTTTAGCCGACGAAGAAAAAATTTCTTGAAGCGTTAAATAAGCGTCGGAGCTAATCTTAAAGAAATCTTTCGCCTCCTTGTCGTCTTTTATCAATATTCCGCTCTCTAAAGAAAAATACGCGAACTCTTTTCCGGAAGGAAACCGAATAGACAAATCGATTGCGAATCCCAAAATCGCGACAAATCTTAACATAAACGCGAAAAGAACTGAAAATCCTCCGCCGTCAGTTTCGCCGTCGATAAGCTCGAGAGACTCCACGACAAGCTCGTATAGATCCTCGTTAACTTCGTCGGTCTGCTGAGTGTAAAGAACAGCTTCCAAAATACAGTAAGCGGCGGTTAAATTGTCGAAATCCTCGTATATACTTCTATACGGTTTTACTAGCTCCGAACTCGAAAGCAGATGTAAGCTTCTGGTTTTCTTATAGTAATAATTAATATCTATTCTCGCTCCCGGGTTCAAAGTCGCGCCGAACTTACTTTTCGCCTTTCTCGCTCCTTTAGCTATCAACGAGATTTTGCCCGAAGTTTTTCCAAAAACCTCCAATATTTTACTTGTCTCGCCGTATCTCCTAGTATGAAGAACGACGGCTTCAGAACTTTCAATCATAAGCGACCGTTAATTGAAAAAATAAAGATAAAAAAATTTTGTCAGACTTTGAAAAATATTTATATTTGTAATCTAAATAAATTCCTGAGTAGCTCAGATGGATAGAGCAACTGACTGTTAATCAGTGGGTCGGCGGTTCGAGTCCGCCCTCAGGAGCTAAGTTTAACATTGCCTTCTTGAAATTCACATTTCGCGCCGCAAAACTTTCTTTCATAATTACTTAAAAAATAGTTATATTAGAGTAGGTTTGTTAATGAATAGCCGTAAAAATATGAACTATAAAATAACTATCGTTGCCATAATCATACTAACGACAATAATTGGGTGTCTAGCCGCCAGCGTTCATCCATTCTATAACCAAAAGGATTTAGTCTTCAACGAAGAACTTACAGGCGAGTGGATTGACGAAGAAGACAACAAATGGATTTTCAAAAAGTCCAAAAGCGAATTCCTATACGATTTAGCTATAGTTCAAAAGAAAGAAATGAAACTTGACTCTAATCGAGAATCCGGAAAAATTATCGGCAACAACTCTTTAGTTATCAAAGAATCTTTCGTCGCCGCCCTTTTCAAACTTAACGACAGGTATTTTCTCGATTTATATCCAAAAGAAGTAGAAGAAATTACTTTTGGCGCTTTGCATTATATTCCCGCTCACTCTATTTCAAAAATCGACTTTAACTCCGACACTTTAGCCATTAGTTTCCTTCAATACAAATGGTTGAAAAATCAAATAGAAAAAAACGAAAATTTCATAGAATACGTAAAAACCGACGACGGTATCGCGCTAACAGCCCCGACCGACGAATTGCAAAAAATGATTAAAACTTACGACGACGACAAAAAAGCTTTTTCCGACTGCAACAAATTATTTAAAAAATAGCTGTTATAACGTTAAAAAACGCTATATTCGCGTTGTTTTGTATGAATAAATCGAATGAATATTAAGCTTTGAGTTTTATTTCTTTACTATATAACATTTTCGCCGTGCCGATTGGCTACTTGGCTAAATCTATCGGAAAGCTCTTTATGCCTAAACTAAAGGAAAGAGAATCTAAGTGGAAGGAATCCTTCTCGGATTTAGAGAAGCTAAAAAAGAAAGGCAAAAGAATCTGGTTCCACGCGGCGTCTATGGGAGAATTCGAACAAGCCAAACCTATAATCGAAAAGATTAAGAAAACGGACAAAAACGTTCAAATAATCGCGTCTTTCTACTCTCCTTCGGGCTACAACACTCAAAAGAACTACGGATTTGTCGACGCGGCAGTATATATGCCGTTCGATTCCAGAAAAAACGCCAAAGAGTTCATTGAAAAAATAAAGCCCGACATAGCGATTTTCATTCGATACGAAATCTGGCGAAATCATTTGGAAATATTAAAGAAAAACGGCATTCCGAGATTTTTGATTTGCGCTACCAAACCCGGCAAAAAAATAACTTATTCCGGCGAACTACTGCGGATTATTACTCGTTCCAGTTACGAACTTTTCACTAAGATATTCGCTGTTTCAAAAAAACACGCCGACTTTTTCGAATCGATGGACGTAAGAACAGATATTGTCCTCTCAAAAGACACCAGATTCGATAGAATTGTAGAAAAAGTCGAGGAAAGCAAAATAAATAAGATTCTTCCCGAAGACTCATTCGCCGACGACGACTTTGTATTAGTCGCAGGAAGCGTTTGGGAAAGCGACGAAACCAAAATTATTAAAACGGTAAAAAGAATAGAAAAAGAAAAAGAATTTTACGTTCGAGTTATTTTCGTTCCGCACGAACCGACGCCCAAACATATCAAAAACTTAAAAGAGTATTTGCCCAACGCCTTCCTTCTAAGTCAAATTTTGGAGTTTACGACCAACGACGATAAAGACAAAAATCTTAAAGAGTTTTTAGGCAGGAATCAAATAATTGTGGACAGCGTGGGCAAGCTACTGAAATTATACTCAATCGCAGACGCGGCATATATAGGCGGCGGCTTTGGAGCGGGAGTGCACAGCGTCGCCGAACCCGCCGGTTACGGAATTCCGTTAGCTTCCGGACCGAAAATTAATAACTCGCCCGACGCGTTGAACCTAGAAAACTTGGACGCTCTTTCCATAACTCGAACCGAAAAAGATATTTACGAATGGATAGTCAATTTGATTAAATCAAAAAAGGCAAAAGAAGAAATCGGCAAAACCGCTCGCCTTTACGTATTCAATTCGGCGGGAGAAAGCGATAGAATAGTTGCAGAGATTTTTGAACATTTGAAATAGATAGCGCGACTAGTTAATTGAATTTACGCTTCCGAAATCAAATTCAAGAATTGGGTGGACATTTTAAAATCTTCTTCCAATTCAAAAGTGAAAACTTCCAAATCCAAACTTCTAAGAGTGGGGAAATGCTCGAACAAGACCTGTAAAGATTCCTCTTCTTTTATCTTGACTTTTTCAAATCCCTCGTGAATATCTGCGCCCCACATCTCGCAGAGAATATCGGAAAAACGAACGGCGGCGACCAAATCGGCGTGCTTGCCGATTTTTTCGGGGAAGTTATGGCTGGCTATAACCGCTTCTAGTTGCTTAGGCAGTTTCCACATTTTCGCGATTTCTTTGCCGACTTCTAAATGGTCAACTCCGAAAATTTCCTTCTCGGCTTCGACGTCCATAACGTTCTTTTCTTCTACCATTTCCACTACTTTTAGGAACTTGTCGGAGTCGAATTGAATCATAGCTAGCTTGCCTATATCGTGAAGCAAACCGCCGATAAATTCAGCTTCCTTGTAATTAACTTTTATCTTTCTGACAAGAGACTTAGCCACTACCGCAGTCGAAGAAGAATGCCACCAAAACTTCTTAAGTAAATTTACGGCTTTCTTTTGCGACGACATTAAAAAACGAGAGAATATCGACACTCCCAAAACGATATTGACCAACCGATTAAACCCCAATGTCATAATCGCTTGATTAACAGAATCCACGTCGGTTCTAGTAGCGTATAAAGGCGAATTCGCCACGCGAAGCAACTTTAAAGTCAGCGGCGCGTCGGATTCAATTATCTTCGCTAAATCCCGAACGTCCACGTTTTCGTCGTCCAACAATTCCAAAACCTTCGTCGCCACCGGAGGCAAGGTCGCGAATTCCTGCGTCTCTAATACCGATTCAATAAAAGCCATTTGTTTACTTACCGTTAATTTAAGCCAGCTTTGAAAACGTTAATTTAAAAATATAATGTGGATTAAAAAAATATAAAATAAATAAATTTTAATTTTTGAGGACTAATGGATAAAAAAAAGCCGTCTCTTTAATCGGACTATTCGATTCCTCCAAAATTTATTTTCCAATCGCTATATTCAAAATTCGGAATCTAAGTTCAAAATCAGAGACGGCTTATAAATCAATTATCTAGATTTAAACCCAACCGCGCATTTTACAAGCTTCGGCAACTCTTGAAATAGAAATCATATAAGCCGCGTCTCGCATATATAAGTCGCGATTCCTCGCTAAATTAGAAACGGCTTTATACGCCGTAGTCATTTTTTCGTCCAGTTTGGTTAATACTTCCTCTTTGGGCCAGAAATAATTCATATTGCACTGAACCTGTTCAAAATACGAACAAGTTACGCCGCCGGCGTTGCCCAAGAAATCGGGAACAACCCAAACGTTGTTGGATTTAAATATCTCGTCGGCTTCGGGCGTAGTAGGTCCGTTGGCTCCTTCTGCGATTATTTTAACCGTGTCCTTAATTTTCGGAGCGGTTTCGGCGTTTATCTGATTTTCGAGAGCGGCTGGAACGAGAATGTCAACTTCCTGCTCTATCCAGGCTCCGCCTTCCAACTGCTCGTAGCCGAGTTCTTTCGCTCTTTCTTTGTCGATTTCCCCAAAGCGATTGGTTATACCTTTTAATTCGTCGTAATCGATACCATTTTTCTTTCTGAAAGTATAAGACGTTTTATCAGTATTGTCCCAAGACGAAACCGCGATAACATTTCCGCCGTATTCATTATAAAGCTGAAAAGCGTACTGACTAACGTTCCCAAAACCTTGGAAGGAAGCGGTAGTGTCTTTCGCTTCTATTCCCAATTCCTTTAAAGATTCTCTAACAGTGTACATCAAGCCGAATCCTGTCGCTTCGGTTCTTCCGAGCGAACCGCCCATTCCCAAAGGCTTGCCGGTAATCAAACCGGGAGCTTTGTATCCGGTAATCTTCTCGTATTCGTCCAACATCCAAAGCATATGTTGACCTGTCGTCATCACGTCCGGAGCCGGCACGTCTTCCAAAGGTCCTATGTTCTTCGCCAACTGCCTTACCCAACTCCTACAAACTGCTTCTTGTTCTCTCATAGATAAATTATGAGGGTCGCAAATAACGCCGCCCTTGCCGCCGCCTAACGGAATATCAACAACGGCTGTCTTCCATGTCATCCACATCGACAAAGCCCTAACCGTATCTATCGTTTCCTGCGGGTGAAATCTTATTCCGCCTTTACAGGGTCCGCGAGCGTTGTTGTGCTGCACGCGAAATCCTCTGAAGACTTTATAAGAACCGTCGTCCATCCTAATCGGAACGTTAAAATGATACTCCCTGTCGGGATTCCTTAAAAAGTCCCGAGAAGCTTGGTCCAAAGCTAAATTCTCGGCAATAGCGTCAAACTGTTCTTGCGCCATTTCGAACGCGTTAAATGTTCCTTCTGCCATAATTCCAACTCCTTTAGTATAATCGTTTTTTATTATTAACAACTAAAAAGAAAAAGTCATTCACAGCGATTGCGGGCTATCTCGCTATATTATAAAAACTTACCCGCGAATGCCTGAACGACTTCGTTTCTTTTCTATCTGTATATCAAATAGCGTTTCTACTCTTATTTCTAACGCAATTTAATATTATTGCTTCGATTTAAAAAAATATTTTAAAAATTTTTTAAGGCTTTATGAACTTTTCATTTTTTCGCTATAAATAACGCAATAGCGGCGGCTTGCAGAGCTTTGCATAAATGATTTAGGAAGGAAGACTTGTTCGATATTAAAAAACCGAAGACGATTTGGGTCGCAATTTTAAAGCTGTTGCAACATTTTGCGAGCGACTGGAACGTATTCGCTTCTGGGGTAATCGCGTATCAAATTCTCAAACTCTCTAACGGCGTCCTCTACTCTGCCTCGCCTTACTTGTGTTTTGGCTATCATCAATTGGGCTTCGTCGGATTTGTCGGGGGCGCCCGAATCGATTACTTTTTTATAAAACTCTATAGCTTTGCCGTACTGTTTTAATCCCAGATGCGACTCCCCGAGAAGGAAATAACAAATATTTATCGTTACGGGATTATTAGCTTTCTTAAGCATATCTTTCAATTCTTTTATCGCTTCCTGATAATCCTTTTCTCGGACGGCGTTTTTGATTAATTTCATTTGACTGTTGTCGGAGACCGCTTTATAATCGCTTACGCCTTTTCCTTTATTACTATTCGATTGATTGGAAGACTGATTCCTATCGCCGGTATTTTGCCAAACTCGCTTCGACTTGTCTTTATTACTTTTGGCTTTAACTTCCTCGTCCGGTAAAAGAATATTTCCGCCGGAGCTTCTACCGCTATTCTCTACTTTTCTTTTGCTACTCGCTTTTTCTGAATTTTCTAATTTTTTTAATCTTTTTTCTATATCGTCAATTTTATCTTTTATTTCGTCTTGTCCTTCGTTCAAATCGTCTAATTGAGATTGAAGCGAGGAGAAGACTTTGCCTTGGCTATCGTTATTCTGTTCTTTGGGGTTTTCCTCGCTTAAACCGGCTATGGCTTCTTCTTTAGCGCCGTTTTCCGTTTTCTTTTGTTTTTTAATTGCCTTTGTTTCTGGCTCTTTTTTAACAGTCTCCATTTTCTTCTCCTCTTTATTAATAGGAACGGCGTATCTCTCGGTTTGCTTCTTGCCGGTTAGAAACGAACTCGTCGAGCTGACGCTTCTAGGTCTAGAACAATAAGAGAATATAAACAAAGCCGACGCGCAAACGACTAATATTAAGCGCTTGGTTGTTATTCTACCGCGCTTTTTGCTCGCTCTTGAATTTTTATTTAAAAACATACCGTTGGTAGCAAACCTTATTTTTATATCCATATTTTTTCTTAAATTTAACTCAATGTTTATGCCAAAAGCATAGGCGAATTTCAAAATTATAGGTTAAGGATATGAAGATACTAGCGATAAATTGGCAAGATATTAAAAATCCGCTCGGCGGCGGAGCGGAAGTCCATTTGCACGAAATATTTAAAAGAATAGCCGCGAAAGGACATAACGTTACAATATTCGCTTGCCGATTCGAGGGCTCTAAAAGCGAAGAAATTGTTGACGGAATAAGAGTTATTCGCAAAGGAAGCAGAAATTGGTTCAACTACCGCGTTCCGATAGAATATAAAAAACGATTCAGCAAAGAAAACTTCGACATAATAATCGACGACATTAACAAAATCCCTTTCTATACCCCCCTTTACGTAAAAGAACCGCTGTTGGCAATCAGCCACCACTTTTTCGGCAAAAGCATTTTTAGGGAAACCAATCCAATAAGCGGACTTTACGTTTATTTGGCGGAAAAATACGTCGATTACGTTTACAAATCCACCCCATTCGCCGTCGTTTCGCAAAGCACCTTAGACGAATTCGTCTCGCGCGGCTTCAATCCCAAATTGTTCTCCATAGTTCCCAACGCGATAACTCAGGAGAATTTCCCTATGTCGGTCGGAGAAAAATACGAAAAGCCGGTCGTAACTTATTTTGGCAGACTCAAAAAATACAAGAGCGTCGACCATCTCGTAAAAGCTTTTTCCATAGTATCCAAAAAATTCCCGCAAGCCGAACTACACTTTTTAGGCAAAGGGAGCTTTATGCCTCGATTAAAAAGAATCGCCGACAACTTAGGAATCAGAGATAAAACCAAGTTTTTCGGATTCGTTAGCGAAGAAGACAAAGTGAAATATCTAAGTTTGGCTCACTGCGTTGTAAACACCTCGATGAAAGAAGGCTGGGGCATAACAAACATCGAAGCGAACGCCTGCGGAACGCCGGTAATATCCGCCGACTCGCCGGGATTAAGAGATTCGGTAAAACCGGGAGTTTCAGGATTATTATACGAATACGGCAATATTTCGGAGTTGGCTGATAAAATCACGCAAGTTTTCGAGAACAAAGAATTAAAAAAACAACTCTCTAAAGGGGCTGTGGATTGGGCTAAGAAGTTTTCTTGGGACAAGTCCGCAGAACTAATGCTTAAAAAATGCGAAGAAGTTATTGACAATTTCAAAAAAAATTCTTAAACTGTATAGTATTATGATACGATTAACAAATACTTATGTCGCCGACTAAAAATATAAACAACAACCCAATTCTAAACGAAACGGAAAATGAATTCCTATACGAGACGGCTCTGGGTTTTGTTAAACTAAACGAAAACGATAACATATACCAATATATAGCCGAGCGAATTAAATTACTTTTCGAAGACTCGTATATTTTGGTTCATTCTTTTTCTCCCGACCAAAACTTAGCGAAAACTGAATCAATCGTAGGTTTTTCAGACAACCTCAATAAAGTAGCGAGCTTGCTTGGATTTAATCCAATGGGAGCCTTATATCCCATAAATGAAAAATATAAAGAAGCGCTTTTAGAACAAAATTTGTTGGAAATTGAAGGAGGATTTCATCAAGCTTCATTCGAAAAAATTCCCAAAACTGTTAGTCAAATTATTGAAAACGCTTTTTCAATCAAAAAATTATACTCAATAGGGCTTTCGGTTCAATCGATTTTATACGGAACTATTTTAATCGTCCTACGCGGCAAAGATAGAATTGACAACGAAAGAATAATAAAAACTCTAGCGCATATTTCCGCCGTCGCCTTGCAACGCCGTCAAGCTCTAATAGCGCAAAGAGAAAGCGAAAAAAAATACAAGAACATTTTCGAAAACATTCGCGATATATATTACGAAACCTATTTCAGCGGCAAAATTTCAATTATTAGTCCTTCCTTCTATGAATTGATAAAATACGCGCCCGAAGAAACGCGAAAAACGACGTTATACGATTTTTACGCCGACCCGAAAGAAAGAGACGAGCTTCTAAAACGTATAAAAGAAAAAGGATTCGTTAAAGATTACGAAATTAACCTGAAAGATAAATACGACAATACTATCCCCTGCTCAATAAGCTCCAACGTTATTTACAACGAAAAGGGCGAGCCTTATAAAATCTGCGGCTCTCTTCGCGACATAAGCGAAAGAAAAAAAGCCGAGGAGACATTAAAAAAATCCGAGCGGGAGTTGAGAAAAGCCGTTAAAACTAAAGACAAATTTTTCTCGATAATAGCCCACGACCTAAGGAGCCCTTTAACGGGATTCACGGGCTTAGTCGGCATTATTAAAAGCGAATTCGACAAACTAACGCAAGATGAAATTAAAGAGCTATTAGACACGCTGCTCGAATCCGCCAACAACTTGTATCAACTCTTGGAAAACCTACTTGAATGGTCGAAAATTCAAAGAGACGCCAAGAAATTCGAACCGCAAACAATACACTTGTCCGAATGCGTTAACGAAGTGTCAAACTTATTTTCTCCCAAAATACAAGAAAAAAGCTTAGAATTAAATATTGACATTCCTACTGAACATAAAGTAATATCCGACGCGAACACAATAAAAACCATAATGAGAAATTTAGTTTCAAACGCTATTAAATTTACCCACCACGGCGGTAAAATCGCCATTTACAGCGAAGAAACCGAAGACAATCGCATTGCCATATCCGTGAAAGACAGCGGAGTAGGTATTAAACAAGACCGTCTCGATAAAATCTTCAAGTTAGAAGAAAAAGCGGCGACGGAAAGCGCCGACGGAGAAAAAGGCTCGGGAATAGGTTTGTCGCTGACAAAAGAACTTATCGAACAAAGCGGCGGCGAAATTTGGGCGGAAAGCGAGTTAGATAGAGGTTCGACCTTTACGTTCACTTTGCCAAAAAATAAAGACTAAACCCGCTATGAAAAAAAGAAATAAAATAATAACTACCGCGACCGCGTTAATAATAACAGGAATGCTTATGACGCCATTTTTCTTTGGAAACGGAAAAGAGAAAGAATCGCGCAAAGATAAATACAAAGCCGAGCGCGAACGGATGGCCAAATATCAACTTGAGCGCAGAGATATTGACGCTACAAAAGTATTGGAAGCGTTCCGCAAAGTGAAAAGACATAGATTCGTGCCGGACGAATATAAAGGCTCCGCTTACGACGATTCCCCTCTTCCTATAGGCAGCGGTCAGACTATCTCCCAGCCTTATATCGTAGCTTATATGACTCAAGAGCTCGAATTGGAAAAAACCGATAAAGTCCTCGAGGTAGGCACCGGCTCCGGTTACCAAGCGGCGATATTAGCCGAACTGTGCGATTCGGTTTTCACTATTGAAATTTTCGAATCCTTGTCGGAAAGAGCGAAGAAAGCAACCGACGAATTAGGTTACGACAACATATATTTCAAGGTTGGCGACGGCTTTAAAGGCTGGGAAGAAAACGCTCCCTACGACGCTATTATTGTTACTTGCGCTCCGAAAGAAACGCCGCCCGCTTTAAAAAAGCAACTCGCCGAAGACGGGAAAATGATAATTCCGGTCGGCAGAAGTTTCTCTCAAAGTTTGATTCTTTATCGGAAAATAGACGGGGAATTATTAAAGGAAAAAACGCTACCCGTTAGATTCGTTCCTATGATAGACAGCAGCGGACAAAAATACTAAATTCTTTTATATCATATTCGGCAGCGCGCTTTCGTATTCGTCCCTTAACTTATCCACGTTTACTTTTAAACAGCCTTCGACTACTAATTCGCCCTCGATTACTTCGCCGATTTTTCTATAGCCGACTAAATTCTGAGCGCATATTTTTTCGAACGCGTTAGCTTTTTTCTCATCTAATGAAACAACTACTCGAGAATGCGATTCGCCGTATAAGGTTTCGGGCTTAATTTCATCTCCTAAATTTATATTAGCTCCTAAATTCCCTTCCGACATAATAGCTTTTTCGGCTAAACATACCGCCAAACCGCCTTCGCTGCAATCATGAACGGAATTTACCGCGCCTTCTCTAATAGACCTTAATATAGCTCTGTGCAATCTTTTCTCCTCCTCTATGTCTATTTTGGGAGCGTCGCCGGAAACAATTCCGAAAATTCTTTTCAAATATTCCGAACCGCCTAGCTCTTCCCTACTCGAGCCAATTAAATATACAGCGTCGCCCTCGTTCTTAAATCCAGCGGTCGCCGTTTTATCGACGTTTTTAATAACGCCAAGCATTCCAATAACGGGCGTAGGATAAACCGCCCTGTCTTTCGATTCGTTGTGGAAACTAACGTTGCCGCCCGTAACCGGCGTATCAAAAGCCTCGCAGGCGTGTTTCATTCCTCTGATTACTTCTTTAAAAGTCCAATATACTTCAGGGTCGTAAGGATTGCCGAAATTCAAGCAATTCGTTATCGCGACCGGCTCGGCGCCGACGCAAACGACGTTTCGCGCCGCTTCCGCTACCGCCGCCATAGCTCCTTCATACGGATTCAAATACACGAAACGGCTCGCGCAATCTGTCGCCGTCGCTATGGCTCTGCCGGGGACTTCCTTTAATCTCATAATCGCGGCGTCGCCTTCGCAATAAACTGTGTTTGTTTGAACTTGTCTGTCGTATTGCTCGTAAACCCACCGTTTGGAAGCTACAGCCGGAGATTTTAATATTTGCCAAAAAGCCTCTTCTAAACTAATCTTCAATTCCAAACTATCGGGATTGAACTTTTTCGTTTCCTTGAGATACTCAGGTTCTTTCGCGTCTCGAACATATTTCGGGGCGCCGCCGCCCAACACTAACGAATCCGCGGGCATATAGCATACGCGTTTGCCGTCTCTGTAAATGTTCAGCATACCGGTATCGTTAGTATCGCCGATTTTAGTAAAAGGAACGTCCCATTTATCGCAAATTCCCCTCGCTTTTTCTTCTTTGCCTTTTTTAATTACGAAAAGCATCCTCTCTTGCGATTCGGAAAGCATAATCTCGTAAGCCGACATTCCCTCCTCCCTCAAAGGAACTTTATCAAGGTCAACTTCCATTCCCAAACCGTTCGGAGCGCTCATCTCCGAAGTCGAGCAGGAAATTCCCGCCGCTCCCATATCTTGAACAGCGTCCACTACGCCCGCTTCAATTAATTCAAGCGTCGCTTCGAGCAACAATTTCTCGGCGAAGGGGTCTCCGACTTGCACGGTCGGTCTCATATCCTCGCTGTCGTCGCCAAATTCGCGAGAAGCCAGCAAGGAAGCGCCGTGTATGCCGTCTCTGCCGGTTCCGCTTCCTACTATAAACACTGGATTTCCGTCTCCCTTAATTTTCGCGCTGGCTATTTTGTCCGTGTTTACAATTCCAACAGCCATCGCGTTAATTAGCGGATTGTCGGAGTATCTGTCTTCGAAATACACTTCGCCGCCTACGGTCGGAACGCCGAAGCAATTGCCGTAATGCCCGATTCCTTCAACGACTCCTCGCAGCAAATATTTATTCCTTTTAGAATCTATCTCGCCGAATCTCAAAGAATCCAGCGCGGCTATAGGTCTGGCGCCCATTGAAAATATATCTCTGAGTATGCCGCCGACGCCGGTTGCCGCTCCCTGAAAAGGCTCCACGGCGGACGGATGATTATGACTCTCTATCTTAAACGCTATAGCGTAGCCGTCGCCTATATCTACCAAACCCGCGTTCTCTGCTCCCGCTTCCACTAAAAGCGCGCTGCCGGAACGAGGCAAGGTCTTCAATTGTAATATCGAGTTCTTGTAGGAGCAATGTTCGCTCCACATAACTCCGTAAACGCCAAGCTCGGTGTAAGTGGGCGTTCTTCCTAAAATATCCTTTACTTTTTCGTACTCTTCTTCGGTTAATCCGACTTCCTTGGCGGTTTCGACGGATATTTCAATTTCGGAATATAAATTCTCTAAATTCTCGCTCATAATTTTATCGATTTTTTAAAAAAACTTGAAACAAATTTAAGGTTTTTCTCGTTTATACGCGTGGAAATAGAAATAAAAATGAAATTGTTTTGTGGAAACGGAAAATGTTTTTTAAGTTTTTTCGTTTATTTTATTTTTGTAAGGAAACTGAAAAAATCATTTTAGTTTTAAAGGTTTTCAAATGAATGAAAAAGAGAAAGTAAGACAAAGAATAATTGAAAAGGCTAAGCAAGATTTCGCCAAATACGGCTTCAGCGGAGTTAAAACGGACGCCTTAGCGTCGGATTTGGGTATGAGCAAAAGAACGCTCTATTCCTTCTTCTCCTCCAAAAAAGAGTTGCTAAGCGAAGTAATCAATTCCGCCGCGGGCGAAATGAAGCAAAAAATGAGCGCAGTCGTAAAGCAACTAGACAAACCCGATTCGGATTTTATCGAAACTTTAAAAGAAATTTGGGACATTATCTCATCGCATTCACAAACATTTACTAAAGAATTTTTTGAGGATTTAAAGAAATACGCTCCCGAACAATGGAAGAAAATCGAAGATTTGAGAATCAAGCAATTGAAATCCAATTTCACGAAAATTCATAATATAGGCGTTAAAAAGGGATACGTAAAACCGGATATTGACAAAGAAATCTTTTATCTATTATATCACTTCTCAATTAACAACATCTTATCGCCGGAAATTGTCTCCGAAACGCCATTGACGACAAAAAGAGTATTTGAAAACATAATAGACGTTCTGCTTACCGGCTCTCTTACGGAAAAAGGCAGAAGCGAATACTTAAAAAAGAATATAGTATGAGTAAAATAAACAACGAGAATTGTATGGGAAAAATGAAAAAAAGATTGAGGAAAGCGACGCTTATAGCTCTATCGATATTCGTCGCGATTAACTTCAGCTTAGCGGAACCGCGACAATTAACTTTGGAAGACGCGATATCCATCGCTTTGGAAAACAACGCCGACACAAAAGTCGCGCTAATGGAAGTCAAGAAAGCGCAGCACTCCGTTGACGAAGCCTTCGGCTACGCGATGCCGACTCTGGACTTTTCCGCAAATTATATGCATTACTTTGAAAAACCAGTAATGTTTTTCCCTGATTTCAGAGCGATGCTGACGAACGCCACCTACGGAGTTCTTTTCGAGGAAGGATTGCTTCAATACGACCCAACAAAATTTATGGATATGGGATATACAAAACAATCCTTCTACTTAAACAACTCTTACGAAGCAAAATTCCAAGCGAGTCAGATATTATTTAACTCCTCGGTATTCAGGGGAATCGGGGCTTCGGAAGAGTATCTGGATTTATCCAAGAAATCCCTTAAAGACGCCGCCGCCAAAACGATACTTAACACTCAAAAGGCGTTTTACGGAGCTTTGCTCGCCGAAGAAATGTACGAAATTCTAAAATCGAGCCTAAAAAACGCCGAAGAAAATCTAAAGAACGTCCGAGCGCTTTACGAGCAGGGCTTAATCTCCGAGTACGACTTATTGCAAGCCGAAGTAAACGTCGAAAACCTAAGACCGGAAGTTTTAGCGGCAAAAAACGGATTAGACGACGCAAAAGATAAATTCAAAGTTCTATTGGACATCGACCAGAAAGAAAAAGTCGTTCTCGACGGCAAAATCGAGTATAATCAAAAGAATTTTCCGGAAGAAGAAGTATTGATAAAACAAGCTATTGAGAAAAACTACCAGATAAATACATTAGAAGTAAAAAAGGACGTGGACGAAGCGTTTATAGAACTTGATAGAGCAGAGTACTGGCCCACGGTCGCGGCGTTCGCTAATTACTCTTTCGGAGGACAAGCGAACGATTTGGACTTTATGAATTACCGCTCCGGCGCTTTCGGATTAACTTTCTCCATAAATCTTTTCAAAGGACTAAGAACAAACGCGAAAGTCGAACAATCTACGATAAAAGTCAAGCAAACCGAAGAGCAATACTATCAATTAAAAAGATATATAAAATCCGAAGTTAAAGCCAAAACGATGGAAATTGAAAGAGCGCAAAGATTGGTCGAGGCTCAAGATAAAAACGTCGGCTTAGCCGAAAGAGCTTACAAAATAGCTAAAACGCGATACAAAGAAGGGACTTCGACTCAACTGGAAGTTCAAAACGCCGAATTAGCCTTAAGACAAGCCAGAACGAACCGCCTGCAAACCGTATTCGATTACATCGTAGCAGTCGCGGAGCTTGAGAAAATAACCGGCTCAATCGACGGAAAGTACTTTGGACCGCTATTCAAAAAAATCAGAAACTAATTATATAAAATAATAAAATCAGGGAGACTTAAACAATGGATCTTAAAAAACCGAGCTTGCTTATACTTATAGCGATTATCGCTTTATCGCTATTCGCTTGCGAAAAAGAGAAAAAGGAAACGAAAAGCATCGAGAAGATAAGAGCGGAAAAAGGAATTCCAGTAGAAATCAAGAAAATTGAAAAATCAGAGTTCGTAAAAGAACTCCATTTCTTTTCGACTTTGAAAGGCGCCAAAGAAGCGGTGAAACGCTCTATGACAGCCGACAAAATAAAGAAGATAAACGCTAACGTAGGTAGCTACGTTAAAGAAGGTCAAATTATAGTAGAATATCCGACCGACAACCCGTCGCTTCAATACGAACAAGCGAAAGTCGGCTACGAAAACGCCAAAAAGACTTACGAAAGAATGAAAGCCCTACTTGAAGCGGGAGAAACTTCGCGACAAAATTTCGACAACGCGAAAACGCAATATCTGGTTCAGAAAAGAAATTTTGAATCGTTAAAACAAATATTATACGTCGAATCTCCTATCAGCGGTTATATAACCGACATTCCCGTCAACGAAGGCGACGAAATCGGAACGGGCAAACCGCTGTTTACCGTCGCGCAAATAAACAAAATGAAAGCTAAATTCTGGTCGTCCGAAGAGGAAATCGCCAAAATCAAGAAAGGGATGTCCGCTACTATAGAATACAGCGGAAGCGGCAGAAAAGGCAGAATTAGCAAAGTCGCTATGGCGATGAACCCAAAACGAAAAGCTTTCGCCGTAGAAGCTATATTCCAAAACTCCGACAAAGAATTAATAAGCGGAGTTACCGTTGAAATAGCCGTTAAAATATATGAAAACCCAGACGCTATAATAGTTCCAAAGAATCTAATAGTTACTCGCGGCGACAAAAATTGGATTTTCGTCGAAAAAGACGGAGTCGCCGAGAAAAGAGAAGTTGAAATCGGAATGCAAAACGGAGTCAGCGTAGAAATAACCAAAGGATTGAAAGAAGGCGAAAATTTAATTAATTGCTGCCAGAATCAGCTTTCCGACGGAGTTAAAGTTCAAGTAGTAAGATGATAACAAAAGTATTGGAAAACAAAACCAAAGGGACGATATATGTTTCTCGCTAAATTATCAATAAAAAGACCCGTTTTAACAACAATGCTAATTTTGGTGTTTCTAATATTCGGCGGATTGGCGTATTTCGGATTGAACTTAAACCAAATGCCGGACGTGGAAATACCCTTCGTATCAATACAAACTATTTATCCGGGAGCGGGTCCAAAGGAAATTGAAACGCAAGTATCGCAAGAAATAGAAGACGCCGTAGCCACCGTAAGCGAAATAAAAAGGATAGAGTCCTACTCTTTGGACGGGGTTTCTATCATCATAATGGAATTCGATTTGACCAAAGACGTGGACGTAGCCAATCAGGAAGTTAAAGACAAAATCGACCAAATACTGAACGAGTTGCCAGAAGACGCCGAAGAACCGCTCGTCCAAAAAGTCGATTTTAAAGCGTTCCCGATTATGGACGTAATTCTTAGCGGCGATTTAAGCTCGCAGGAGTTATACGACGTAGCCGACAAAACGCTGAAAGATAGATTCTCTCAAATAAAAGGCGTCGCGAAAGTCGATATTACCGGCGGTCAAGAACGCGAAATCAAGGTTAGATTCAACAACAAAGTAGCTTACGAAAATATGATTTCGCTTCCGCAGTTCTTGCAAATTATGAACGTCAACAATATGGATATCCCCGGCGGCTACCTACAAATAGAAGACCAAGAATATACCGTTAGACTCGAAGGCAAATATCAAGACATAGATGAAATCAGAAATTTAAGAGTTCCAACCGCCTTCGGCTTAAAAAGATTAGAGCAGATAGCAACGGTCGTCGATACGGGAAAGAAAATCAGGCAAAAAGCGATTTTCTTCGACAACGAAACGAAGACAAGGGACAAAAACGTCGTTCGTATCGGGGTCGTCAAAAGCCCCGACGGCAATATAGTTAACGTCGCCGAAAGAGTGAGAAAAGAACTACCGGGAATTCGCGAAGTATTGCCGGAAGGAGCTAATGTCGATATAGTAAACGACCGCTCGGACTTCATTAAAAGCGCTGTAAACGACACAATGAGCAATATCCTGCTCGGAGTCTTATTCACTTCGCTTATACTGCTTATTTTCTTGCACGACGTTCGCTCGACGATTATAGTCGCCTTATCAATGCCGACTTCGATAATCTCGACCTTCCTGCTGTTCCAGCTGTTCGATATGTCGCTTAATATGATGTCTTTGATGGGGCTGTCGGTGTCGGTCGGCGTTCTCGTGGCGAACTCGGTTGTCGTTATCGAGAACATTTTCCGGCATAAAGAAATGGATAAATCGAACAAGAAAGCGTCTTATCAAGGAACGCGAGAAATCACAGTGGCGGTAATAGCGGCGACTATGACTAATATTGCCGTATTTCTACCGGTGGCGGCAATGAGTTCAATGGTCGGAAGATTCTTAGCGGAATTAGCTTTAGCCGCGTCTTTCGCGACCATATTCTCATTGCTTATGTCGTTTACGCTTACGCCGATGCTCGCCTCGCTTATACTTCCCGAAAAGAAAAAGGAAAAAGGAGCTTTAGCCGGCTTTCTTGAAAGAATAGAAAAGAAATCGGAAACATTATATCAAAAAGCTCTCGGCAAAGCTCTTCAAAATAAGTTCGTTAGTTTAGCGATTATCGTTTTGTCCTTATTGCTCGTTTTAGCTTCGGGTATATACTTCTTGCCCAAGCTAGGCTTCGAATTTATGCCGCCGTTCGACGAAGGAAGGATACAGATAATTACGGAACTGCCGACGGGCTATAATCTCAAGGAAACTGCAAACGTTATGCAGAAAATAGAAACTCGCCTTTCCAAACGCGAAGAGGTCGAACAAATCATAACGGATTTAGGAAAGAAAAGCGACGTCGATATCGGGGCTAATTTGGCGATTATGGACGTTAAAATAATCGGCAAACAATACAGAGATTACAGCACGGAAGACGAAGTCAATAGAATAATTAAAGAGCTAGCCGACGTGCCGAACGCAAAAATCAAAGTCAGGTCTCAAGAAAACATTGGTATGGGCGGCTCCCCTATTCAGATGTTCTTATTAGGTCAAGACCTGAATAAGCTGGAAACCCTTAAAGACACCGTAATGAAAAAAATCGAGGACGTGCCGGGTCTTATTAACCTAGACAACAGTTCAAGAACGGGCAAACCCGAAATTACTATATACCCCGACAGAAAAAAGCTCGCGGACGTCGGAATAACAACTATGGAACTGGCTACGACTCTTAGAGCTTCAATAGAAGGGATAGTCTCGTCTCAATATAAAGAATACGGCAGGGAATACGATATAGCCGTAACTTTGAACGAAGCGACTGTAAACACGCCCGATAAAATTGGAGCTATTACCGTCGTGGGTCAAACGGGAGCTTATAGATTATCCGAGCTAGCCGACATAGAATTCACCTCCGGCTACACTAAAATCCTGCACAGGGACCAATACGTAGCGATACAATTCACCGGCTCGAACGCTCCCGACGTTCCGCTCGGCAACGTTACCGAAGAAATCCAAAAACGAATCGATAAAATCGATTTGCCAAGCGGGTATAGCTTTAAATGGAGCGGCAATACGGAAATGATGTATGCAATGATTCAAGATATGATTTTCGCGTTAATTTTAGCGACTATACTTACTTATATGTTGCTCGCGGCGATACTTGAGAGCTTCGCGCAACCCTTATATATCCTCGTTACGCTGCCTCTAGCTTTGATTGGCGTATTCCTGTCGTTATATATAGCGGGTATAGCTATGAATATGGTCTCTCTTATGGCGATAGTAATGCTTATAGGTATCGTAGTAAACAACGCTATCCTTATACTCGATTACGCCAATATCTTAAGGCGCGAAGAAGGCAAAATGCCGAAGGAAGCTTTGCTAATAGCCGGACCCACAAAATTGAAACCGATAATAATGTCAACGGTAGCTATCATTCTGGGCATGCTTCCGATGGCGCTCGGAATCGGCGCCGCCGGAGCCGAAATGAGACAAGCGCTCGGTATAGTTAGTATCGGCGGTCTCATTATATCCACGTCGCTTACTATTTTCGTTATACCGGCGTTCTATTACGTATTCTCATTAAGTAAGAGCGTTGAAAAAGAAGATATAGAGCTTGACTAGACACGCCGCTTAACTCATTCCCAAATTGGAATTTGGGAATGAGGAAGAAATTGTAATTTGGGAATGAGAACGACTTACATAAGTTGTAAAAAAAAAGGCGAAGAGCCAACTCCAAACTCTTCGCCTTTCTTTAATTTTAGCGCCGCGTAATTTACTTCACAATCAAAAATCGCTTAGCTAAATATCTTTCATTAACTTTCAAAATCAAATAATAAGTTCCCGAACGCAAGCCGGAAACGTCGAGAACAATTGCGTTCAAACCTTCCGACAAGCTAACTTTTTGGGACAGCGACGTAAATTCAAGTCCGAGATTATCCGCTACGGAAATATCTAAGTTCCGGACTTTGTCCGATTCAATCGAAAGCTTAATTTGATTTTCCGCCGGTATCGGGGAAACTCTAATATCTATTCCCGCGAAATACTCGTCCTCAACGGAAATTTTAACTTCAGTCGTGAACTTGCGCGCGCCCGACCAATCGCTTTCATAATCGTAAACTAAAGTCTTTACTCTCCAATAATATTCCGTTTCGTAATCGATTTCGTCCTCGGTTAATTCGTATTCGTTATTCTCGGTTGTATCCTCAAACGAGATTTCCGAAAAATCCTGCATTGTCGATACTTGAAATACATATTTTTCAAATAACCCAGCGTCGTCCCATTTCAAAGTAAGCGGAAGGTCTAACTCTTCAGCTTCGTCCGTAGGCTCCGTTAGTATAGGAGCGGATAAATTCGCTTCTTGAGTAACGAAGGAATACATGTCCGACCAACCTCTTACATAATCGTGTATTGTCGCTCTAACTCTCCAATAATACTCGGTTTCGAAGTCGAGCTTTCCAATGGGAATTTGATAAGAAGCGCCAGTAACTCTAATATCGACAGTTAACTCCGTAAACGAACTCGAAGGAGCTATTTGCAAACAATACTCGTCCGCGTCCTCCAACTCTTCCCACTCGAAAACGTCGTTAATAGCTACGTCCTCGTCTCCGTCTTCGGGAGAAGTCAAATCGGGAAATGTTTTAATGTCTTTTTCAGTCGTAAAAGCGAAAATCATACTCCAATCGCTCAATCGCTCGCGCTTTTGGGAAGCTACTCTCCAATAGTACTTCTCGTTATGAATCAACGCGTTTTCGGGAATTTGAAACTCAGTAATAGTAGTAGAAGATTCGGCGGCCAAATGCTTCTCGAAATTTTCTATTTGCTCGGCTACCTGAACAACGTAACCGTCAACGTTTTCCACTTCTTCCCATTCAAGAAGAGGAGTCAATATCATATCTTTAGACTCGTCCGCCGGCGACATCAATCGAGGCGAAAAAAGAGGTTCCGGTTTATCTCGATAATACACGCTAGCGCCCTCGAAACCCGCGTAAAGCTTACCGTCAGAAAGTGAAATATCGTTAACGACGCGACTTCTCAAGCCCTCGTTCAATGTTTCCCAAGTTTTGCCCTTGTTAGAGCTGAACATAATTCCGACGCTCTCGTCGTCTCCTACCGAACGAACCGCGGCAAAAATATTGGAGCCTGAAACGGCAATAGAAAGAACTACTTGTTCGCTCCATCTCAAACCAGACTCTTGCCAACTATGTCCTTGATCCACTGAAACATAAATATCGGCGGGGAATTGCTCCTCCGGAACGGTAGCCGCGATTATGCAAGAATCGCCTCCCGTTAAGCAGTTGACGTTTATTCCTTTAAAACCGTAATCAGTTCTTGTCCAGCTTTGACCGCCGTCGCGAGAAACAAACACTCCGTAATCGGTTCCAACGTAGTAATCTCCGTTAGAGGCGGCGTAAAATCCGCGTACATTTTTTTGGTTAAAATTAGGATGGAACTTATCCCATCTATAACCTTTATTCAAAGAATAAAATAAATCTTTTTGGGTTCCAAGAAATAAAGTATCGTTAACTTTATCCAAAAAATTCAAGCTCTGACCTTCAATATTCGTATTTCTCAAATACCAATTAAAACCGTCGTTAGCCGTAAAATATACTCCGTCGCTTGTGGCGACGTAAACGTCCTCCCCGTCTAATTCTATATCGTAAATATAAATATCGGGCAATCCAATCCACTTCCAATTCTCGCCGCGGTCGTAACTAACAAAGACGCCCGTTCCTCTCGCTCCGGCGTAAATTGTGTCGTTTCTAGCGGCTACGACCGCTATATCTTCGTTATACATTCCACTAGAACTTTTTTCCCAATTATAACCAGCGCTTCCGCTTAAGTAAACTCCTTCGTCCGACCCGGCAAAATAAGTATCGCCTTGCTCGGCAAAAGAAAAAACAGACTTGCCGATTAAAGAGGAATTTTTGGTCATCCATCTGCCGCCTTGATATGACGCGATATATATTCCGCTGCCTCTACAGGCTACAACGTAAGGTCCGGCAGACTCCAGAAAAAACAGCCTAGTCGTATCGCCGCCTAAACCAAAATCTCCTATACTTTCCCAGTCTTCACCGTTATTAGGAGAATGTATCACGGCGTTTCCCTTTCCAATAAATACGTGAGTTTGATTTGACGCTATATATTCGTTATTGTCTCCTACGTATATTTCAACCCAATCTTCGCCTTCGTCAACGCTTAAATAAGCGCCCCCGTTTCCGGCGGCGTACAACGCGTATGACTGGACGTGTAAGTCGTTAATATACATGTCGTTCAATCCGTGATTAGATTCGCTCCAAGTTTCGCCGCTATCTAAACTCACAAAAACTCCGGCTCCGTAAGTGGCGCAAAACAACTTCTCCTCTCGCGAAACAATAGATGTAACGGTCGGCATTGTCAACCCGTTGTTTGCGGTAGTCCACGTTTGTCCTAAATCATCGGTTTTGTATATCCCGTGGTAGTGATTCAAAACAAACAATTTACCTCCAAAATAAATTATATCCTCAATCATAAGAAAGGGCAATCCTTCGCTTATAAACGACCAAGTTTCCCCGTAATCGTCGCTCATATAGACCCCGCCTTTTAGCGTTCCGCTAAAAACATAATTGTCTTCGGCGTCTATCGAAATAATTTTGCCGCCCTCGGGACCTTTGGTCTGCGTCCATACGTCTTGAGCGGAAGATTGATAAAGCGGATAAGAAAATAAAGCTATAAAAGCAATAAGTTTAAATAAGTTACAATATTTCATGGCGCGCTTCCCTAAATTTTTGATAAACTATATTTTACTTTTATATAAATATAGCAAATTATTTTGTTTTATCAAGAAGCGCGAAAAAAAAGCTATTTTGCCTTTTCTAAAGTGAAAGTGAATTTTGTCCCCTTGTTAACTTGACTTTCAACTGAAAGCTTGCCTCCGTGTTTTTCGACAAGCTCTTTGCATAAAAGCAATCCCAGCCCGGAACCTTGTTCGTTGTTAGTGCCCAAAGTGGAATGTTTCTCGTCGAGACGGAATAGTTTTGACTTAGCCTCCTCGTCCATACCTACGCCGCTATCTTCAACCGATACTTTATATTTATCCTCGTCGAAGATTTCTGCGACGACGTTAATTTCACCGCCTTCGGGGGTAAATTTAACCGCGTTCGAAATTAAATTCCTCAGAATAACGTTCAACGCTTCTTTGTCGGCGTTTACTAATGTCCCGTCTTCAACTTTATATTTCAAATCGATTTTTTTCACTTCCGCCGTTTGCATATAAAGATTAACTACTTCTACTATCGCGTTCTTTAGTTCAAGTTTGGTTGGACTAAACTCCATTCTGCCCATTTGAATTCGAGACCAATTCAGCAGATTCTCCAGCAAGGAAAACAGCCTCTTCGCCGATTTATTCAAACTGGAACCGATTTTTACGACGTCCTCTTTTTCCATTCTATCGTACTCTTCCGTCAAAAGCTCAGATAATCCCAAAAAACCGCTGAAAGGACCGCGCAAATCGTGAGCTAAAATTGAAAAAAACTTGTCTTTGCTATCGTTCATAACCCGACATTCTTTTTCGGATTTCTCTAATTTAATCGAGTAATCTTCGATCGCGTCCCTTGAAAACTTAAGCTCCAAGTGGGTTTTTACTCTCGCAAGCAACTCCGACGCGTCGAAAGGTTTTGTTACGTAATCGACCGCTCCTATGCTCAAACCTTTGATTACGTCGTCGGTGTCGGCTTTGCCCGTTAAATAAATAATTGGAATATCCTTCGTCCTTTCTTCTTGTTTCAAACGTCGGGCGACTTCGTAGCCGTCCATATCGGGCATCATAATATCGAGCAGTATTAAATCCGGCGTTACTTTTTGCGTTATTTCCAAAGCTTTCTCGCCGCCGGAAGCGAATGAAATCTCGTAGCCTTCGGTGTTTAGCATCGAACCCAATACTCTTAAATTCTCGGGAACGTCGTCCACGATTAATATCAAAGGAGTCTTATCTTTCACAACCTTTTTGTAATTATCTGTCATTATTACGCCCTTTATTTTTATTCTTTAACTTTTTAATCAATTCCGGAAATATATCCAAAGTTGCTGGAAATTTTTCAAATTCAAAATCGTTCGCTTGATTATAAAGCGCTTCGCCGTACTTGACAATAATATCCGAACCATTCGTTTCGCCCAATTTGATTATATCTTCAGAAAAACGCACGATATCGTTTAAAATAAAAGTCTTCTTTACGTTCTTCCACTTTTCGGTCAGCTCGCCTTCAAGCAAGGAAATAATCTCGTCGTCGATATCTTTTTCAAGGCTATCTATTGAATTTAGAATATCGCGAATTTCGTCCGGTTCGTCGCTTTTGTCGTCGGACTTATCTAGAGCCGAATCTTCTAATTTGAAATGCGCAATAAGTTTAGAAATCGACGAGACCAGCTTATCCAAAGTAATTGGTTTTATTACGACGTCCTCAAACGGATTTGAACTGTCGTCTTGTACCTTAGCGTACTCAACCGCCGCCGTCAAAGCGATAATAGGTATTTTCGACAGTCTTCTATCTGATTTTATTCTTTTTGCCGCTTCGCAGCCGTCCATATTAGGCATTTTCAAATCCATAATAATCAAATCCGGATTGATTTTTTTCGTTTGCTCCAACGCTTCTAAACCGTCGGCGGCTTCGAACACTTTCAATTTTTTGCCGGTTAAATATTCTTTTATCAATTCCCTATTTAAAGTTACGTCGTCAACCGCTAACACTTTTTGACCGGAAAAAACGAGGCCGTCCGATTCTTCCAATTCGTTTTCGTTTTGTTCTTTATCGTCCGCGACGCTAATATTCGGCAGTTTAACGGTAAAAACCGAACCTTTATTCGGTTCGCTTTTCAAAAATATTTCGCCGTCCATCATTTTAATAAATCTTTTTATTATCGTCAATCCCAATCCCGTGCCGCCGTATTTGCGAGTGTCGGTATTTTCCTGCTGTCTGAACGCTTCGAAGATATTTTCTTGATTTTCTTTCTTAATCCCGATACCGCTGTCTTTTACGGACAAAATCAGGTCTAAATTCTTTCCGTCGTCTTTCTCTTTATCGACAATAATTTTAACGTAACCACGCTCGGTAAATTTAATCGCGTTTCCCACAAGATTAAATAATATATGTCTTAGCTTGATTTCGTCTATTAATATCATATTGGGTAAACGGTTGGAAATTTCAAGGTAAAGAGACAAATTCTTCTCTTTAGCTTTTGAACTAAAAATACTTTTTATGTCCCTCAACAAATGCTTAACGTTTACCTTATCGATTTTTACGCTAACCCTGCCGGATTCTATTTTAGACAAATCCAATATATCGTTAACCAGCATCAAAAGGTTATCGCCGCTTTTATTAATAGCTTGTATATGCTTTCTTAGCTTAGGTTCGCTTATTTGGCTTTCAAGCAATTGAGAGAACCCGATAATAGAATTTAACGGCGTTCTTATTTCGTGGCTCATATTAGCTATAAACTCGCTTTTAGCTTTAGCGGCGGCTTCCGCTCTCTCTTTAGCTTCTTCCAACTCGTTGACCGTCGTTTCCAACTTGAATTTTTTATCTTCCAAATCAAGCTTTGCTAACTCTAAATCTTTTGTGTACCACAAGAGCTTGTCTTCGGCTTTGCGCTGTTCGGTTATGTCTCTAAAGCTCCATACGCGTCCGATTATTTCATCGCCCATTATCTGAGGCCGCGTCGTCATTTCAAGAACATTTTTATTTTTTAAATAGACTACGTCGAAAACTTCGGATTCGGGGTAATCAAAAAAGCCCTTTAGCTTCTCAAAAAATCCTTCCGAATCCATAACTTTTTCAGATAGACATTCAAAAAATCCATATTCCCCGCGATTTTTTAATTTATCCTCATTCAGTTCCCACATAGCGAGCATCTTTCCGTTATAATTGGTAATCGCGCCTTCTTTATCAAAAGCTACGACTCCTTCGTTAATCGCTTCAAAAGCGGCGTTCATAAACGATAAAGACTTATTTAGATTTTCCTCGGTTAATTTGAGCAAAGTAATATCTTCTTTAACCGCTATAAAATGCGTGATTTCTCCTTCGGCGTTTTTTACCGGAGAAATTAAAGCCATTTCCCAGAAAAGTTCGCCGTTTTTCTTACGATTATGAAAAACGCCGCGCCATACTTTGCCTTGAGAAATTGTTTCCCATAAATCCTTATAATCTTCTTGAGAAGTCTCGCCCGATTTTAAAACGCTGGGATTTTGTCCTTTTACCTCTTCCAATTCGTAACCGGTAACTTCCGAGAACTTCGGATTTACGTACTCGATATTGCCTTTCTTGTCCGTAATTATTATACTCGTCGGGCTTTGTTCTATCGCTCTAATCAAAATCGTGATTTGCTCTTCGGCTTCTTTTCTTTTTGTAATATCGTATCGAATAGCAACGTAGCGCTCCGGTTGATTGTCGCCGGTCATAAAGGGGACTATAGTAGTGTCGAGCCAAATGATTTTGCCGTCTTTCCGTTTATTCTTTACCACTCCTTTCCAGATTTTCCCTGAGTTAATAGTTTCCCACATATCTTTAAAAAAAGCGTCGTCGTGATACTGAGAACTCATAATAGAATGATTGCTTCCCAACAATTCGTCCAAAGAAAACCCTGTGATTTGGCAAAATCTTTCGTTCGCGTACGTTATCACGCCTTCGGAATCGGTGAATTCCACGATAGCGGCGGCGTCCAAAGCGTATTTATAATATTCCAAACTCCTGACTACATATTCTAAATCCTTTTCAATAGCGTCTTTTTCCGATATTTTCTTTTTTAACTTCTTGTTGGAAATTAAAAGCGAACGAGTCCTCTCCTCAACAATTCTCTCAAGTTTTGTCTTAGTGTCCTTTAATTCGTTCTCGATTTCATTTCTAGCTAAAGCTCCGCCAAATCCGTTAGCGACTATTCTTAAAGACGCCGTTTCTTCTTCAGACCACAAACGAACTTTTTCGCAATTATCGATTCCGATAAAACCCCAAAATTCCTCGTTCTTAAAAATTGGAACGTTTAAAATCGATTTAACGTTCTGTTTTTCAAGAATGTCCTTGAGCGGCGTTTGAATTTCGCTCGTTATCGAGTTAATCTCCTCGCCTTTGGAAAACTTTTCGCGCCATCCGGGAATGATATCCTTATACTTCATCCGCTGCAAATTGGTATCTTCTATTTCGGAGGAAACGCCTTCCTTAACCCATTCGAAATCCATTTTTAAATAATGGTCGTCGCGAATTTTATAATTACTGAAAATATAAACTCTATCGGCGCCGGTAGCTAGTCCAATATCTTCTAGAACTTTTTCCGTCGCGGATTCGAAATCTTCGATAGAAATCAAATCTTTAACCGCTTTGGCGGCGGCGTTCAATAATTTAAGATGATTACTCGAATGTAAATCTGACGCCATAAAAAATACCGATTTGTTAATATTGTTTGTTTAAACGAACCAAAACGCTAATAATTATAAAGCGTTCAGAATTTATTTTGCCATTTGGTAATATAATGTCGGTATCTATTAAAAAATATTGAGAAAAAAATGCGAGCGAAGCGGAAAGGGTGGGATTCGAACCCACGGTACCATTTAAGGTACACTCGCTTTCCAGGCGAGCCAGTTAAGCCACTCCTGCACCTTTCCACTTGGCAATATAACGGATAGTTGATACTTTTACAAATAAAGTCTTATCTTTGTGATTTGCGTTAAACAAAATTAATTAAACTTGTATGAACACTACGAGACGACGCTTCTTATATATATTAGCCGCCGCGGCGAGTTCGCCGATTTTCGGTCTTCCAGCGCGTTCGCTCTCGAAAACTAAAAATTTCAATTACGAAGACCTCCAAGACAAAATTTTTAAATCCTCGCTCGCAAAAAAAGCGAGACTTATTAAACCAAAAGCCTTGAAGGAAGGCTCCACTATAGCGTTAACCGCGCCAGCCAGCCACGCCAGTTTATGGGAATTACGAAGCGTCTCGAGAAAATTACAATCAATTGGACTAAACGTAATTTACGGAAACACCATAAAAAACTACAAATCGAAATATCGTTATTTTTCCGCTCCCGACGAAGCCAGAGCCAAAGAATTTATGGATTTAATCCGAAACAAAGACATAGACGGCATTATGGCTTGCCGAGGCGGCTACGGTTCCACTAGAATTATCGACAAACTCGATTTCGACGAAATAAGAAACAATCCTAAAATAATCGTCGGATATAGCGACATAACGACTCTGCTCAACGCCGTTTATAAATTCTCAAATTTGGCGTCGTTTCACGGACCCGTTGGAGTTTCCACGTTTAACTATTTCACGCTAAAAAATATGAAATCCGTCTTGTTCAAGGAAAAAGAATTTAAGCCCATAACGCTAAAAGACAGAAGAATTAAAACCATTACCCAAGGAATTGGAAAAGGATATCTCGTGGGAGGCAACCTAACGGTTCTCGTCGATTCGCTTGGAACGCCCTTCGAAATTGACACCGAAAGAGCGATTCTCTTCATAGAAGAAGTTTCCGAAGACCCCTATAAAATTGACAGAATGCTAACCCATCTCTACAATTGCGGCAAACTGCAAAACTGCGCCGGCATTATGTTTGGACACTATAAAAACTTAGACAGAAGATATAATTTCTACCCAAATAAATCTTTCACGGCTAGACAAGTAATTGAATCTAGACTTAAACAATTAAAAGTCCCTTCGGTTATCGGCGTTCCCATAGGTCATATGGAAGACAAATGGACGCTGCCCATCGGCATAAAAGCCAAGCTGGACGCCGACAACGGAAGTCTCACAATTCTAGAATCGGCAGTATCTTAGCCTAGTCGTCATATTTTTAACGCCAATCAAAATTTCTTAATTATATTTCATTAAATTATTTTCATTTAAAAATAGATTCGTTATATTGCGGATGTTTATGAACGAAATTTAATCATATTTTAATTTTTCAGTTCAAAATGAAAAGAGCCGCTTTCTTAGCAGTCTTGTTGAATTTCACGATTATATTCGCCGTCCGAGCGCAAATATTTTCAGTATCTGAAATTGACGCGTCGAATTTCCCGAGAGTGAAAGCGAACTTTACGGCTCTTAACGCAAAAGACAGCCCCTACGACAACCTAACACCGAGCGATTTTGAAGTATTTGAATTGAACGAAAACGTTTCTGAAACCGTGAAAATCGACTGCTACGAACGAGAAGTAGAGCCGCCAGCCAGCGTCGCTTTAGTCTTGGATATTAGCCAATCGATGAACATACCTGAAAACGGAGAAACTCGCCTTAGTTGGGTTATAGGCGCCGCCGAATCCTTCATTAATTCATTTAAATTCGTAGAAGGCGCAAAGATAGCCTTGATTGTTTTTAACGACAGCGCGGAAGTTCTAAGCGACTTTTCCGATAATAAAAATCATTTGCTTGAGCAATTAAAGAAAATCGGTTACGACGGCGGCGGCACTAATTATACTCCAGCGTTTCTCGACACGGAAAACGGATGCCTTTCCTTATTAGCAAAACAGCCGAGCGACATCCGTAGAATCGCCGTATTCTTAACCGACGGAAAACCAAACGTTTCTCCCGAAACCGACGAAATTTCAGACAAAGCTCTTAAAACGAACGTTCAAATATTCTCTCTGACCTTGCTGTTTCAAATGAATCCCGAGTTAAGAAGAATAGCCCGAGAAACCGGCGGCAAAGCCTACGACATATGGGACAAACACGCTTTAAAAAATATTTATAAACTAATAGCTTTTTACTCGCAAATCACCCAGCTATGCGAAATTTCGTGGACGGCGCCCCTCTCCTGCAATCCCGCTTTAAGGGAACGCTACGCTCAAATCTCATTTCTTAGGCAAAGCCAAACGCGAGAAAACTATTACGAAGCTCCGGAAGAAAGCGTACCGAGAATCGTATTCTCAGAAAAATCATACGGTTTCAAAAGAAACGGGACTGCAAAAGCTACCGTAGATATTAAATTTTCCGCGAAATACTCGGACTTTCATATTGACTCGGTCTATCTAAAAAACGGCGATTATTTCAAAATAACCGATTGGAAAGGCGTTCCACCCCCTTTTTCTATGAAAAAAGGCGAGGAAAGGAAAATAACGGCGGAATTTGCTCCCGACAACCTTAAAAGATTTAGGAGCGATTTACTAAGCTTCGAGGCTCACCCTTGCCCCGCCGCGGTATATTTATACGGAGGCAAACCGGAAATAGAATTAATCAAGCCCAACGGCGGCGAAATATTTTCGAAGTGCGGCAATATAAATATAAAATGGGAAGGAACCAACGAAGAAGACAAAACCGACGTTTATTATCTGGACGGCGAACAAGGCGTCAAACAAACAATCGACAGCGGCATTAGAACCGAAAGTTACTTCTGGCGCCCCTTTGAATCTTTTAAAAATAAAGATAAAACGAACTTAAAGATAATAGTCGAATCTAAGCCGGAACTGGAAGTTCAATGGTTGAGGAAAATCGGCGGAATTAAAAATGAAAACTCCGTTCAAATGAAATTTAACGGCGACAGCTCAAGTTTCTACGCTTACGGCAACTTCGTCAACTCTCTTTCCGCAAACAACCAAAATCAAAAAGTAGCCGGCGGACGCGACGTCTTTCTATTAAAATTCGACTCCGAGGGAAATATATTGAAAACCTCGCCGTTCGGAGGCGATGAAAACGACTCCGCCGCTTCATTCGAAATCGACGAGTCAGGAAACGTCTATTGCGCGGGAACTTTCAAGAACAATTTCGCTTTCAAATCAAATTCATTCGACGATTTCATCCGCGGGAAAAACTACGCTTACATAATGAAGTTAAACTCCGCGGGCGAATTCAAAACGATTGACTTCTTCGGAGCTTCGAGCCGCTACCAAAACTTAGACGTCAAAGCGCTAAAAGTCAAAACGAACGCTCGCGAAGTTGTCTTATTCGGAAAGTATAAAGGAAGATTCGTTTACGACGATAAATTATATATCAGCGACAGCTCTTACTCTCTTTTCAAAATTAGCTACGGCAAGTATTTGACCCGCAAAAGTTTTTCCGAAGTCGAACGCACTCCGTCGAACCTAAATAACCTTAAAAGCCTGAATATAAAATTAAACGACGGAGTTCGTATATCATACAAAACCCACTATTTCGGCGACGCTCTTTCATTCGGCTCGCAAACCTTTACGGGAGGCGAAACGGGAAATTTCGCGATTTATAAAACAGTCGAATTCGAACAAACCGAAGACGACAGCGACAGCTTATTCGCCATCGATAGCCCTTCGCTGAGGAAAGAAATCGACAGCGTAATAATCCAAAACGCTCAAATTGGAAAAAAGAAAACTATATCAGTCGAAAGAGCGGCTTTTAACGACAGCGACAATTTGAATACGTTTGTCGAGGAAATTAAACTAATAGGCGAAAGTCCGGCGAGCTTCCAAATATTAGCTTTAGAAGACAGTTTAATCCAGCCGGGAGAATATCTCAACTTAAAAGCGCGTTTTTTCGCCGAAGAAGCAATTGATAAAAGAGCGAAAGCGGTTATAATACCGAGTTGCGCCGATAGTATAATCATTCCATTAATCGGCGAAGGCGTTTGCGATTTGCAAGTAAAAGACACAATAAGAACCGGACAAATGAACGTTGGTTTCGGCAAAAATATCGTCGTAGAAAAAGCCGTTTACAACCCTCTTTCTTTTCCAATTTCAGTGAATCCAAAAATAGCGGGAAAAGACGTTAAAGATTTTATAATAGTAACCGAATCGCCTATTTCTATAGATAGCCGCTCATACGCTAAACTTTTTATACTCTTTATTCCCTCCGACTCGGGCAGGCGCGAAGCAAAAATTGAATACGACTTCGACGCTTGCAGAGACAAAAGCGCCATTTTATTGGGACAAGGTTTAAAAAACGATATAAGCGCCTCCGCAATTGACTGGGGCGTAAGAAGAATAAAAACAATTAACGATTCTACCGCTCTTATCGAAAACGATAACGCTTTGGATATAATTATTGAATCAATTGAATTGATTAAGGATAATGATAATTGTTTTGAATTTCTATCCGATATTAAAACGCCAATTCAACTTAAGCGAGGCGACAGCTTAATAATACCGGTTAACTTTAAGCCGAAAGACGAAAAATCATACTTCAACGCTATTTCTATAGGAACGAATTTATTCGACTCTGCGCTTACCGTACCCCTTTTCGGAATAGGGGCTTTGCCGAAACTAAAAACTCAATGGAATTGCGGCGGAACTCCGGCTGCCGGCGACAGCTCTTTAGGAAACTTTATTTTAATAAATGAAAGCTCCAGCGCGCCCTTGCAAATTTTCGACTGCCGTATAATTTACAACCAAAACGAATTCGCTTTTTTAGAAAATTTTACAGAAACTACAATACCTCCAAACAAGAGCATTGAATTAAAAACTCTATTCGCTCCGCAAAAACCGGGGACTCGCGCCGGTTTCGTCAAAATAAAGTCCGACGCCTTTCCCGGACCGGAAATTAACCCAATAAACACTTCGATAACTTCAATCGAATGCGAAGCGGCGGGAGCAATTCACGATTCCACAATAAAATACGGCGGCGTTCTTAAATGCTCGGAAGACATTATAAATATCGAGATAATCAACTATTCCGACGATGAAAAGATTATCATAGAAGGTTACGAAATTGAGAATCTAAACGACAATTCCACTTTTGAACCGCCCCCTTTTATAATTAATTTAGATTCCACTTTAACAATTCCGCCTAAAGACACGGCAAGAATTAGAACCGCTTTCGCTCCAATGGAAAACATAGAATATAAAGCCGTATTAAGATTCTACGTCAAAAATAAAAAGAATATCGAGCTTGAGTTAACGGGCATAGGCGAGACAATAAACTTATTCGCCGATAAAACTTCGCTAAAGATGAAACCGGGAGAAAGCAAAAATTTTTCAATCGCCTGTTCAGCGCCGGCAATAAATAGAAACGTCGTTTCGGAGATAACGCTTAGAATCGACTACAATCCAAAAGCTCTTAGATTTACGATAAACGAAACGCCGCGTGATTTACCGTTATGGAATTGGAATGTAAAAAGTATAGACCCCTCGGGCGTTATGCTATTGAAAGGGGAAGGGGTTTTGCCCACCCCATACGACGGCGAAATTCTTTCCGGCGTGTATCGCGCTTTTCTTTCAGACACAAGCGGCTCGGAAAATACTTTCAGATTGACTAACAAAGATTGTCAGTCGTCGAACGATTTAAACGTAAACGTAAAAATCCAAAGCGTTTGCTTCGGAGAAGGCAGGCTTGTCGAAGTTTTCGACGGCGACTATTTTCTAGCTACTCCTTACCCTAATCCTTGCGAGGATTATGTTAACGTCGAGTTTGGAGTCGCCACTGAAACTCTTACAACTATTGAAATAAGAGACCGACTCGGAAATCTAAAAACAACTTACAAAACCAAAAGCGCCGCCTCCGGCAGATATAAAGTTAAATTTAATTTGGATAAATTTCCCTCCGGCGCGTATTTTGTAATAATGAAAAGCGGATGTTTCAGAGACTTGAAAAAGATAACTTTAACAAAATAAATGGAACAAAAGAAAAAAATCGGCGTTTTCGGCGGAACCTTTAATCCCGTCCACAAGCAACACCTTTACGTAGCCGAACAATTCGTCGAAAAGATGAGTCTCGACAAATGCTTATTCGTTCCGGCGCATATTTCGCCTTTCAAAGTCGGTGAAAAATCAGAGCAAATAGCCGACGATAAAAAAAGAATAAAAATGCTCCAACTCGCTTTAGAGCAAAAAGATAAGTTCGAAATTGAAACCTACGAAATCGAGAAAAAAGGGATATCTTACACATACGAGACTCTGGAATATCTACGACAAAAATATCAAAACCCCGAATTGTATCTACTAATCGGCGCCGACCAAGCCGAAAGCTTCAAAGAATGGAAAAACTGGGAAAGGATACTCAAATTATCGACTCTATGTATTGTCGAAAGACCGAACTACAATATAAATATCGAGCAAATAGTAGCGGACGCCCCCAATGGGATAACACAACCTATTAAACTCGACATTAAAACAGACCCAATTTCTTCGACCAAAATCAGGGAAAAAGTCCAAAAGGGCAGAACAATCTCGGACGCCGTTCCCCCAAAAGTAAGAAAGTACATCAACGAAAAAAATATATACTAACTTGGCAATTAATCCGCCGCCGAGTCTTTATCGTAGTATTTTGGCAAATTTACCTCGAAAGTCGTTCCCTCGTTCAACTCGCTGCTAAAAATTATCGAGCCGTTTAACGAATCGACACACCTCTTTACAATCGACAAACCCAAACCCGTGCCGGACGTTTTTATGGTATTATCGCCCCTATAAAAATGATTGAAAACTTCTCGCTTATCTTCGTCGGGAATTCCAATTCCGTAATCGGAAATTTGTATTTGAACCCAATTTGAATAATCAATAATTTGAATTTCAATGGAAGTTCCTTTTTCCGAATATTTAACCGCGTTAGCCAACAAATTGCCAAGAATGTGGTTTACCATCATTCTATCGAGAGAAACTTGTATGTCTTGGTCGGAATACTCAAAATTAAACTCGTGTTCGCCCTTGTCCAAAACCTTCAACTCTTCAATTTGTACATAGACGGCTTCCACAATGTTAAATTTATCCGCTTTAACCTCCATCATTTCCGATTCGGTTTTGCCAAGCACTAAAACGTCTTCCAACAAACTAGTCATTCCGTTTACGGAGGTTCGAATTCTATCAAGATGCATTTCGTGCTTCTCTTCGTCGGCGCTTCGAAAATACTGCTCTAAAAGCTCGGCGGAAGTGTAAATAACGGTAAGAGGCGTTCTATATTCGTGAGAAACCATAGAAACAAAACGGGTTTTCAACTGATTCAATTCTTTTTCTTTCTCAAGCGCTACGGCTAACTCCTTTTGATATCTTTCTAAATCGCGCTGGATTGCTTTTCTCTTGTCAACTTCTATCTTTAGTTCCTCCATTGCGTCTTGTAGTTGAGAAGTCCTTTCCACTACTCTCTGCTCTAGCTCAAAGTTCAATTTCTCGATTTTTTCGTTAGCTTTCCTTATATCGTCGATATCTCTGGTTATTGTTAAAATGCAAGGCTCTTTGTTAATAAAAATGACGTTGGCGGAAAGCAACCCAAGTTTTTTCGAGCCGTCTTTGAGCCTGAACCAAGCTTCTAAATTGTCGCAATAACCTTTTTCGTTCAATTCAGTTAAAAGCTTTCCCCTATCTTCCGGATTGACCCAAATCTCCAGTTTTTTTGAACTTTTCCCAATTATTTCCTCTTTGGAATATTTTGTAAGTCTGCAAAAGCCTTTATTAATATCTAAATACTTACCAGAAGATACTTCGCTAATCGCTATAGCGTCGGGGCTTGTTTCAAACGCCGTTCTGAATTTCTCCTCGCTTTGCCTGAGCTGTTCTTCAGCGTTTTTCTTTCCAATCGCTATCGCCGCTTGTTCGGCTAAAGATTCAATTAACTGAACGTCGTTTTCGTTATATAGATACGGGTCGTCGTAGCTTTGCACGGCAATAGCCCCGATGACTTCGTTTTTCAATTTTAACGGCGCTCCAACCCAGCATTGAGCCATAGGTCCCCACATTTTTTTATCGCCGGAACCGAAAAAATCCTTTATCTCCTCGCCCCTCATAAACAAAGGTTTAGCCGACCTTATTATCTCAGCCGTTAAAGACCCTTTATCTTTGATATTTATAACCACGTTTTCTTCGTCGATTTCATCGACCAAATAAGGAAATTCTATAGAGCCGTTTTCCTTGTTGTAATAAGCTATAAAGAAGTTGGTCGCGTCAATTATTCTACCCAAAGCGTGATGGATATCTTTATATAAATCTCTTAAAGAATCGGTAACGTTAACGGATTTGGCAATCCAGAACATAGCCATCGCTATTTGCTCGGCTCTGACAGTTTCGCTAATATCCCTAACGAAATTTAAAGTAGCGACGTCGCCTTTCCACTCGAAAAGAACTACCTTAACTTCTATCCATTTGATTATTTTATTCTTATCTATAACTCGGAAAAAATATTCGTTTTCAATATCTTCGCCCGACAATCGCCTTTTATATCTATCAATTACGAATTCTCTGTCAAGCTCGTAAACGTGGCTCCTAAAATCGCTTTCTAATAATTCGTTTTCTTCGTAACCGGTTATTTCGCAAAGTTTAGGATTAGCCAGTTTAATTAAACCGTCTTGTGCGACTAGAATACCGTCTCCGGCGTTTTCAACCACCAGCTTATATATATTAGAAGTTTCGTCGGTTATTCCGTCGAACTGATTTTGAGCTTTGGAATTATGCTCTCTATCAAGTCGGCTATTAAAATCTTTGTCGGTTTTCATCCAAAAAAAATTAATTTATAACTATTATAAACAACAATTTAAGAAAAGCTTATTAATAAAAAAAGCCGCGCTTTTCAACGGCGCGGCTTTTAAATTGACTAAGCTCAAAAAGACAAGTTATTTTTTGTCTTCCTCTTCAGGCGAGTAAGCGCTACGTATCCCCTTCATAATTTTAGAACTTATTTCGTTCGCTATAGCTTTGTCCACGTTTTCGCTGCTCGCCATATATTCGGATATTGTTTTTTCTACTCTATTTTTAATTATTTCGGCGGTTTGACCTACCAGAGCGTTAGTTAACTGGTGAATATCCTGTTGCTGTCCCTTCAACGTTGCAAGCTGACTCCTGTTAGCGTCCTCCATCTTCTTCAACATCTTATCCATTCTCTCCTCTTCCTCAGTGTAGAAAAGAGTAATAGCCAACATTGACAACATTGAGAACTCTAAGAATATAGCTAAAAGGATTAGCGAAGGCTTTTGGGCGGGAATAAATTTCAACCCCCTAATGCCAACCGCTAAAATAAGGAACGCCGCTCCGCCGTATGCGCCGCCGGTTACGTTATTGGAATATTTTTCAGTAAAGTGGTGCGCCATATACAATCTCAAACCTTTGCCAAAAAGCAAATGGTTTCTTCTCCAGACTAAACCGTCTTTGGTGTCCTCAATTTCGGTAACAACAAAATCTGAATAGTATTCGCGAATTCTTTCGTAGATGTAATTGTTTCTAAAAGTTGCCAAATCGGTGTTGTCGTCGAATCTTTCGTCAAATGTAACAACGTGTCCGGTTCCAGATGGGTCTTCAATAAAAGTGTTGTCCCAGATATATCTGAAAGCGCTCGCCACTTTGTCTCTATCTTCTTCGGCTAATTTATCTTCCGGTTTGATTAATATATTGACAATATCTTCGGAAAAACCGGTCTGAAGACGTATCTTCACTTTGTTGTTTTCAATTTGTTTTTCAAAAAGAACCGCGAGAACTCCTAAGTTGCTTGGCAGCAACATTGTAATTAACGCCGATATAATCAGCGCAATAACTAAAGCGATAATCCAGAAGCCAACCCAAGGCTCCAAAATAATCGGATACTCTCCCAGTATCTCGCTTTTGGCGTAAAACTCCCACTTTTCTTTTTTGTAACCGTGTTTATCGTAATCTCTCGGAACAAAAGAGAAATCGAAAATAAACTCTCTATTTATATGGTCCTTCTTTATCTCTTTACCGCCTTGGAGTTCTTTCTCCTTTTCTTTAAGCGTAGAAGCCCAAACCAATCCTTCGAACTTCACAAATCCAGTCTTTTCTAGCTGCTCGCCGCTCGGTTGAAACAGCGGAACAATAAAACCGGCCGTTCCTCTAGGTATGCCCTGAAAGAAACTCAGAATAAATAAAGCCGCCAACATAGCTAAGAAAATAATTACGTGCTGCGCTTGTACTTTATAATGCTTCTTCATTTTCGTTTGTACTGCCATACTAACTTTTTCTCCTAATTATTCAAGTAAACTTTTTTTATAACTTAGTTTCACAGTTGACCGCTGCAAACCAATTAGCCCGATACTAATCTACAAAAAAGCTCATAAACAAAAAACATTTTAACTATCTATTTTATACCAAAGCCAAAGATAAAAATAATTTATCTATTATTCAATAACTTTTTTTAAAAAAAGGGGTTGATTTTTTATTTAGAATTTTTGTATATTGATTATATGAGAAGAGAAACGTTAATAGCGAGCGAAGATTTGATTTGTAAAGGAACTATAAGAGGCAACTCTTTTATCAGTTGTCTCGGTTCGAGAGATATCTTCGCCGTCCCCCAGCATAACTCTTCTTCCCAACTATAGATTAAACCCAATACGCCATTTTGCTTTAGCTTTTAGTTAAGCTTATAGCGTCGCGCCCAAAAGTAAATAAAATTCTAAAATAATAAATTATGGAGGTTTTTATGAAAATGGACATAGCAAAGTATTTCGTAGAGCCTGAAAACGTTCTGAACGAACTAAAGAAATATACGCTCGTGGACGGATTCGATTTCGTTCTTGATTTAAACGAAAGCCAAGGTTTTTACTTTGTCGATAAAAGAACCGGTAAGAAATATCTCGATTTCTTTTCCTGTATCGCGTCAATGCCGATTGGAATAAATCACCCAAAGCTATTGGAAAAAGATTTTCTCGACTACATAGGTAGAGTAGCCGTTAACAAACCGTCCAATCCGGACGTTTACACAACTGTTATCGCTACTTTCGTAAAAACGCTTTTTAAAATCGCCTTGCCTTCCGAGTACAAATACTCTTTCTTCATCTCGGGCGGAGCCTTAGCGGTCGAAAACGCCCTAAAAGCCGCTTTCGACTGGAAAGTAAGGAAAAATTTCGCCAAAGGATACAAATCCGAACGCGGCTTTAAAGTTATTCATTTCGAAGAAGCTTTTCACGGCAGGTCGGGCTATACGATGTCTTTGACCAACACCGACCTCAACAAAGTAAAGTATTTCCCTAAATTCGATTGGCCCAGAGTAGTAAATCCGAAAATCAAATTCCCGTTGGAAGAGAATATAGAAGAAGTAGTCGAATTAGAAAACCAAGCGATAGAGCAAATCAAACAAGCTTTCCGCGACAACAAAGACGACATCGCCGCTATTGTAATAGAACCGATTCAAGGAGAAGGAGGCGACAATCATTTCCGAAAGGAATTCCTTCAAAAACTCAGAGAGCTAACCTACGAAAACGACGCTCTACTAATATTCGACGAAATACAAAGCGGAGCGGGAATAACAGGCAAGTGGTGGGCTTTCGAGCATTTCGGAGTAGTTCCCGATATTTTCGCTTTCGGCAAAAAAATGCAAACTTGCGGAATCGCCTCGACAGATAGAATCGACGAAGTAAAAGACAACGTATTCCATCTTTCCAGCAGAATTAATTCAACTTGGGGAGGCAATCTTGTGGATATGGCAAGATCGACCAAATATATGGAAATAATCGACGAAGAAAATCTTATAGATAACGCCGCTAAAATGGGCGACAAATTGCTCGACAGAATTCGGAATTTAGAGCGAAAATTCCCCAACGTCATATATAACCCCAGAGGGAGAGGCTTGCTCTGTGCTTTTAATATGAAATCCGCCGACCTTAGAAAGAAATTCTTAGACAATTGCTTCCAAAAAGGATTGTTCATTTTACCGAGCGGGAAAGCGAGCGTTAGATTCAGACCGCCGCTTAATTTAACGGAAAGACAAATGAGCGAAGCTTTCGATATAATCGAAGAAGCAATGAAAGAAGTTTAAGAGCCGTTAATAAAATAGGGGTTCAAAATCTTGAACCCCTACGATGTATACTAGAAATATTATTCGCTAATTTCCTTAATCTACCGAGAAGATTTTATTCTTCCTCTTCTTCTTTGTTATATTCTTTAATCAATTCTTCCTGAACGTTCGCCGGAACTGCTTGGTATTCAGCAAATTCGGCGGAAAAAGTAGCCTTCGCTTGAGTCATCGAGCGAAGAGCCGAAGAATATCTGTCCAGTTCCGCCAAAGGCATAACCGCGTTCACTTGCTGATAACGTCCTTCAGAATCGATTCCCTGAATAATGGCTCTACGAGACGGCAAATCGCTCATAATATCGCCTACGTACTCCTTGGGGGCTTTGATTTTTACGTTGTAAACCGGCTCCAACAATTTAGGATTAGCTTTAATGAAAGCTTCTTTGAAAGCCATCATACCGGCGGTTTTGAAAGCGGCTTCGTTTGAATCGACCGAGTGCATTTTGCCGTCGTGTATTATAAGTCTAATATCTCGGGCGTAAGAGCCTGTCAAAGGGCCAATCTCCATTTTCTCCATCACGCCCTTCATAATTGCCGGCAAAAATCTTTGGTCGATAGCGCCGCCTACGATACTATTTATGAACTCTAACTTACCGCCCCAATCCAAATCGTATATATCGCGTCCTCTAACTGAGTATTCTTTTGGAACGGGAGCGTCTTCAACGTAAGGTTCAACCATCATATAAACTTCCGCGAATTGTCCGGCGCCGCCCGTTTGCTTTTTATGTCGATAGCTGGTTTTAACTTGTTTTTGAATAGTTTCCCTGTAGGGAACTTTCGGCTTAATGAATTCCGATTCGACTTTGAATCTATCTTCCAAACGCCATTTAGCCGAAGACAAGTGCATTTCCCCCTGACCGTATAAAATCATCTGTCGCAATTCCTGCGAATGCTCGAACTTGTATGAAGGGTCTTCCTGACAGATAGAGTTCAACCCCATACCGACTTTCTCCTCCTCGCCTTTTGTTACCGGAGCGATAGCCGTTCTCACTATTGGTTGAGGATACTCTAATTCTGGATAGACAATATTCTTGCCTTTTTCGTGTAAAGTATGGCTTATTTGAGTTGACTTCAACTTGACCGTAGCTCCTAAATCGCCTGCCGCCAGCGAATCAACTTCCTCGCGCTTCCTACCGTTCACCGCAAATAACTGATTGAACCTCTCGGTCGCGTTCTTTTGTTCGTTTATCAAATCAGTCGCCGTTTTAAGATTTCCCGAAACGACTTTGAAGTAAGTCATATCGCCCAAATGAGCTTCGGAAAACATTTTATAAACAAACAAGCTGATAGGTTGATTCACGCTCAAAGAAATAAGTTGGTCGTCCGTTGTTTTCCAAGCCGGCGTCATATCCGGGGAAGGCATATATTTCGCGGCGAACTCTAAAATCTTATCGGTTCCCACGTTGGATTTGCCGCAAGCGCACAATATAGGATAAATCTGACGTTCGGCGACAGCTTTCTTAAAACCGCCTTTAAAATCGTCTTCGGACAGCTCGCCTTGCTCAAAATATTTGTCCATCAACTCTTCGTCGGTTTCTGCTATCGACTCTATTAACTCGTTGCGCAAAGATTCGGCTTTCTCTTTTTCGGAATCCGGAATGTCTTTTTCTTGAGCTTTGCCGTCTCCTGAATATTCATACAACTTCATATCTATGACGTCGATAATAGCGTTCGCTCCCGGTCCGGTTTTTAAAGGAAACTGAACTAAAGTGCAAGAATTGCCGTACATTTCCTTAAGTTCTTCAACTGCCTGGTCGAACTTTGCTTGTTCTAAGTCCAACTTATTTATAATAAAAATAGTTGTCTTTTTGTTTTTTTTCGCTAAATCAAAAGCGCTTTCAGACCCCATATCCACTCCGGTTTGCGCGTTTAATACGACGGCGACGTTTTCGACCGCTCGCGTCGGTCCGATTAACTCGCCCTGATAATCGCTGTAGCCGGGAGTGTCTATTAAATTTACTTTTACGTCGTCAATTTCGAAAAACAAAGGCGTGTTAAACAACGAATGCTCTCTTTCCTGCTCCAACTTATGACCGTCGGAAACCGTACTTTTAGACTCTACGGATCCTTGACGATTAATAACGCCTTGAGTAAATAACATAGATTCCGTCAACGTCGTTTTCCCCGAACCGGGATGTCCCGCCAACACAACGTTCCTAATCTGCTTTGTCGCGTATTCTTTCATATTCGCTCCACTGTTTTTAATCAGTTATTAATATTTCTAATTTCTTATTTCCAAAAAATTACAATATATTCAAATGAGTTCGATTTTAAAAAATTTTTGAAAGAAAAGCGGCAAAATAAGAACTAGCCGCGAACTAAAAACGCGACGCCCTTGCTCGCGCTACAACACAGCGAGCAAAAGCGGCGCGCAATCTCTAAAAACTTACTATTCGTAAATATATAACGGCTACTAAACGGAAATTCTAATAATTTAGATAATCTTCCGTTTCCTCTTCAGATTTCGGCTCGTATTCGTCGAACAAAATATTAGTATTCGGAAGACAACGAATGATGTTCGTTAACGATTCAAAATTAATCTCGTTGCCTTTCAGATTCAAGACTTGAAGATTTTCACAGCCGCAAATATCTCTCGGAATCTCTTCCAAATCGTTGTCGTACAAATCCAAGTATATCAACTTCGATAAATCGTTTATATCTTGCGGCAACTTTTTGATTTTGTTATTAGAAAGATTCAAAAACTGTAAGTTAGAAAAATCAAGCAACCTATTAGGAAAATCCCTGAACTTGTTATTAGCCAAACTCAAATTCTCGATACTCTCGTCCAAATCCGGAGGCAGCTGCCTAAGTTTTTGATTGTCGTAGTTGCCGACGGCGCCGCCTTTGTAATTAATTCTTTCGCTTTTAACAGAACTGCCGCTTTCGATTTCAACTTTTTCTATATCCTCGCTTTTTTCAAGCTCTTTGACATTTATCGAAAGATACTGTATTCTATCCATTACTTCCTCTAAGGCTTCTTGACTCCCGTCGTTCTGTTTAACGACTTTTTCAAAAATAAGACGAGCTTCGTCGAGATGTTGAATGGCTTTGCCTATATCGTTTTCGGCGTCTCTGTAATAATACCCCAAGTACTCTAAAGCCGCCGCCTTCCAATAAAGGCTTTTTGAATCGACGCGTTTAAATCCTTTGGTTAAATATTCTTTTGCTTTATCGAAGTTTTTCGCTTCCCTATATGAGTTTCCCAACTTTAAATATCGAACGCCTAATTCCAACTCTCCTTTTTGAGCGGTTGCAAAATTCGATAAAAACGCGAAACAAATTACTATCGAAAAAATTCTGATTATTTTATTCATATTATTTTCCTAAAATAATTATTCATCAAACTAAAAAGAGGATTTCAATACAATATATCTGACGCCTATGGCGAACGAAGATATGTTTGGCTCGTTTAAGTCTATTATATCCCACTTATTCGGCGAATGAAAAGTTAAGTCGTCTGATAAAAAATAAGTGGAGTAGGACGCGAAAATCTGAATTGGAGCGAATACGTTCGGCTTGCCAAAATTCAATTCAAATTTCAGAACCTGCCCGGAATAATCCGCTATTTCTTCGTTCACGTTATACATATGTCCTTTGCCCCAAAACTGACCGGCTCCCGTCTTGAAACCGATAGCTAAATCTTCTAATTTCAAAATATTGGGGATGGATATATTCGCTCCCAAAGCATATAAATGATTATTCCATTTATACGTTTGAGAATAATTTGGGGGAAGTCTATATAAATTTGGATTGTCATAATTCGCGTTAAAAACCGGCGCCCAATAGGCTCCCCATACATCAAAGTACTTGCCGTACTTAGATATAGGCTGCAAATTAAATATCGCTTCCATTCCAAACGAAACTTTCTCTTCTATTCTTTCGTCGGGGAAAAAGAAATAATTGCCGCTACCGGAAATTGAAACTACCGGCGAAGAATACTTAAAATAATCCTCGTAATATTCTTTTACTTTCTCTCTAGTCTTGTTAACTTGCTCGTAAGTCTCGTATTTCAAAGAATCAATAACGACGTTCTGACGCTGATTTTCATTCAAAAGATTTTCGATGCGTCGTTTGTAAAAAGATATGCTATTCGCCGCTAAATATTCTTTTTTCTCTTGCAAACTTAAACTATCAAACTTCCTTTTTTGTTTCGCCGTTTCTTCTCGAAGCTCTTGGATTTCATTGCGAGCAAAATTGCCCGAAGCTTGCTTCACTTCTTTTTCCAAAGCTTTTGCTATCGCGAAATACTTTTTGATTACTTTTAAATCCAAATCCGTCAATTCTTCGTAGGTCGGAGACGAAAATTTGATTTTCGTATCGACGCCGAGCATATCGAGTTGAGTTTTGAACGCGAGAACGTAATTGTAGTATTCCAAAACTTTATCGACAAAAAGCTCTTCGCTTTCCTCGTAAAACTCCAACTTCTCGTCGGGTGGCAAATCCTTAAGTTCAACTAATGGCTGAGCCGCGTCCAGAGCGAAATAAGAGAACGTTAGCAACAGCGTCAAAAAGAGCAAATTCTTCATATTCCTCACCTTAATAATTCATAAAATTCGCTCCCCCTCTTATTTCTCTTTATGCTGCGTTACAATAATAAAGATTTTCATTAGAATTTCCAAACTATTTCCACATAATTTCAACAAAATTTACTATTTTTTTGCTATGTTTACTTTAAATTGTCTTATTTAACAAATTTGTTCGGAATGAATAAAGAAACTAATGAAAAAAATCTATAACGCAAACAAAACGAATAAAGGCTCATATCAACTCATCATTAAAATCAAAAAACGTTCCAATATAAAAATCGGCGCGCTGGGATTCAAGATATTTGAAAAAGGAATATACATTTACACCGGCAGCGCTATGAAAAATCTTCTGCAAAGAGTAGAAAGACACTTGAAAAACGCTAAAGGAAAAAGCGAAATAAAAATCCGTTGGCATATAGACTATCTTCTAGCTAACGAAAACGCTGAAATAATCGAAGTAAAAACATTCCCCTCCGAACGTCGCGAAGAATGCGAAAGGAATTTAGCGGTATTAAAAGAAAAGGACGCTTCAGTCCCAGTAAAAGGCTTCGGCTCTTCTGATTGCAATAGCTGCCCGTCGCATTTGATAAAAATCAAATAGACGGGGACATTTATTTCTTAACAAAAATCCCCTTCTCGCAATGTTTACCGTCGAACGCTCTAACGCAGTAAACGCCGTTTGGAAGAGAGCTAATATCTAAGCGGACAGGATTTTCGCAAGCCTTTATTTTCTTGTTCAGCATAATTTCTCCCAGAACGTTGACCAGTTGAACGCTAATTGTTGGACTCAATTGATTAAGCGCTAAAAACACTTTGTCGTCCGCGGGATTCGGATAAATCTTGAACCCTCTATCCTCGTCGGACTCCTCGACGGAAATCGCCGATTTAATATGCCGGTCGAAAAATCTCCAAATTTTCCGCAACACAGAATCCGACTGAAACTCAGAGCCGCCGTGCCCCGCTCCGGGTATTAACACAAGCTCGCTTTCAACTCCCCTATATTTCAAAATAGAATCCAATTTAATACTCTGTCGATATGGAACTAAGGGGTCGTTCGTTCCGTGGAAAATCAAAAACGGCGGGTCGTTGGAATCGACGTAAAAGACGGGACTCGCCGAATCGGGATACTGCCTGAAAAACTCCTTTATTATTTCTCCGCTGTGTTGTTCCGCCGACATTTCTGATAAATCCGTCGGACCGTAATAATCGCAAGCGGCTTGAACCGCGCTGGAATATTCAGCGTTTCCTAAATCGCCTTCAAGAAATTCAACTCCGGCGCTCGTTCCCAAAAGAGCCGATAAATGACCGCCCGCGGAACCTCCCCAAACGCCGATTTTTTCGGCGATAATTCCATAATCCGAAGCATTGGCTCTTATCCATCTTACCGCCGCTTTGCAATCGTGAATTTGGGCGGGAAACATTGAATCTTGTAAAAAACGATAATTCAGGCTGGCTACGGCGTATCCTCTTCCCAAGAGAGTTCTCGCGTGAAATGGAATCGGATTTTTGTCGCCTACTATCCAAGCGCCGCCGTGAATCCATAATACTATAGGACGATTTTCCGTTGGGTTGTCGGGAAGATACAAGTCAAGTTTCTGCCGCTCGGAATCTTCGGCGTAAGGTATATCCGGCACCTTGGAAAACTGAGCGTAAGCGCTTAACGCGCAAAAGAAAACTATCGAGAAAACTAATATCTTTTTCATTTTACTTTGCTGAATTTTAATGTTTTACAATTGTTTTTCGTTCTTATTCTAATAAAATAAACTCCGTCCGGCAAATCCGAAACGTCGAAATCGACTTTTCGTTCAGAGGAGCCGGCGGCTATCGTTTTACTCGCTCGCTCGACGCCGAATATATCGTAAATTGATATTTGTGTCTCGCCTATGTTTTCCTTTGAAAGCGAAACTTGAATTCGTTCTTTTGCCGGATTTGGATAAGCTAACGCCGCGGACGCTCCAGATTGACTTTCTTCCTTGACATCCAGCGGATAGAAATAAGGAAATATTATTTTCGAGGGATGTTCGGCGTCCGAATAAACTAAATTCTCCGCCGTCAAAGTGTCGCCGGATTCGTAAAGAGGACCGCCGTCGTTAATATTAACGTCGAACATTGGATAATTCGAAGAGCTTACGACTATCTTAAGCTTATGCCCCTTTTCGAAGGCGACCGCTAAATCCTCCAATTCAACGCTTATTTTATATATTTCTCCGGGAGTCATTAGCTCCTCTTCCTCCAAACCGTTTCTGAACCGGCATCGCTTAATCCCTTGAGTTAAAATAATCGACCTGCCGTCGGGATATACGTCGCACAGTCTGACGCCGAAATCCGTGTCTGTTCGGTTCGACGAAACGAAAAGCTCAACCGTTATACTGCCGGCTATTGTCAACGGTTTTTGAAAAACCTCCGTTTCGTATATTAAGACGTCGTCTCGGGATTCTACTTCTTGTCTAATATCCATTGGTCCTTTCGGAACGTTCTGCTCGAACGGATTAAAACGAGAACCGCCGACTGTAGGAGACGGATTTTTCGGATTGTAAACAATAGTGTCCGGCGGATTGGCGGAAATTGGCGGCTCCTTTTGCAATTGAAAATCATTGGACAGATAAAGAGTATCTTTAGAAACATCTCCTTCCCAAACTTTGTCTCCGTCGGAGCTAAACCAGCGATTAACGCCCAACACAAAATACTTCATCGAAGGTTCTAAAATCCAGCCGTTTTTAGCGCCTAATAAATAATAATCAAAAAAACGCTTTTTCGCTCCTTGAGCTACGTTCTCGGCTTCGGGGTATTCCATTTCTCCTTGTTTAACCCTGCCGAGTTCGGCGTGAAGCCAAGGTCCCATTACAAGTTTATGTTTGTCCTTAACTTTTGAATCGCTTTTCTCTCTCAGATTTTCGAAAGTTCGAATGATATCGCTTGGATAATGGTCGAACCAACCGCTAACCATAAGAGTGGGAACGGCTATTTCGTCGGCGTAGGACGTAACGTTCTCGATATATTTCCAATAGGCGTCCAAAGTCGGATGTAGGATTATTTGTTCGACGCTTAGAAAACCGAGCTTTTCCCGAACTTCCGTGTGTTCCCTTCTCAAAACGCCGCCGTAATAATAATCGCCGTAATTCATTGTTAAATCTTTAACGAAAGGAGCGGCGCAAACGAGATGTGGGGGACAATGTCTCGCCGTTTGAAATTGAATATATCCCAGCGCGGAACTGCCGGAAGTCCCGATTTTGCCGTTGCACCAACTTTGGTCGGCTATCCACTCCACAATATCGTAGCCGTCGAGACCTCTGTCGTATCCTTGCGCCGGAACGTCGCTGTTTGCGTAAAAACCGCGCCAATCAACTATTACGTAATTATAATTCAGCGTGTCGAATAAAGCGTCGCTCGCCGCGGTTTGGGGAGGCAGTTTTTCGTAATATCTATAGTATTCCTTATTATAAGGAGTTTGTATTAATATTACGGGCTTCTTTACCGTTGTGTCGGTAGAATAGAAATCGGCTTTCAGGACGTTGTCGTCGCGAACGGGTATTTCAATTTCAGTCCATAATTTCCCAGTTAAAATCGCCCCGCCAAATAACTGCGCCAGAAGTATAAATAAAAAAAACGTCTTTCTCATTTCCATTCTTACTCTTTATTCAAATAACTATAGTAACAGACTTTAAGTTTCCAATATCGATAAATTCTTTTAGTTCTTATTGTTTTCACTCTCTTTCTCTTCGTCTGCACATTCCATATTTTCTCGGGATTTACGAAATTGCCTTAATTTCTTTTTTCCCTCCTCGTCGAGTTCGTCGGGCGACCCCATAACCCTCGCCACAATTTGAAGCGAAGGTATATGCTCGAACAATAGCTTAATAAACACCATTAAAGGCACCGAAAGTATCATACCGGGAACGCCCCAGATATACCCCCAGAAAACCAGTCCGAACAACACGGTTAGAGTGTTCAGTTTCAGTCTCGAACCCATAATTTTCGGTTCTACCAAATTGCCCATTATCGCTTGTATCGCAACAAGCAATACTAACAATAACAGCATCTTTTCAATAGAATTAAATTGTATTATCGCCATTATAAGCGGAGGAATTCCCGTTAATATCGAACCAATAGACGGTATAAAATGCAGGAGAAAAGTTAAGAATCCCCAAAAAATAGCGAACTTGATTCCGAAAGCCAGACAAATAATATATACCTGAACCCCGAGAGCGAGATTAATTAACACCTTTAAAACGACGTATCTGTAAATGGATTTCTGAATACGCTCGTAATTCTTCATTAAAGAATCGGCTTTTCCCCCGCCGACGTATATCAAATAATCTTTATAATTGCTCAAACCGGCGAGCAATACAATATAATAAATAGCAAACATAAAGAACGAACCCGTAAAAGAACCCAACCCCTGAGCCAATCCTCCTATAGCGGTAGTAACCCACTCGCTCGTTAGTTTTGCGTTGAACTGCTCAATCAATACGTTAAGATTTATATAATCGCCGGTTAAAACGTCAAGCAAATGAATAGAACTAATAACCTTTTCGTTAAATTTTTCAACTAGAAACTCCTTCTGCTCGACAATCTGCAGGGCGGTTTCGTAAATTATATTGAACAGCCCGTAAATCACCGCCAGCGAAAATATCGCTATTATAGGCATAATCAACCAATTAGGGGCTTTCAGCTTTTCGTTCATATAAACCGCGAACGGCTGAAAAAGCACGGCGAAAAGAAACGCCAAAGCCAAAGGAATTAATATCGACGACAGAACGGACATCAAATAGAATATAAGAACCAGCAGAAAGATGATGTAAATTGTCTTTACAGTATTATCCATATTAACTCTCTATGCTTAAAATTTAAATATTTAACTAAATTAATACATAATCATGATAAAAAAAAATACAAACCGAATAATTCGCTACTCCATATTCAAAAGATAAATAAATTCTCAAATTGAGATTAATTTGATAAGTTTGTAGTTTATGTTGAATGAAGCGAAGACGAAAGATTTATGAAGCAGAGCGAGTATTTTATACCGACGTTGAAAGAAGCTCCTTCGGAAGCGGTTATCCCCTCCCACCAACTAATGGTTAGAGCGGGACTGATAAGACAAATTGCCGGCGGAGTATTCTCTTTTCTTCCAATGGGATATAAAATTCTTAAAAAAGCAATGGACATTTTGCGGGAAGAAATGGACGCCATCGGCGGACAGGAGTTCTTGCTACCCGCTTTGAATCCAATTGAAATATGGGAAGAGACGGGCAGAGTAGAGGCTATGGGCGACGTAATGTTCAAATTGAAAAACAGAGAGAACTTAGTGTTGGCGCCTACGCACGAAGAAATAATAACTTACCACGCAAAACAGAGCGTAAAATCATATAGAGATTTGCCGCAAATTTGGTATCAAATTCAAACGAAGTTCCGCAACGAACCTAGACCAAAATCCGGCGTCCTACGCGGCAGACAATTTATTATGAAAGACGCTTACTCCCTCGACGTTTCTTGGGAAGCGTTAGACAAAAACTACGAAAAACACTACGAAGCTTACAAGAAAATCTTTAGCCGATACAATCTAAGATATTTCATAGTCGGCGCGTCCAGCGGAGCTATGGGCGGCTCTAAATCGCAGGAATTTATGGTCGAATCCGACGCCGGCGAAGACAATTGCGCCATTTGCGACGAATGCGGCTACGCGGCGAATATGGAAGTGGCTGAATCAAAAGCTGAACCGCTAGGAAGAATAGAAGAAAACGAGGAAGTAGAAAAGTTCCCAACGCCCAACGCCAAAACAATCGACGATTTGGTTGAACAGTTCGGTTTCGACGAAAAGAGATGCGCTAAATCGGTAGTTTACATCGCCAACGACAAGCCGGTTTTAATATTTATGCGCGGCAACGACGAATTAAACGAAACAAAACTTCAATCCGCCTTGGAAGCCGCCAACATTCGCCCCGCGGAATCCAAAGAACTAATTAAATACACCGGCGCCGACCACGGCTCCATCGGACCAATTAATTTAAAAACGAAATTCAAAGTTATAGCCGACAATTTATTAAAAGACGCCAACGGACTCGTAAGCGGCGCGAACGAAGACGGCTATCATTACAAAAACATCGACTTCAAACGCGATTGCAAAATTGACGAATTTGTCGATTTGAGAACTGTAAAAGCCGGCGAAAAATGCCCGAAATGCGGCGCAAAACTTAGAGCGATAAAAGCGATTGAAATGGGACATATATTCAAGCTCGGAACAAAATATTCCGAAGGGCTCAACGCGAAATTCCTCGACTCCGACGGAAAAGAGAAACCAATTATTATGGGAAGCTACGGCATCGGAGTAGAAAGAATTCTCGCGGCGTTCATCGAACAAAACAAGGACGATTACGGGATTATCTGGAAACCTCCTCTCGCTCCCTTCCACGCTCACATCATAGGCTTAAGCCTCAGCAAATTCGAACATATCAAAGAAGGATGCGAGAAAATATACGAAGAATTGAAAAACGACGGACTAGATATATTATTCGACGACAGAGACGAGTCTCCCGGAATTAAATTTAACGACGCCGACTTGATTGGAATCCCAATTCAAATAATCGTCGGAAAAAAGAATTTCGAGAAAGGCAATATCGAAATTAAATACCGAGAGAGCGGCGAAAGAAAAACTATTCCTATAGACGATATAAATAAAGAAGTAAAAGAGTTTTACGCCAAATATGAATAAAGTAGCCGATTTACATATTCATTCGGTTTACTCCGACGGAGAATTAACTCCCGAAGAAATATTCGCCAAAGCGAAAGAAGCGGGAATATCGGCGATTAGCGTTACCGACCACGACACTTTGGGAGCTTGCAAAGAATGCCTCGAGCTTAGCAAAAAATACGATATTGAATACGTTCCCGGAATCGAAATATCAAGCTTTGACAATAAAACCGAATATCATATTCTCGGCTACGGAGTCGATATTGAAAACAAGAAGTTGCTAGAACAAACCGAACAAATGAAAGATTCGCGCTTCAGAAGGGCGAAGCGGATTTTGTTAAAACTCGACGATTTGGGCAAACACGTGGAATACGAATCGGTAGAACACATAGCCAACGGAGCGCCAATAATAAGACCGCACATAGCCGAAGCTATGGTCGAACGGGAATACGTCAAAACAAAAAAAGAAGCCTTCGATAAATATCTCGGCGACTCAAAAGAAGCTCACGTAACGAAAGAATATTTCTCAATCGACAACGCTATCGCGCTGATAAACGACGCCGGAGGAATAGCCGCGTTAGCGCACCCATACAGAATACTCAAACATAACTTTCTTTACGGTTTGGTAAAAAAAGGCTTAGGCGGAATTGAAACTACGCATCCGATGCTATTCGAAAAAGTAGTTAAATACTACAAGCGATTCGCCAAACAATACCAATTATTACAAACCGGAGGCTCGGATTATCACGGCTACAAGGTATTCGACGAAGAAAATTTCGGCAAATTCGTCGTTCCATACGAGAAATTTCAAAAGCTGGAAGCGAGATTGAACGTTCTTAAACTATAGTTTAAAATTATGAAGCCCGTAAGTATATTATCGTTTTGCTGGCGAAAAAGATTAAACGCTCTAAAAATAGGGTTGAAAGTCTTCAGCCCCTACCTCGCTTGTCAGTTTCCGCCTCGCGGAAAGAAAACGCTATTGTTAAATAAAAAGTAAAAAGCGAACGAAGAAGATGCCCAAAAGAAACGATAAAGAACTGAAAAACGAAGTCCGAAAATTCTGGGACTCATCCGCCTGCGGAACGTTTATGGTGGACAAAGAAAAATACACGCTCGAATACTTCGAGGAACTCGAGCGGCTTCGTTACGAGATGCAACCGGAAATACACGCTTTCGCTCAATTTTCAAGAGCGCGCGGCAAAAAAGTATTGGAAGTCGGAGCCGGCGCGGGAACGGATTTTTTGCAGTGGGTTCGCTCCGGCGCGAAAGCTTACGCGATAGATTTAACCGAAGAAGCTATTCAGCATATTAAGCACAGGCTTGAGCTATACAATCTGGAAGCCGAAGGCTACGCCGTCGCGGATTCGGAAGATTTACCCTTCGACGACGACGAATTCGACATAGTTTACAGCTGGGGCGTTATACACCACACCCCCGACACCGAAAAAGCTTTGCGGGAAATAATAAGAGTATGCAAACCCGGCGGGACGATTAAAATAATGATATACCACCGCCGCTCCCTGCTCGCTTACTTCTTCTGGGTAAAACACGCTTTGCTCAAACTACGCCCTTGGAAATCCGTCTCTTGGGTTCTATGGAACAAAATGGAGAGCATAGGCACCAAAGCTTTCACGAAAAAAGAAGCAAAGAAAGCTTTAGAAGACCAGCCGGTCGAGGACGTCAAAATCAAGCCGGTATTATCATATTACGATAAATTGTCAAGGTTCAACAAGCTCTTCCAAACAATCGCCAAAATAGCCGCCGCTCTATTCGGAGGCGACAAAGTCGGCTGGGAACTAACGATTGAAATGAGGAAGAAGAAATAACTATATTATTTCGGGATTGTTTCATATATTTGTAAATAATTTGCAAATTTTAACGATAAAGCGGAAAATAAAATGATTTTAGAACTGAAAATTAAAAATTTTCGCTCCATAAAAGACGAAGTAAACATATCGTTTGTTCCTTCTAAAAGATATAGAGAAAAAAAAGGATTAAACAATTATATCTTAAAAACAGGTAAAGAACAAGCCGTTCCATCCTTAGTTCTTTACGGCAGAAACGCTTCGGGAAAAAGTAATATTCTGATGGCATTTCACGCTTTGGAATTTTTAGTAAGGGAATCCGACTCATTCAAACACGAAAAAAGAATCCCCCCTTTCGAACCATTCTTATTCGATAAGAACTATAAGGATAAACCAGTCGAATTTGAAATAGTCTTTATCGCTCAAAACGACATAAAATATAAATACGTTCTAAAATTCAATTCTAAGAGAATCCAATACGAAGCCTTATTCTTTTATCCAAAAGGTATTCAAGCGAAATTATACGAAAGAATAAACGCTAAAAAAATTAGCTACGGCGAATACTACGAAGGAGAAAAAAAGAGAATTGAAAGAGAGATTCTCGAAAATCAACTTTTTTTATCAAAATCGGCAAGCTCCAATATTAAATATCTTAAGGAAGCTTACCTATTCTTTGCGGAAAATTTGAAGTATTTTAACTTAGCGCAAGATATAGGTACTGAAGTATTAAAAGTTAATCGTTTGTTAAGCAAAATCAACTCTGACAAAAGGACCCAAAAGAATTTAAAAAAACTGTTAATAGCCGCCGACACTAATATTACCGACTTTAAAATAAGGGAAATAGACGCAAAGTCTTTATCGTTGCCGAATGATATTCCGGAAGCTGTTAAAAAAGAATTAAAAGAAACGTTCAAATACGATATAAACACAAAACATTTGCTTTTCGAAGGAAACAAAAAAATTGGGGAAACGGAATTCGATTTCAACGAGGAATCGTTAGGAACTAAAAGAATGATGGCGGCTGGCGGTTTAATACTGCCCGCTCTATACGAAGGCGGTTTAGCGGTAATAGACGAATTAGATAAAAGCTTACATCCGTTTTTGACCAAACTTTTAATTAATCTATTTCATCTGAAGAATAACAATCCTAACAACGCTCAACTGATTATTACCACTCACGACAGTTCGCTTTTAGACAGCGATTTATTCCGAAGAGACCAAATTTGTTTTGTCGAAAAAGAATACGAAGGCGACACCAAAACTTATAGGCTAAGCGACATTAAAGGAGTTCGAAAGGACGCTCCTTACGATAAATGGTATCTAAGCGGAAGATTCAAGGCGGTGCCAATTATAGACGACGTAGAATTAGATTTCAGCGAGGGAGATTAAACGCGGGAAATCTTAAAAAGAATATTAATATTATGCGAAGACAAGAAATCTTCGCTCTACTATTTTAAATCATTCAAAAAAGACGAAAAGCTTAAAAGAAATTTATCCGCGGTCAACATAAAAATATATCAACCTTCCGATCATAGCCCAATTGGACTGGCAAAAGAAGCCAAATCTAAGTTAAACGAATCAAGAAGAGAAAGAAATCCATACGACGAAATCTGGATAGTTGTCGATAAAGACTGGCACGCTGGTATAGACGAAGCGCAAAACATCGTTAAAAAAAACAAGAAAATACATTTCGCAATCTCAAATATTTGTTTTGAGTATTGGATATTACTACACTTTGAAAAAACTACAAAATCGTTTCACAAATGTAGCGATTTAATAAGACACTTAATTTCAAAACACTTACGCAATTACTCGAAAAACAATATATGTTTTGAAAAACTAAAACCCTTAATACCGAAAGCAATTGAGAATGGGAAATGGGTAGAAAAAATGACGAAAGACGATATAAATAGCGGAATGAAAGTTAATCAACTATCAGCCTATACAAATATTCATAAGCTCGTGGAAAAACTCTTTAATCCAACAGATTTCTTGTTCTAAATTATACTTCGACGCGCCGTTCAATTAATTAAATCTTAACACAAAGCTATAAAAACTCTTACCATAAGGATAAGCGCTAAGTATTCTCCAAAATATTCAAAATATAATTAATTATTTTTTAAAAAGTTACAAAAATAATTGTTTTAATTAAAAATTATTTATTAGCTTTGTATATACTTAGTATGTTCAATTAAAGAAATACGTAATATGAAAAGAGAAATTAGCGACTTCCTAGAAGACCTGCAAAAAAGCAAATCTGTCGAAAGTCTAAACGTTAACGTATTTAAACAATCAGTCATACTTAGACTTTTAAGTATGTTGAATTGGAACGTGTTCGATATAGAACAGATCTATCCGGAATTGGAAATCGACGGCGGAAAAGCCGATTTTGCCTTAAGAAGAAACGGCAAGAACAAAGCCTTTATTTTCGTTGAGAAAAATGGAGAAGATTTAGAAAAATTCGCCGAAAAGGTATCGAAATTAGCCCAGAAAGAAAGAGTTAGGCTTCTTCTTTTAACTAACGGAATTAATTGGCGCTTTTATTTGCCTTTGAGCAAGGAGAAAAAAGGCGATAAAAAGTTTTACGATGTAGATTTATACTCAGTAGAAACCGAAGATTTCGCAAAAAATCTAATAAAGATACTAAATAAAAATTACGTGATTACCGGAAGAGCCATAAACAACATCGAAGAAATCTATAAAGCCGAACGCAAAGGCGAAGTCGCCGAAAAAACGCTCCCTAAAGCTTGGGAGGAACTTGTTTCAGACCAGAACGACACTTTATTCACTCTGATAGGCAAAACGACAAAAAATATTTGCGGGCGAGAGCCTTCGCGGGAAGCTATATTAAATTTCGTCAAAAATCTTCCGACCAAAGAAGAGCCAAAACCAAAAGTCGAAAAACCAAAAATAGCTTCCAGAACAGAAACAATAGAAGAAAAAACTAAAAGAGGTCCCGGAAGACCTCCTAAGTCTGAAACTAAAAAAGGTCCCGGAAGACCCCCTAAGTCTGAAACTAAAAAAGGTCCCGGAAGACCTCCTAAGTCCGAAACTAAAAAAGGTCCCGGAAGACCCCCTAAATCCGAAACTAAAA